>NZ_JAOPXQ010000210.1 GCF_025965075.1 Aeromicrobium sp.
GCGCACCTCCTGCGCGCCGATCTCGTCCATCTCCTCGCGGATGATGCGCTCGACCTTCGCCAGCACCTTCAGCCCCAGCGGCAGCCAGGAGTAGACCCCCGGCGCGACCCGCCGCACGTAGCCGGCGAGGACCAGCAGCCGGTGGCTCGGCACCTCCGCCTCGGCCGGGTCGTCACGGAGAGTTCGCAGGAAGAGCCGGGTCATACGCATGGTGACGACCTTATCGGTGCGGGCTTCTCAGCCCGGCCACGCGGTTGCCGGGTGCCCATCACGACTCCCGAGGTGTAGTTGGTGCACCAACGATTTGGGTACGTACTATTTGGGTGCGTCATGCCCCTCGGAACGGAGCCCCATGAGTCGACCCACCCACAACGCCACCGGAGGTCTGACCGGACGTCGAGTGCCCCCCGTCCACCGTCGAGTCCCGCCGGCCCGGCTGAGGAGCGCCGCTGATGTCGACCATCAACGTCAGTGCGCTCCAGCTGGGTTCCTCGCCTGAGGGCACGGCCGCCACGGTGGAGCGCATCCTGTCCTACGAGGACCAGATCATGGCTTCCGGGTCGCGGCTCGTCGTCCTGCCGGAAACCGTCCTGGGCGGCTATCCCAAGGGCAGCGACTTCGGCACCCGGCTGGGCTACCGACTTCCCGAAGGACGCCGGGAGTTCGCCCGCTACTTCGAGCAAGCCGTAGACCTGCCCGGTCCGGAGGTGACCGCCTGGCGGCCCTGTCAGCCCGCACCGGGGCCGAGCTGGTCGTCGGGCTCATCGAGCGCGGCGGGTCCACCTTGTACTGCACGGCGATCTTCATCGACCCGAAGCTGGGACTGGTGGACCTCCACCGCAAGCTCCTGCCGACCGCGACCGAGCGTCTGGTGTGGGGCCGCGGCGACGCGTCCACGATGCCCGTGGTGGACAGCGTCGCTGGGCGCCTCGGCTCGGCGATCTGTTGGGAGAACTACGTCCCGCTGTTCCGGACCGCCATGTACGCCAAGGACGTCCAGGTCTGGTGTGCGCCGACCGGCGACGACCGTGACGTGTGGCAGGCAACCATGCGGCACAAAGCCGTGGAAGGACGATGCTTCGTCGTCAGCGCGTGCCAGTACGTGCCGTCACCCGACGAGGTCGGACGCAGGGCGGCAGGCTGGCCCGGTGACAAACCGCTCATCAATGGAGGCAGCACGATCATCGGGCCCCTCGGCGACGTCCTGGCCGAGCCGCTCGTTGGTAGCGAGGGGCTGGTGACGGCCCAGATCGACCTGGACGACCTGGCCGGGGCCCGCTTCGACCTCGACCCGGTCGGCCACTACAGCCGAAACGACCTGTTCACCCTCTCGGTCGACGAGACGCCCCGCAGCGGCGTGGAGTTCATCCGTCACGACCTCGGCTGAATCGGCTCGGAGTACAGCAGGGCGATGATCCACGTGTCTCCCACCACGCATCGTCCGCGCGCGACCGGCAGGTCGGTGTCAAGGGCGGGGGTGACCACGACGGTGTCGTCGAGCAGCGACACGTCGACGTCGTTGAAGTCCGGCGTGCCGGAGTGGCCACACGAGCGGTACCACTTGTAATAGGCCTCCTTGGCGCTGAACGTCGCGCGAGCGGCGATCGACCCCCGGGGGCCGGCCTCCAGCAGGCCGCGCTCGTGCGCCGTCAGCACACGGGACCACGTCGAACGCGGCAGCGGCGCGGCACGCTCGACGTCGATGCCCACCCCCGACCACGTCCGCGTGCTCCCGACGACCGCGACACACAGCGAGTCCTTGTGGCTGATGCTGGCGCGCACCTCGTCCGGCCACGCCGGGGCACCCCCGGCGTCCATGAGGACCGGGTCGGTCCGCTGCCCGATCCCCGCGAGTGCCGCTCGGGAGCAGAGCCGCCCCGCCGCGAACTCGCGTACGCGCTGTGGTGCGTCCCCCTCGACCAGCGCCGCCTCGGTGGTCGGGAGCAGGGCGCGGTCCGCGTCGGCCGGATCCATCACCTCCAGCTGGGCACCCGGCGGCAGCACCGCCCGCAGTCGTCCCACTTCCGGCCACCCGCGTGAGACGCCAGCGACCAGCATGTCAGAACAGTACGTCAACCGGTCGCACGCAGGGACGCGGCCGCGTAGAGCGCCAGGTGCTCGCGCGCGCTGGCCTCCCACGTGTAGCGGTCCGCGAGCGTGTGCCCGGCGGCCACCAGCCGCGCTCGCAGGCTGTCGTCGTCGAGGACCGACGCGATGGCTGCGGCCAAGGTGTCGACCTCACCCACCGGAACCAGCAGCGCCTCGTCGGTGATCCACTCGCGAAAGACCGGCAGGTCGCTGGTGACGACGGGCGTGCCGGCCGCCATCGACTCCAGGGCCGCCAGTCCGAAGCCTTCCTTGACCGAGGGGAAGGTCAGCACGTCAGCAGCCGCGTACCAACCTGCCATCTCCGACTCGGGAACCGATCCGAGCTCGACCACGTCGACGCCGAGCACGAGCCCGAGGTCGTCGAGGGTTTCCAGGACGGCCTCCCGGTACCACCGATGATCCTGGAAGGAGTGACCGCCGACCACGGCGAGCACCGGGGAAGGTGAGCGCTCGGCCTTGAGTGCGGAGAGCGCCGCGACCAGCGTGTCGGTCCCCTTGCGAGGCTCGATGCCCCCGATCGCGAGGAGCAGCGGCCGGTCGCCCGCACCTACGCGCTCCCGCAGCTCGGAGGCCAGCTCGGGAGACGCCGTGCCGTAGCGCTCGACGTTGACGCCGTTGCGCACGATCGCCGCAGAGACTCCGTAGTCCGCCTGCAGGTTCTCCTCCCAGATCTGGCTGACCACGAATACCGTGTCCGGCTCGAGGATCGCGAGGCGCTGGCAGGTCATGAGCTTCTCGGTGTCGAAGTCATCGACGTGGTGCACGGTCCGGACCACCGTGACGGGCGCCCCCCCGTCACGGACCCGGGCCGCCGCACGTGCCGAGATGCAGTCCTGCGTGTGCAGGATCGGATAGTCCCGGGCGACGTCGGCCAGCGCGATCTCGAGCGCATCGATGCTGGCGTCAACCTTGGCCTCCAGACCACCGTCGACCTGAGGCGCCGGCACGATCAAGGTCGGAGCGTCGACGGGCCGGAAGAACCCGGCCTCGGGGTCGCCCAGACCGACGATCAGCACGTCCTGACCGAGTGCGTGCATCGCCTCTCCCAGTGCCAGCGTGTGTGCCACACCGCCGCGAGGACGGGTGCTGTAGGTGATGAGGGCCACGGGGACACTCGGGGATGCGGCACTCATGCAGGCTGCTCCACCCACGCAGGCTTGCGAGCGGCGATCGCCGCCGCCGCAAATGCTGCGCGGGCTGCCGTGTCAGTGACGATGCACCCGACGTCGCGCAGCTTCTGGACCTGGGCGTCGTAGCCCTGAGGATCCGTCGCCGAGCCCAGGACATAGGCGATGACCTGCGGCCCGCCGTCCGCCATGACCTCTTGGCACACCGGGGCGAGCTGACCTGCCGGGTCCTCGTGAGCTCCGTACCCGATCACGACGTCCAGGAGCACCGCGGCGACATCCGCGTCCCGCGCGTTGGCGCGGATGGTGTCGATGCGCAACGAGGGGTCGATCATCGGGTGCGGACGACCGTCGGTGTACTCCTCCGCACCCAGGTCCAGCAGCACGTGGGCACCGGGCGGCGCCGGCACGGTGTTGGCCTCGACCAGGGGTTCGTTGGAGTGCACGCCACCCAGCAGGTCACCGATGATGAGCTGGGCCTCGTAGCACAGCGTGCCACCGGAGTAGTAGCCCCGCACGGTGCGTCGCTCCGCGGAGAGACCGTCGATCGCGGTCGCCACGGCGGCCGGCAGGTCGTCGGCGGAGACCTCTGCGGCATGCCCCACGAGCCGGGCAGCCGCGAGGGCGCCGTCCTCGAGCGTGCGCGCCATGTGCACGCCCTCTGGCGTGTCTAGATCGTCCAGTCCGAGGAACGTGGCCACCGCCGGGGTGTCTCCGCACTGGGCGAGGACCTCGCGCGCCACGGCCTCGTTCGGGGGCTTGGAGACCAGGAGGATCGCCTTGGTGTCCGGGTCGGCGTCGAGGGCCCGTACGGCCGCGATCGCCATCCGTCCTCCGATGTCCGCCGACAGGTCCCGTCCCCCCACTCCGATGACGTGGGAGACACCGATGCCCCATCGGTCCAGCAGCGCCGAGACCTCCTGCGCGCCGGTCCCGGCGGCTGCCACGACTCCGACGGGTCCCCTGCGGACGTCGTTGGCAAAGCCCAGGCCGGTCCCGGCGAGGACCGCCGTGCCTGCACCGGGTCCCATGACGAGCAGCCCGAGCTCGTTGCCACGCTTCTTGAGCTCGACCTCCTCCTCCTTCGGCACGTTGTCGCTGAACAGCAGGACGTGCAGGCCCGCGGTCAGGGCGTGGTGAGCCTCGAGCGCTGCGTAGGAGCCCGGAACGGAGATGATCGCGACGTTCGCGGCGCTCAGGCGACTCGCCGCCGAAGCGATCGATCGCGGGGCCGGGGCGCCACCGACGGCCTCGGGAGCCTCGGAGCTGATGGCCTTGGCGCCGGCGTCGAACGCACGCTCGGCAGCGGCCTGGTCCTCAGCACGTACGGCCAGGACGAGATCGTTGGAGCCCAGATCGCCCAGCTCGTCGGCATCGAATCCCTCGGCTGCCAGGCTCTCCCGGCCGGCAGGCGTGGCCATGACGGCTCCGGCCCAGGAGACCCCCTCGCACTCCGACATGTCGGAGGTGGCGACGAGCAGCAGCAACGAATCTGCGTAGGTGTCGTGAACGACCTTGATCATGGCGGTTCCCGCTGCGGTTGTCATGCCGGGCTCATCACGCGAGTAGGGACGATGCGGGTGCCGACCGTGCTCGAGACGTCGAGCGCGTCAACGAGGAGCCCAGCCGAGGTGATGACCGAGGTTCCGTCGGCCTCGGCGACGAAGTCGATCGCGGCCTTGACCTTGGGCCCCATGCTGCCGGGTGGGAACTGCCCCTCGGCTAGATACTGGCGCGCGTCGTCTACCGGGACGTCGTGGATCACCCGTTCGGTGGGCTTGCCGAAATCGATCGACACGGCATCCACCCCGGTGACGAGGAGAAGTGCCTGCGCGCCCAGGGAGATCGCCAGCCTGGCGGCGGCGGAGTCCTTGTCGATCACGACATCGACTCCCCGGAAATGACCCGTGGCGTCACGGGAGACGGCAACGCCGCCTCCACCGGCGGCCAACACGACCTTTCCGGCGTCCAGCAACGCAGCGACGGCAGAGGCCTCGAGAAACTCTCCCGGGCACGGCGAGGGCACGACCCTGCGGTATCCCCGACCAGCGTCCTCGGCCATCTCCCAACCTCGGCTCGCGCCGAGCTGAGCCGCCACGTCGGCCGGGAAGAACGGTCCGATCGGCTTGCTGGGCTGGTTGAACGCTGCGTCCTGCAGGTCAACCACCATGTGCGACACGACCGCGACCGCCGTCCCGGGCCCGCGCTGGTCGTTGATGGCCCGCACGAGAATGCTGCCGAGCTGGCCCTGACTCATGGCGCTCAGCGAGTACAGGGGCTGCGGGGGCACCATGTCGACGCCGCTCTCCTGCTGGATCGACAGGTTCCCGACCTGCGGGCCGTTGCCGTGAACCACGACGACGCGCCATCCGGCGTCCAGAAGCGCACTGACCGCAGTGGCCATCTGTGCAGCGTTCGTTTCGATCTCCTCAGCGGTACCCTGTTGATCCTGTCGGGTCAGCGCGTTACCGCCGACCGCTACTACGGCGATCCTGCTCATGAGCGGCACCCCGCGATCAACCCGCGAGAATCCGGGAACGTCTGCAGCGGCACATAGGCATCACCTATACAAGATGTCATGTTGACTATAGTGAACCTCGAGGGAGAGTTTCGCAATGACCGAGGACAGCAATCTTCACGATCCGACACGAGCGGAGACAGTCGCCGCGGTCCCACGCGGGCTCAGCGAGCGGTGGGCCGCGGACGCGGACCGCGCCTTCTCGAGCGCACTCGACCGTCCCGACATCTACCAACGATCGACGCGCCTGATCGGGGCCCTGACCGACGTGCTCCGGCAACGCAGTCGCGGACTCGCCGGGCTGGTCCGCGACTGGGAGCTGCGGGAACAGGTTCTCGCCCAGGCTGTCGCGACCGATCCGCGCCTCACTCTGGAGGGGCTCGACACCGCGGCGGTTCTCGGAGCAGCTTTCACGATGCGCAGGCGCGAGGCGGCGCAGGAAAGTGCAGAGGACCGCCGAGTCGCCTTTCTCGCTGGCATGACAGGCACGGACTGGGTGGTGGTGGAGGAGGAGGGCTATGCCCCAGGTGATCCCTTCGTGCCCTATCGACGGCTCGAGGTCCACGTGCCTGCCGGCCTGGCGATCGCGGTGAGCACGATGCCGGACGAGACGATGATGGCGACTACCCACCACGTGCAGCTCCTGCGGCTCCAGCCCGACACGGGACGACTGCAGGACATCGACGGCAATGACCCCGTGGATTTCGGCACCGCGGAGGAGCGGGAGGCCTACGTGTCAGACCTACGCCGCCAGCACAGCCGACCCGAGGCCGGCCCTCCATCGACATGTTGACCCCGACCTCGGCCTATCCCCCGCCTGAAATGTTTCCTATAGTGGACGTACCGTGTGGCTGCAGTCACAAATCGCCGGCACGGCCAGAATCGACAGGAGCGAGCAGATGTCCGAGGCACGAGAGTCCTTCACCCCGCTGAACGCCGACGAGCTCGCCGAGCTCATCGGCAACATCCAGAGCCACGGATTGCGCGTCGAGTCCAAGATCGAACGCCGGCGCGGCGGAGCTGGACCGTCGGACGCGGGGATGTTGTGGATCGACGGCGCTCCCACGACGGCCCCCACCGACGCCGCCTACGTCCAGTCCTCGCCCTACGAGATGCGGCACGAGGATGACGGCTTCGCCGTCTACGAGGGTTCGACCCGACTGGCCGAAGTGCGACTCGCGCCCCGACCGAAGTACTACGACCTGAGCACCGAGGACGGCATTCCGTACTGGAAGATCGCGTTGATGCACCTGGACTCGATGGCCAGCACGGTGCTGCAGACGTGCGCCTACTGGGGAAATTCCGATCAGTGCACGTTCTGCGGGATCGGTGTATCGCTGGCGGCAGGCCGCACGATCGCCAAGAAGACCCCTGCGATGCTCGCCGAAGTTGCAGTGGCGGCTCGAGACCTCGACGGCGCGGTCGACGCGACCCTCACGACCGGCAGCACCGCCACGCCTGACCGCGGCGCTCTGTACGTGGGCAAGTGCGCCGAAGCGGTCAAGAACGCTTCCGGCCTCCCCGTCCAGGTCCAGTTCGAGCCGCCGGAGGACCTCGACGTCATCGACCGCGTGAAGGATCTGGGCGCGGACTCGGTCGGCATCCATGTCGAGACGTTCGATCCGAAGGTCCTCGCCCAAGTCGCGCCGGGCAAGGCCCGATGGGGCATCGAAGCCTATTTCGGCGCCTGGGAGCGTGCAGTCAAGGCTTTCGGCGAGGGACAGGTGTCGACCTACGTGATCCTCGGCATGGGCGAGGATCCGCAGCTCACGATCGAGTCGTGCCGCCGCGCGGTGGACATCGGCGTCTACCCCTTCATCGTCCCGCTCCGTCCGGTACCCGGCAGCCTGCTGGCCGACGAACGCCCGCCCGCCCCGGAGTACGTCGAGTCGATCTACCGCGAGGTGGTGCCCTACATGCTCGCTCGCGGCATGACGGCCGAAGGCGTCATGGCCGGATGCGCCCGGTGCCAGGCCTGCTCGGGCATGGCAGCGCTCGAGCGTGCCGGATCGCCCGCATCGGAAGGAGGTCTGGCCGATGGCCGCACTTCTCTCCCCCTCTTCGCCTGACAGGCCCTGGGCTGCGGCCAGTACGCACGTGCTGGAGTGTCGACGCGCTGCCTCGCCGACCGAGAGGCGGACACACCTCGATATCCGTCACGCGGTCTTCGTCACGGAGCAGTCACTGTTCGACGTGCACGACCTCGACGAGTTCGACGACCACCCCGACGTGCAGCACGTCGTCGGATACGTCGACGACGTCCCGGCCGGATGCGTTCGCCTCTTCCCGGTCGATTCGGTCGAGCCCGGGGAGCGACTGTGGAAGGGCGACCGGCTCGCTGTGCTCGATGAGCACCGCCACACCGGCCTCGCCGGGAGCCTCGTGCGGCATGCCGTCGCGAGCGCCGGGGGCTGCGGCGGTGATCGCATGATCGCCTGGATCCAGCTCTCCAACGTCACCATCTTCCGCCACCTGGGATGGGTGACGGTCGGCGAGCCGGAGCTCTACGTGGACCAGCCGCACCAGCAGATGTCCATCGGCCTCCGGTGAGCGCGATCGACACGCCCGCAGCCCAGACGTCGCCCGTCGAATCTGCGGACAGGTCCCTCCCCGCGCCCGCCGCGTCGTCCGACCTGCGTGCACTCGTCCATCGGCTGCGTGAGCTTCCCGGGGTCCGCTCCAAGGCAGCGATCGGAGTTGTGTCGGAGATCTTCGGCGGCGTCGACTGGTGGGCCGGTCCCGGCGACGACGGCGCTGTCGTGGTCGACGACGGCCGCCAGCTGATCGTCGGCGGCGAGGCCATGCTGTCGGCGTTCGTGGAGGGCGATCCCTACGGAGCGGGCATCGGTGCGATCGTGGCCAACGTCAACGACCTGGCCGCGATGGGTGCCGTCCCCCTGGCCATCGTGGACACCGTGGTCGGACCGACTGCCGTCACCCGCCAGGTCCTGGAGGGCCTTCGGTGGGCGAGCCAGGCGTACGGGGTCCCGGTCGTAGGAGGGCATCTCACCGAGAGTGACGGCCCGCCGGCGTTGTCCGCATTCGGCCTCGGCCGCGCCGAGGCGGTGCTGTCGGCGAACCACGCCGCGGCCGGGCAGGTGCTGGTGCTGGCGTGCTGCCTGGAGGGCGACATGCGCGAGGACTTCTTGTTCTTCCGCTCCATCCACGAACGGACCGACCGCCTGGGAGACGACGTGCGGATCTTCGCCGAAGTGGCCGCGACCGGCGCTGCCGTTGCGGCCAAGGACGTCAGCATGGCCGGGATGATCGGTTCACTGGCGATGCTGCTCGAGGCCAACCAGCTCGGTGTCGAGATCGATCTCGACGCGATCCCAGTCCCTCAGGGTGTCGAGATGGGTGACTGGCTCAGCTGCTTCCCGACCTTCGCGTTCCTGCTGACTGCTCCGGCGGACAGGGTCGACGACTGCGTCGGCGCCTTCACGCGACGGGGGCTGACCGCGCAAGCGCTCGGAACGCTGGACGCTTCCGGCGAGGTGCGGCTGCGAGACGACTCCGAATCAGCCGTCGTCTTCGATCTCACCCGGGAGTCGATCACGCGCCTGGAACGCCAGCCATCGGGCGATGGCCCACCGGACCAGCCAGGATGGACGACACACCCATGACCAGACCTGTCGTTCACGATGGTGAACACCAGTCGGTCCCTCGACCACGCCCGAGCTTCCTGACCCTGCCGGTCAGGACCCCCCGCCCCCGGATGGACGGCATCTCGCACGTCCTCGACAACGGGTTGTCACTTGTCGAGACCCAGCATCGGCTCGAGAGTGCCGGCGCCGCTGTCGACGTGTGGAAGTTCGGGTGGGGCACCGCCTACCTCGATCCGGCACTGCATGACAAGCTCGACCTGCTCTCGGCCCATGGGGTGCGCGCGTGCACCGGGGGAACCCTGTTGGAGATCTCCTGGCTGCAGGGCGCCACGGCCCCTTTCATGGACTGGGCGCAGGCCTCGGGCTTCGACTGCATCGAGGTCTCGTGCGGCTCGGTGACGATGCCGCGCGACGTCAAGAGCGCGATCATCGCCGAGGCAGCGGAACGATTCGTGGTGCTGGCCGAGGTCGGGACCAAGGATCCGCAGGTCGCCGTGTCGGCCGATCAGTGGGCCGATGACGCGGCGGCTGACATCGCGGCCGGGGCCACCTGGGTCGTGACCGAGGGCCGCGACAGTGGCACGGTCGGGATGTTCGAGTCCGACGGCAGCGTCCGCACCGAGATCGTCGACACGCTCGTCGAGCGGGTCGGGCTCGAGCGACTTCTGTTCGAGGCGCCGCTGAAGTCACAGCAAGCCTGGCTCATCCGCCGCTTCGGAGCCAACGTGAACCTCGGCAACATCAACCCGTTCGAGGCGTTGTCCGTCGAGGCGCTGCGACTCGGGCTCCGCTCGGACACGATCGGAAACGAGGAGCGCCCGTGATCCCGCATCAGTACCGGACCGTCGCCTTCACCGACGTCGACATCGAGCTGGAGGAAGCGGGGCTGCGCGCGCTGCTGCTGTCGAGGCAGGTCTATCGCCGGACCCGTTTCGTCGTGGCGCGCCACGACGGGCAGACCGCCATCCTCGAGGTGACCAAGGCCGACGACAAGGACCTGTTCTGCGACGTCATCGACGTGCAGATGCTCGCCGGGCCCGACGAGACCATCCTGGTGGAGCGCCCGGACATCGACACCGCCGTGCCGAGCCAGCTCGCCCGCGTCGCCGCCGAGCTGGGCCAGGTCAAGCGCGGTGTCGTCGTGCGCGGCCGGTATGAGCACGTCAACTTCGTCCTCGACTCCGACGTGCGGCGCGTCCATGTGCTCGACGTCGCTCCCCCGCACCCGGCCAAGCTCTACGACCAGGTCGCTCGTCTCCTGGACACGGCAGAGGATCTGCCGCCCACCGAGTGCGTGCCGCAGGTTGTGGATCTCGAGGAGCTGGCCGCCACGGTCCCTTCCGACCACTACCTCCTGCCATGCAGAGGAGGAGGGATCACGGTCGGGGACGCCGGCATCTCCTATCTCGACGAGGTCCCGCCCCCGGCCGACTGGGTGCTGCTGGGCTGCGCCCGTTCCCGAGCGATCCACGACCACTTCTACCCCGACATCGCCCCCCACCTGCAACAAATCGACATCTGCCCGGCCGCGCTCGCACGGTCCCTGCCGCTGCCGCCCGGAGAGGCCAGGCTCACCAAGTGCTGCCTGCTGGAGGAACACATCGAGACCCGCGGGGACACCGTCGTGGTGCCGTGGGGCGCGTCATTCTCGCTGGTGTCCCAGGGACTTGCTACGGCATCCGAACTTGCCGGAGAGCTGCAGACCGATGCCGACGGCACGCCGTGAGCGCCCGCATCAGTGACTCGCGCTCGTACTCGCACCTGTGGGGTACGACCGAGATCCGTGACGTCTTCGAGGAGCGCCAGCGCATCGCCGGGTGGGTGCGGATCCTCGCCGCACTCGCCAGCGCCCAGGCAGCCGAGGGCCTCGTGCCGCGCCCGGCGGCCGCTGCCATCGGCGACCCGACGCTGGCCGATCGACTCGACCTCGACCGGATCGCTCAAGGCACCCGAGAGACCGGCCACTCGACGCTCGGGTTGATCCAGGAGCTGCGTCGTTGCCTGCCGGACTCCGCCCGGGAACACGTCTACGTCGGCGCGACCGTCCAGGACGTCACCGACACGTGGACCGCGCTGGCAGTGCGTACCGTGGGCGGGGTCGCCTGGCGAGATCTTCGCCGGCTCGAGGAGGCGCTGCTGGGCCTCGCGGTCGAGCACCGCGACACGTTGATCTGCGGGCGTACCCACGGTCAACCCGGCGCCCCCACGACGTTCGGCTGGAAGGTCGCCTCCTGGGCAGACGAGGTCCGTCGGCATCTGGACCGGCTTCGCGAGGGCGCGCCGCGGTGGCTGGTGGCCCAGCTCGGCGGCGGAGTGGGAACCCTCGTCGCGTACGGCGATCGGGGACTGGCCGTCCGGCGTCGATTCAGCGCCGAGCTGGGGCTCTCCGACCCGGTCATGTCGTGGCTCAGCTCACGCGACCGCATCGCCGAGTTCGCCGGGGTGCTCAACGGCATCGCCGGCACCCTCGCCCGGATCGGCAACGAGGTCTACGAGCTGCAACGCCCGGAGATCGGCGAGCTCGGTGAACCGCGGCCGGCACCGGTGGTGGGCAGCATCACGATGCACCACAAGCGCAATCCCGAGGGCAGCGAGCACCTGGACACCCTTGCCCGGCTGGTGCGGGCCAACACCGGCGTCCTCGCCGAGTCGGTCGTCAGCCAGCACGAACGCGACGGTCGTGCGTGGAAGGCCGAGTGGGTGGCGTTCCCGGAGGTCTGCCTGCTGACCGGGACGGCCCTGTCGATCGCCATCACTTTGGTCGAAGGGCTGGAGGTCCACGTCGATCGCATGGAGGCCAACGTCCGGGCGCTGCTCGGCGGGACGCAGAATCCCGACGACCCCGGATCCTCAGCGGCCATGGTCGACCTCGTCGTCGCCAGGGCCCGTGCCGCGCGCACCCGGGAGGCCGAGTCGTGGCTGTGACGTCCTCGGAGGCACCCGTACGCGACTCGCTCGCAGTGCTCCCGACCCCGGTGACGGAGACGCCGCGACTCGCCGACCTGCTGGGGCTGCGCGGAACACTGTTGGTCAAGCGCGACGACCTCACCGGTTTCGCAGTCGGCGGCAACAAGGCGCGCCCCCTCGAGCCGATCATCGCGGCCGCCCGGGCTGCGGGCTCCACAGTGCTCGTGACCGGCGGGACTGCAGGATCGAACTTCTGCCAGGCTGCCACCGCCGCTGCGGCATGGGCAGGTATGGACTGCACCCTCGTGCTGGCGGGCGACCCCAGTCGCCATCCGAACCTTGCCGCCGCGCTCGCCTGGGGCGCCTCGGTCGTGTGGACCGGTGATCCGGACCGGAAGTCTGTCGACGTCGGGATCGTCGAGGTGGCCGACACCCTGCGTACGCAGGGGCAACGTCCGTACGAGTGTCCGCGCGGCGGGGCCACCTCGCTGGGCGCCACGGGATTTCATCACGCTGCGCTCGAGCTCGCGGCCCAGCTGAGCGACCGCGTCGCCGGCGAGGTCGAGGTCGTGGTCGGTACGGGATCTGGCGGCACCTTGGCCGGCCTCGTCTCGGGCACCGTGGCGCTCGGTCGCCCGTGGCACGTGACGGGCGCCTCGGTGAGCCGCGCGCCGACCGAGACCGCTGCCCGAGTCCACGCGTTGTCGATCGGCACCGCAGCACTGCTCGGCACACCTGCACCCAGCACCGCCGATGTCGACCTGGTCGACGCGCGTGGTCCCGGCCACGGGGTCGCCTCGACTGAGGGCGCCCGGGCCGCCGAGCTCGCGCTGCGCGCCTCAGGCCTCGTGCTCGACCCCGTCTACTCCGCCAAGGCCCTCGGCGCCGTTCCCCAGATCCTGGGTGACCGTCGTGACGACCCCGACCTGACCACCATCTTCTGGCACACCGGCGGCCTGCTCGACGCCGTCGCCGAATGGGAGCACCGTGAACCCTGACAATCTGCCCTCGACAGCCGGCCACCGGCATTCTGGTCTCGATCGGCACGGACCACCCACCGGCGGACCTGCGCCGGAGCTCATCGACAGTGGGTTCGCACTGGAGAACGCCGACGCCCCGCTTCTGCACGCAGGTCTGAACCTGGCCGACCTGGCACACGTGATCGACCTGCACGAACGCGGTGTCATCCCGTCAACGTCGGCCCGGCGCCTCCTCCGGGTGCTTCTGGTCGCCGTGGACACCCCGTCGGACGACTTCCCCTACGACCCCGCGTTCGGCGAGCCGTACAACTCGCGCGAGAAGCACTTCAGTGATCAGATCGGCGATGACGCCGGCTGGCTCCACGCGGGACGCCCACGGCGTGAAGCCGTGCGGATCTCGCTCCGCCTGCACGTGCGCAGCGCGTTGGTCGACCTGATCGAGGCAGCGGCCGAGCTCGCCGAGGCGATCGCGAACGTCGCTGGGGAACACACCACGACCTGGCTGCCGGACCAGACCTACCTGCAACATGCCCAACCGTCGACATTCGGTCACTACCTGACCAGCTTCGCCTATCCGGTCCTGCGCGATGCCAAACGCCTCGTGGAGTCCCTGGACTGGGTCAACACGAGCCCCGGCGGTGCTGGATGTGTCAACGGCAGCCGCCTGCTGGATGACCGCAACAGAGTGGCCGATCTGCTCGGGTTCGACGGCTTCATCGAGCACACTCGCGATGCGATGTGGCAGGTCGATGGACTTGTCTCGGTCCTGTCCAACGCCTCGAGCCTGCTGACGACGCAGAACAAGCTCGCGGAGGACCTCGAGATCTGGGCGAGCAACGAGTTCGACTACGTCACGGTGGCCGATGGTTTCAGCAGGTCCAGCGTCCTCATGCCGCAGAAGCGAAATCCCTACGCGCTGTCGATCATCCGCGGAGCGTCGGGCACGTTGATCGGTCGGCTGACCGGCTTCCTGGCCGTGAGCAAGAGCCCGTCAGCACGCAGCGACAACCTGATCTACGCCTACGGCGAGATTCCCCGCGCGGTCGAGCTGGCCATCACGACCACGCGGCTGACGACGGGAGTCGTCCGCACGCTGTCGGTCAACGCGGACCGCATGTGGGCGGCCCTCGAGTCGGGCTTCAGCCAGGCGACCGACCTGGCCGAGTTCGTCATGCAGACCTGCGGGCTGGACTACCGCACGTCCTACCAGATCGTCGGGATCGCCGTGCGTGACGCCAGCCGGCTAGGCCTGCGCGGCATCGACCTCACCGTCGACCGCCTCGAGACCGCGGCCCAGCAGTACGCCGGCATCTCGCTGGGACTGGAAGGCCACGACCTCACCGAGGTCCTCGATCCCCGCCACATCGTCGCGACCCGCACCCTCACCGGCGGTGCCGCACCCGCAGTCGTCGCCCAGATGGTCAAGGACTGTCAAGCAGCAGCCCAGCAGCTCGTGCTCGACGCGCAGGCCCGTCGTGCTGCCATCGAAAACGCAGAAACCGCCCTTTTGACTGCAGCAGCAGCCCTGATCGAAGGAGAAAGTACGTCATGACCATGACCGACACGTTCATCCCCGTCGAGCTTCCCGGAGAGGTCGGCGTCGTCAACGTCGGGCTCCCGCTGTTCGGAGAAGCGATCGCCGCGCAGGACCGTCCCATCAGTCAGGTCGACTGGCGCATTCCCGGTGGCGGCGAGCCCGAGGTCGTCGCCGCCCTACGGCGCTTGTACGGCCCGCACGCCGCCGTGATCGACGCAGCCAACGCCGAGGTCTTCAAGCGCCTCGACCGCGGGGCTCCTCAGCTGATCGGTGTGCGAACGGCTCGCGACGTCATCCCCGTCCTGGCAGAGGGCCAGGTCATCCTGCATTGCGGGCCGCCCATCGAGATCGAGCGCGTTCCTGACCCGCTGCGGCGTTCCATGCGTGCGGCCGTCGTCGCCGAGGGCTGGGCGGACACTCCGGCGAGCGCCGACGTCTTGTTGGCCGATGGCACGGTCCGGCTGGAGTCGGCGAATGTCCATGGTGTCGTCGTGCCCATGGCCACGGCCATGGGTCCTCTCACACCTGTGTGGGAGGTCGAGCTTGCTGAGGCCGACATCCGCACGTACGCGCCGCTGGGCCAGGGCTCGGGAGACGTCGCCTGGTTCGGCAAGGACAGCGCCGGCGCCATCGAGCGGCTCGTGCTGCTGCGAGAGGCTGCCGGACCGGTGCTCAGCGAGGCGCTCACGGCATACGGACCCATTGACGTCATGTCTCTGGCCGCCCAGGCCGTGGCGATGGGCGACGATGTCCACATCCGTACACAGGCCGCCACCAACCTGCTGCTCAAGAACCTGCTGGGCTCACTGGTCGGCGGCGAGAACCCACGACGTGTGGAGGTGGCTGACTACCTGTCGGGCAACCACCTGCTGTTCCTCAGCCTGGCCATGGCAGCAGCCCGCTCCCTGACCACTTGGGCCGCGCAGGTGCCCGACTCGTCGATCGTGACAGGACTGTCGCGGAACGGGACGGACTTCGCCGCATGGCTCGGCGGCCCCGGCTCGCCGTGGCACATCGTGCAGTCCCCCATGGTCGGGCGGGCGCTCTATCAGCCCGGACGCGACGAGTCCGTGGCGGCTCGTGACATCGGCGACAGCGCCGTGCTCGAGCTGATCGGTCTCGGTGGCGCCACGGCCGCCAACTCCCCCGCCGTGGCACAGGTCGTCGGCGGCACGATGGCGCACGCTGCAGAGCTCACCGAGGCACTGGACGAGGTCTCGGTCGGGCGTTCGTCCAGGTTCACCCTGCCCGTCTGGGGCCAGAAGGGGTCGCCGGTAGGCGTCGATGTGCGCAAGGTCGTCGAGCTGGGCATCACACCGCAGGTCACGACGGGCATCCTGCACAACGCCGACGGCAGCGGCCAGATCGGCGCCGGCGTCGCCGAAGCGCCCATCAAGGTCTTCGTCAAGGCACTTCTCGAGCTCGACGCGCGACTGTCCGCCCGCTGACCGATGGACGACCTTGCTCAGCCCTCGACGACGCTGATGTCGATCGTCGGGGGCTGGGCGAGGGTGTTCGAGACGTAGCAGACCCGTGAGGCAGCCTTCAGAAGCGGCTCGAGCTCTGCGGGCGGCAGCCCGCTGGTGATCTTGAGCCGGATGCCGGAATAGCGCGGTCCTTCGTACTCCCCAATCGCCCCTACCGCGAGATCTGGCAGATCGACGCCCTGCCGCCGTGCCGCCCAGGCGATCGCCAGCGCGTAGCACGAGGCCACAGACGCCAGGAAGTACTCAGTGGGCATCGGGCCGGTGAACGTCCCGCCGTCAGCCTCCGGCTCGTCGACGTGGAAGGTGAACGGACCCGCCGTCACGGTCGCTCGCCAGTCGCCGTCCCAGCGGGCGACGACCTCGCCGGAGTCTCCGGTCCTGCTCACGCCATGTCCTCCTGTGCGATGTGTGGAACAAGACAATCAGGAGCACCGCGACCTCGCGTGCGGGACGCGGTGCTCCTGAATTCTGCGCGCGCTCAGCCGTAGAGTCGCTCGAAGTTGTCGGTGAAGATCATGTTCGACAGCTCGGAGTCTCCCGTGGCGGCGATCATACGGTAGAACTCACCCTCGAAGTCTCCCCACGGCTGATCCGTGGCGAACAGGATGCGGTCGCCACCGATTCCTCGGGTGTTGATCTCCTTGGCGAGCCAGTGCGGCGCGAACCCGATGGCCCACGTCAGGTCGGTGTAGACCTTCTTGCCCGACTCGATCCAGTCGAAGAACCGTCCGCCGATGAGCTTGATGTGTCCGCTCATGCCACCACCGAAGTGCACGAGGTGGATGGGGGTCTCGTCGGCGTACCTGTCCACCAGCTGGCCAACCTTGTCGATGTCCGACGCCGCACCGGGTGAGGTGTGGACGTGGACGATCAGGTCATGGGCCTTCGCCGCGGCGAAGATCTTGTCCAGCTGGGCCATCGACTCAGGATCATCGACGGCTCCACCCAACAGGAAGCTGATCTTCAGCGCCTTGACGCCGGTCTCGCCGGCGAGCGACAGAGCCTTTTCGGTGAGCTCGGCGTCCTGGGGACGTGGTGACGCCCACAGTGCCGCGCTGAGACGCTCGTGCTTGGACGCGGCCTCCACCACCAACTCGTTCAGGGCGAACGAGTGGCTCGGGTCCGGGACCCCGTAGTTGGGGATGACCAGAGCGCGCTCTGTGCCCTCCGCATCCAGGTCCGCGATGAGCTCGGCGATCGTGGCCCGCGCAGTGGTGTCCGGATTGACCGGAGGACCACCGTAGAACGGGAACGCCGGCAGCACACCGAGGTGCCGATGCGCATCGGAGTGATGCTTCGGCTTCAGGTCGGCCATCACACGGTCCAGGTGTTGAGCTGGAAGTGTCCCTCTTTCCACGCCGTGAGCGCGGAGTCGAGCACATCGAGCGGGTTGAAGGCCTTGATGCCGGGGATCAGGTCGTCCTCACGGAATCCGTACAGCGCGCCCATCGCGAAGCGGCAGGCGTAGATCGTTGCGCCTTCCTCCATCAGGATCTTGAGCTGCTTGTTGACCGCGAGGTTTCCGGGGAAGCCCTCGCTGCCCACCGCCGGGTAACCGCGGGTGTTCGATGCCAGCAGGACGGCCGGGCCGTACAACACGATCGTGAGCTTGAAACCCTTGCGCTGCAGACGGGTCGAGGTCAGCAGGTTGACCAGCGCCACCGAGCCCTCGAAGGGCACGGAGTGGATGAAGACGGTCGCCTTCTGTCCCTCCTCGGCCTGGATGTCGGGGAAGATCTTCTCCGACGTGTCGTAGAGGACATCGCCGTCTTGTACCTGCGGGATGGTGTTGGTCTGACTGGTCATGCTGTTCTCCTTGGTGGGTGAAGATGGGAGCGTACGAATGTGGGGATCAGACCGCGGGGCCCTTGAGCTCGGGCTCCACAGGCCACTGATTCCGGTGACTTCCCGGCATGGAGGCGATGATGCGGTCCCGCAGTGCAGCCGGAAGGACGTAGAACATCGGAACGTAGACCCGGCGCCAGAAGATCGCGGCACCGCGGGGCGCCGACGGCCTGGGCGTGCCCAGCCGTTTGGCCACCTTGTCCTGGGCGTCGATCATCAGGTAGTGCTCAGAGGTGCTGCGCACCCAGCGGAAGAAGCCGGACACCTCAGGCCCCCGCGTTGTTGAGACCGTCTTGGGCCGCCGTCGCGATCGGCTCGGCGAGTGCCCCGATCGGCGGGCTGTAGACGTTCTCCATCGAGGCCAGGTCGTGCAGCGTGATGCCCTTGCGCACCGCCATCGCCAGGAAGTCGGCCCGCTCCTTGATGCCCTCGCCGCCAACCATCTGGGCGCCGATGAGCCGCAGGTCCTTGGGCTCGGCCAGCAGCTTGACCTTGACCGGCTTGACGCCCGGGTAGTAGCGGGCGCGGGAGATGCCCTGGCCGTTGCCCACCACGAAGTCCATGCCGAGGGCCGTCGCCAGGGTCTCGCTGAACGAGACACCGCCGATCATCCACTTGCCCGCGACCATTCCCCACGGGACGTAGACGGCGCGGTACTCACGATCACCGCCGCCGGCGTTGGTGCCCGCGGCCTTGCCCTGGGCGTACGCGTGGGCACCCGAAAGGCCCTGGATCGGGACCTTGGAGACGCCGTGCACCGCCTCGATGCAGTCTCCTGCCGCGAAGACGTCCGGGGCCGAGGTACGCAGGTGAGAGTCGACGATGATGCCGCCGGACATCCCGAGCTTGATGCCCGCGGCCGAGGCAAGCGCCGTGTTCGCGGTCTTCTCGGTGGCGACCACGGCCAGGTCGGCCTCGATCTCGCCCGCTGAGGTGGCGACGGCTCGGAGCTTGCCGTCTCCGACAAAGCCCTTGAGGGTCGTGTTGAAGTGCAGCTCGGCACCCATCTCGATCCACGAGTCCTCGACCGGCTTGATGATGTCGGGATCCGTGGCCATCGACATCGCCCAAGGAGCCGGATCGACCAGGTGCGTCTTGATCCCGCGGTGCGCGAGGGCCGTCACCATCTCCAGGCCGAGCGGCGTGGACTCGCACACGACCGCACTCTTGACGGTGTCGAGTACCTTGTCCCACTCCATCGCCTGGCGGATGTTCTTGACGTAGTAAAGCCCGCTCAGATCCGTGCCCGGCACGCCCGGGTCGGCGTAGTTGAAGCCCGTCGCGAGGATCAGCTTGTCGTACCGGTCGACCGTTCCGTCCTCGAGCGTGACCGTCTTGGCGTTGACGTCGATGCTTGCCACGGTCGTCTCATAGCGGACGTCCATCCCCTGATCAACATAGTGCTGCTTGGTCGCCAGGAAGAGGTCCTCGAATGCCGGGATCTCCTTGCCGTGCACGTAGGGAATTCCGCAAGGGCTGTATGCCGCGTCCTCGAACGAGGTGTAGACCGTAACCTTCGCCCCCGGATCACTACCCAGTGCCGCTCCTGCAGCGCCAAAACCTGCTGCGCCTCCGCCAACCACTATGATCCGATTTGCCATGTTTACGTTCGATCTCCTCAGAAGGGGTCCGTCATATTCAGCATCCGCGATATTTCATTCAACATACTTGACGCCGGTCAACCGTCGAGTCAAGGTGTATTCACAATGTTTCTCACCGATCGTCGGAGCGGTCCCCGTCATGGAGGAACTGCGTGAATAGCAAGCTCTCCAAGGTCGTGTCGGGCATCGGACCCAAGGTCAAGGACCTGCGCGTCCAGTACGGCTATTCCCTCCAGGCCCTGGCCGAGCGTTCCGACGTGTCAGCCGCGGCGATTCACAAGATCGAGCAGAGCGGCATGGTGCCGACGATCACGACGCTGCTCAAGATCGCTGCCGCGCTGAACCGTCCTGTCGCGTACTTCGTCGAGGAAGGCGATGACGACGACGTCCAGACTGTTTTCACCCCAGCCGGGGCCAACAAACCGATCTACACATCGCATGCCGGCATCGACCTCGCCGGCATCAGCGGGCCATACGGGGAATTCCTGGTCGCCGCCGCGACCGCGACCGTGATACCCGGCGCGCACAGCGGAGCCAAGCCCATGCAACATGCGGGCGAGGAGCTGGTGTACATGCTCTCGGGTCAGCTGAACTTCACCGTCGGCAAGTCCGAGTACGTCCTGCGGCAAGGGGACTCGCTGCATTTCCGGACTCACCAGCCTCACCTGTGGCGCAACACCAGCGACACCGATGCTGTCGCCATCTGGATGGCCCTGCGACCACAGTGACGGGCGGTGCCCGTCCCTCGGCCTGCTGGGACCCTTCAAGGCAGGGGTCAGGAACGCGTCGCCTTCAGCGCGATCCGGATCATCGGCACCTGTAGCGGGAGGCGCGCGACGGTGCCGGCCTTGAACCACCAGGGCTTGCGCGGGTCCTGCATGGCGCTCACGGTCATCTGCACGTTGGCCGGAAACACCGCGGCGAGCAGAGCGACAGCCAGCGCTCCCCCGACGCGGCTGGTCTGCGGCCGCGCCAACAGTGCGGCTACCGCGAGCTCGGCCACGCCCGAGGCGTGGACGAGCTCCCGTTTGCGCGGCAGGGGCTTGGGAACGATCGCCTCGAAGGGCTTGGGGGCCACGAAGTGCAACACACCCATCGCTGCGAAGGCACCCGCCATGATCGTGACGTCGCGGCTCATGGGGCGAGCGTAGCGGCGATGACCGGGGTGGGCGCGACGAGCCTCAGAGCAGGATCGAAGCGAAGGTCGCGGTCTGCTCGAAGCCGACGCGCTCGTACGCCCGACGGGCCGCGGTGTTGTGGTCGTTGACGTACAACGTGACGACCGGCGCAACCGTCGCGCGTGCCTGCTGCACCACGGCGGCGAGAGCGGGCGCGGCGATGCCGTGCCCGCGCAGGTCCGGGTGGACGTAGACGCCCTGCAGCTGGCAGGCCTGGGCCGTGGCGGCCCCCACCTCGGCCTTGAAGACGACCTGCCCGTCCTCGACGATCGCGAACGACCAGCCCTGGGAGATCAGCTGGGCGACCCGGGCGCGGTAGCCGC
>NZ_JAOPXQ010000010.1 GCF_025965075.1 Aeromicrobium sp.
GTCCGGGAAGCCCAGCTCGCGCTGGAAGTGGCACTGCGTCTCGGCGACGAGCCCCACGGCGGGGAGCCGGCGGATGTCCGTGCCGGTCGCCTCGATCAGGAAGCCGTTGACCGCGGTGTCGAAGTAGGAGTAGTAGACGACGTTGTTGACGTGACCGTAGACGTCCTCGTCCGACCAGCGGGTCGTGATGGTCCGCAGCGTCCCGAACTCACGACGAAGCCGTGGTCCGGTCACGCCGACTCCTCTTCCCTCAGCCGCTGGCTGATGACCGCCGAGACGCCGTCGCCACGCATCGAGACGCCGTAGAGCGCGTCGGCGACCTCCATCGTGCGCTTCTGGTGCGTGATGACGATGAGCTGGGAGTTGGCCCGCAGCTCTTCGTAGAGCTCCAGCAGACGGCCGAGGTTGGCGTCGTCGAGCGCCGCTTCGACCTCGTCCAGGATGTAGAACGGGCTCGGACGGGCCTTGAACAGAGCCACCAGGAACGCCACGGCCACGAGCGACCGCTCCCCGCCGGACAGCAGCGACAGGCGCTTGACCTTCTTGCCGGCCGGCCGCGCCTCGACGTCGATGCCGGTCGTGAGCATGTTCTGCGGGTCGGTCAGCACCAGGGCGCCCTCGCCGCCCGGGAACAGCCGGCTGAAGACGTGCTGGAACGCGTCCTCCACGTCGTACCAGGCCTCGGTGAAGACCTGCTCGACCTTGGCGTCGACCTCCTCGACGATCTCGAGCAGGTCCTGGCGGGTCTTGCGCAGGTCGTCGAGCTGCTCGGACAGGAACTGGTGCCGCTCCTCCAGCGCCGTGAACTCCTCGAGCGCCAGCGGGTTGACCTTGCCCAGCATCGCCATCGACCGCTCGGCGCCGCGCAGCCGCTTGACCTGAGCCTCGCGCTCGTACGGGATCGGCTCGGCCGGCAGCGAGTCGTCCTCACCCTCGACCGTGATCGGGGGGACGAGCTGATCGGGCCCGTAGTCGGCGACGAGCGTCTCGACCTCCAGGCCGAGCTCCTCGAGCGCGCGCGTCTCGAGGCCCTCCAGCCGCAGGCGCAGCTCGGCGCGGGCCATCTGGTCCTTGTGGACCGTGTCGGTCAGGCCGTCGAGCTGCGTGCTGAGCTCGCGGAGCTGACCGCGCACCGAGCGCAGCGTCTCCTCGCGCCCCGTGCGGGACGCCTCGATCTCGGTGCGGAGCGTGGACGCCTCGGCGATCGACAGCTCGAGCCGGGCCAGCACCTGGTCGCTCGCGGCGATGACCGCACGGGCGGTCTCGGCCTCGCGCAGCTGACGCTCCCGCCGCTCGGCGGCCTTGAGCCGGGCCTCACGCTCGGCCTTCGCCGCCTCGAACAGGGCCGTGACCTGGCCGGCCAGCGCCCGGGCCCGCTCCTCGTTGGTGCGCAGCGCGAGCCGAGCCTCGGTCTCGGCCTTGCGGCGGGCCGACGCGGTCTCGGCGAGCTCCTCGAGCAGTGCCGTGTCGGGCTCCTCCTCGGGAGCCGCCTCGGCCTGCGACAGCCGCTCCTCGAGCTCGGCCAGGCCCGAGAGGTCGCCGGCCTGGGCCTCCTGCGCCGTCGCGATCGCGGTCGACAGCCGGTCGGCCTCGCCCCGGGCGGCCCGGGAGGTCGCGCCGAGGTGGCCGAGGTTCTCGGCGACGGCGGCCATCGTGGCGTCGGACTCGTGCAGGTGGGCCAGCGCGGTGTCGACGCGCTCCTGGGCGGCGGCGCGGGCCGTCTGTCCGGTCTCCCGCTCGAAGGTCAGCCGCTCGAGCGTGTGGACCGCCGCGGTCAGATCGGCGTCTGCCTGCGCGATGGCGGCCTGGACCTCGATCAGGCTCTGCTTGGAGGAGGACCCGCCGGCGGCGAAGTGCGCCCCCAGGAGGTCGCCGTCCCGGGTCACCGCGGTGACGTCGGGCGCGTGCCGGATGACCTCCTGCGCGTGCTCGAGCCCGTCGACGACGGCGACCTTGAACAGCAGCCGGCGCAGCGCGCCCTGCAACGGTGCGGGTCCCTCGACGACGTCGATCGCGTACGTCGCGAGGTCCGGCAACCCGGGCCACGTCGAGTCGTCGACCTCTCCCCCGCCGAGCAACATCCCGGCACGGCCGAGGTCCTCGGACTTGAGCTTCTGCATCGCCGAGACCGCGGTGTCGAGGTGATCGACCGCGACGGCGTCGGCCGCCGAGCCCAGCGCTGCGGCGATCGCGGTCTCGAACCCACCACGGACCGTCAGCAGTGCGGCGACGGATCCGAGCAGGCCGCTGATCTCGTCGGTCGCGGCCAGCAGCGCCCCGGCGCCGTCCTTGCGGGCCAGGCCGAGCTCGAGGGCCTCCTTGCGGGCCGTCAGCGCGGCCTGCTGGCGCTCGGCGTCCTGCGCCTGCGTGCTGAGTGACGTGAGCACGGCGGTCGCGGCGTCGAGCTGGCTCTCCGCGGCCTCGAGCTCCTCGTCGAGGCCGGACTCGCCGGCGTTGAGGCCCGCGATCTCGTTCTCGAGTGACGTGAACTGGCGCTGGGCCTCGACCGCACGTCGTTCGGCCTCGTCGCGGGCCTCGGTCAGCCGGCCGATCTCCTCGCCCGCGGCGGTGGCCCGGCTCTTGAGCGCGTTGACCTGCCCGTGCAGGCGGGCCAGCCCCTCACGCTGGTCGGCCGCGGCACGCAGCAGGCCGGCGACCCGCCGCTCCTCGGCGGCGTAGGCCTGCTCGGCCTCGTGGCGGTCAGCGATGACCGCCTCGAGCGCCTCGGTGGCCTGCTCGACCCCGGCGCTGAGCGCGCTGTGCTGCTCCTGCGCCTTGCGCGCCTCCGCCTCGAGCTCCTCGGGCTCCCGGCCGACCCGCCTGTCCTCGGCCTCGACGGCCGCGAGACGTACGCGCTCGTTGGCCAGGCCCGCCGTGCCTCGCAGGCGCTCGCGCAGCCCCGACAGGCTGTACCACGTCTCCTGGGCGGCGGACAGCCGCGGCGAGTCCTCGCGCAGCCGGTCCTCGAGCTCGGTCTCGGCCTCCCGTGCCGCGGCGACGGCCTGCTCGACGGACTGCCGTTTCTCCTGCAGCGCCGTCTCGTCGGCGAGCTCCTCGGCGATCACGGTGCGGGCCGAGACGATGTCGTCGGCCAGGATGCGGGCCCGGGCGTCGCGGACCTCGGCCTGGATCACGGCGGCCCGGCGGGCGACCTCGGCCTGGCGTCCCAGCGGCTTGAGCTGGCGACGCAGCTCGGTCAGGACGTCGTTGAGCCGGGTCAGGTTGCCCTGCGTCGCGTCCAGCTTGCGGAGCGCCTTCTCCTTGCGCTTGCGGTGCTTGAGGACCCCCGCGGCCTCCTCGATGAAGCCGCGCCGCTCCTCAGGCGTCGCGCGCAGGACGCTGTCGAGCTGGCCCTGACCGACGATGACGTGCATCTCGCGGCCGATGCCCGAGTCGCTCAGCAGCTCCTGGACGTCGAGCAGGCGGCACGTGCTGCCGTTGATCGCGTACTCCGAGCCGCCGTTGCGGAACATCGTGCGCGAGATCGTGACCTCGGAGTACTCGATCGGCAGGGCGCCGTCGGAGTTGTCGATCGTGAGGACGACCTCGGCCCGCCCGAGCGGCGGACGCCCCGAGGTGCCGGCGAAGATGACGTCCTCCATCTTGCCGCCGCGCAGCGACTTGGCGCCCTGCTCGCCCATGACCCACGAGAGGGCGTCGACGACATTGGACTTGCCGGAGCCGTTGGGCCCCACGACGCACGTGATCCCGGGCTCGAGCTGGAGGGTCGTCGAGGAGGCGAACGACTTGAACCCACGGAGAGTGAGGCTCTTGAGGTACAACGCGGACTCCTACGACGTGCGGTGGTTGCGAGCCACCCTAGTCCGCTGGAACTTCAGTGTGCGACAGGCTCGGCGAGGTCGCCGGCGGTCACCAGGTCGACCCGCTCGCGCAGGGTCGTGAGGAGGCCGTCGTTCTCGATCTTGAGGCGCAGGACCTCGTCCTCGAGGTCGGCGATGCGACGGTGCAGCGCGGCGGCCTCCCGAAGCTGGTCGTGGGTGGGTCCACCGAGGTGTCCGACGAGTGCTTTGGCCATGTCTGTTCTCCGCGGGAAAGGGCTGAGGGGAAGGGCAGAAACACGCGTTCTGCGTCTCTCAGTCTCCCACCACGGGCCATGCACGGTCAACTCAGCGACAACCCGTCTAGGGTGGCCGCGTGGACGATCTCTTCGACCCCGTCGCGGGGCACTGGACCCGCGTGGCACCACAGCTGGCGACGGTGCGTCGCATCCTCCTGCTGCTGCCGGCCGCGATGGTCGGTGTCGCGGGGCTGGTGGTGGCCCTCCTGCCCGGCCTCACGACGTGGGTCGCCGTGGTGGGTTGGGCGCTCGTGGCCGTGTCGCTCGGCGTCGCGGGGTGGGGCTGGACCTGGGCCGGCCGCAACCAGCGGAGCTGGGGCTACGCCGAGAACGACGACGACCTGCTGGTGACGCGCGGCGTCATGTTCAAGCGACTCGTCGCGATCCCGTACGGCCGCATGCAGTTCGTCGACGTCCAGGCCGGACCGCTGGAGCGCGCGTTCGGCATCGCGACCGTCACGCTGCACACCGCCAGCACGGAGACGGCCGCCGACATCCCCGGCCTGCGCGCCGACGAGGCCACGCGGCTGCGCAACCGGCTGACCGAGCTGGGCGAGGCCCATGGCGCCGGGGTCTGACCGTCCCGGCGAGGCCGTGGGGCTGCGCACCCACCCGCTGACCGCGGTCGTCCAGGGCGCGCTGTGGGCCGTCGCGGCCTCCGTGGGCCTGCTCGGCTCGCTCTTCACCGGCGACGCCTTCGGGGACCTGAGCCCGCTGTTGAGCCTGGTCGCCGCGCTCGTCGGAGGCCTGCTCCTCGGGATGGGCGCGGGGTACGTCGGCTGGCTCTTCACGCGCTACGTCATCGACGGCACGGAGCTGCGCATCACCTCGGGCGTCATCACGAAGTCCTCGCGCCGCATCCCCTACGAACGCATCCAGTCCGTCGACATCGCCGAGCCGTTCGTCGCCCGGCTCCTCGGACTGGCCGAGCTGCGCATCGAGATGGCCGGCGGCAAGGACTCGCGGACCTCGTTGCGGTTCCTGTCGCTCGAGGACACCCGCGAGCTGCGTCGGGTCCTGCTCTCCCGCGCCCACGGCGACTCGCCGGTCGAGGAGGTCGCCGAGCACCGCAGCGTCATCACGATCGTCGGGCCGGACCGCGTCATCATCGGCACGCTGCTGTCCCTGGACTTCGTGCTCGCCACCGCCGTGACCGTCGGCCTGGTCGTGGCCGCGATCTGGTTCGAGCAGGTCGTGGTGCTGCTCGGCGGCGTCGTCGCGGTCGGCACGTGGGTCGTCCAGATCGTCGGCAAGCGCATCCTCCAGCAGTGGGACTTCACCCTGTCGCGCGGCGAGCGGGGGCTGCGGATCGAGCGTGGGCTGTTCTCGCGAACCTCGCAGACCATCCCGTACGCCCGGGTGCAAGGCATCGCCGTCAAGGAGCCGTTCGTCTGGCGCCGGTTCGGCTGGCAGCGCCTGGAGGTCGACGTCGCGGGCTACGCCGCTCACAGCTCCGAGGAGGGCCCCGCCTCCTCCTCGACCCTGCTGCCGATCGCCGATCGGGCCCTGGCCGAAGCGATCGTCCGCGAGCTGATCCCCGGCGTGATGCTCGACGACCTGCCGCGGACCTGTGCACCGAGCCGGTCCTGGCCATTCGCACCGGTCGGCTGGCGCTACCGCTGGATCGCCGCCGACGACATCGCGTTCGTCGCGCGCGAGGGGTGGATCGAGCGGTCGACCAGCATCGTCCCGCACCGCAAGACGCAGTCGGTGGAGGTGCGGCAGGGCCCGTTGCAGCGGCGACGTGGGGTCGCCACGATCGAGGTCCACACGCCACAGGGCCCCGTCGACGCGGACGGCCGCCACCTGGACGAGCGCGACGCGAGGGCAGCCCTGGTGGCCCAGCTCGCCCGCGCCCGGGCGGCGCGGTCCTAGCGAACCGGGACCGCCCTGGCCTTCTCCACCGCTGACATGACGTGGAAGACCACGATCGCCGCGATGGCGCCGAGCGCGATGCCCGTGAACACCATGTCCCCGATCTTGATCGTCAGGTCGCCGATGCCGATGACGAGGGCGACCGCCGCGGTGAACTGGTTGACCGGCAGCGAGAAGTCGACGTGGTTGTCGATCCAGATCTTGACGCCGATGATCCCGATCAGGCCGTACAGCGCGACCGTCACGCCGCCGAGCACACCCGGGGGCACGGTCCGGATGACCTCGCCGATCTTGGGCGAGAGCCCCAGCAGGATCGCGATGATGCCGGCGACCCAGTAGGCGGCGGTCGAGTAGACACGGGTGGCGGCCATGACGCCGATGTTCTCGCCGTACGTCGTGGTGCCCGATCCCCCGGCCGCACCGGCCAGCGTCGTGGCGAGGCCGTCGGCCAGCAGGGCGCGACCGGTGGCCCGGTTGATCGTGTCGTCCCCGGCGAGCTGGGCCACGCTGCGCACGTGCCCCACGTTCTCCGCGATCAGGACCAGGACGACGGGCAGGAACGCCGGCAGCACCGACCACGCGACGTCGGGCGCCTGGAAGTCGGGCAGGCCGACCCACGCCGCCTTCTCGACCTCGGAGAAGTCCAGCGCACCGGCCATGGCGGCCACGCCGTAGCCGACGATGACGCCGACGACGATCGACAGCCGCGCCAGGAGTCCGCGGGCGTACACGGCTACCAGGAGCACGACCGCCAGGGTGATCAACGCGGTCCACGGCGCCTCGGCGAAGTTCGTGGTCGCCGCGCCCGACAGGTTGAACCCGATCAGCGCGACGATCGAGCCGGCCACGACCGGCGGCATGAGCGACTGGATCCACCCCGTCCCGGTCCACATCACGATGACGCCGATCACGGCGAGCAGCACGCCGCAGGCCAGTATGCCGAACAGCGCCGTGCCGATGTCGTCCCCGCCGGCCTTGGCGGCGGCGATCGGCGCGAGGAACGCGAACGACGAGCCGAGATAGCTGGGCAGCCGGTTGGCGGTCAGCACCAGGAACAACAGCGTGCCGATCCCGGAGAACAGGATCGTGGTCGACGGCGGGAAGCCGGTGATGATCGGCACGAGGAACGTCGCCCCGAACATCGCGACGACGTGCTGGGCGCCGAAGCCGATCGTGCGGGGCCAGCTCAGCCGCTCACCGGGGGCCACGACCTCACCGTCGGTGATCGTGCGGCCGTCGCCGTGCAGGGTCCAGGGCAGGGGCATGAGGCATCCTCGGGTTCGTCACGACGGCGCCGAGCGGCACCGCGCAGGAGGCTATCCGCCCGACGTGCCGTCCTCCGCGAGGGGGTCCAGCGGTGCCGTGATCTCGCGCGAGTCCAGCCAGCCGTCCGGCACCGAGACGCGCTTGGGCGTGCCCTGGCGGCCGCGGGGCGTGCCGAGCTCGGCCACCGGGTAGGGCTCGCTGGGGTCCAGACGGCCCAGCAGGTCGTCCAGCGCGGCGTAGGACGACACCATGCCGAGGCGGCTGCGGACGTCCTTGCCGGCGGCGAACCCCTTGAGGTACCACGCGATGTGCTTGCGGAACTCGATGCAGCCCCGCTCCTGCCCCATGATGTCGCCGAGCAGCTCCGCGTGGCGGCGCATCACCGCGGCGACCTCGCCCAGGGTCGGCAACCCGACGACGACCTCGCCGGAGAACGCGGCCGCGAGATCGCGGAACAGCCACGGGCGCCCGAGGCAGCCGCGGCCCACCACGACACCGTCGCACCCCGTCTCCTCGATCATCCGGACCGCGTCGGCGGCCTCCCAGATGTCGCCGTTGCCGAGCACGGGGATGTCGACGGCGGACTTGAGCTCGGCGATCGAGGCCCAGTCGGCGCGTCCCGAGTAGTGCTGGACGGCGGTACGTCCGTGCAGCGCGATCGCCGCACAGCCGGTGTCCTGCGCGATGCGGCCCGCGTCGAGATAGGTCAGGTGGTCGTCGTCGATGCCCTTGCGGGTCTTCATCGTGACCGGCACGCCGTACGGCGCCGCAGCGGCGACCGCCGACTCCAGGATCTGGCCCAGGAGGGCGTCCTTCCACGGCAGCGCCGCTCCCCCGCCCTTGCGGGTCACCTTGGGCACGGGGCAGCCGAAGTTGAGGTCGACGTGGTCGACGCCATGGTCGGCGCACAGGATCTCCACGGCCCGCCCGATCGTGACGGGGTCGACGCCGTACAGCTGGACCGAGCGGTAGGTCTCGTTGGCGGCGAAGGTCAGCATCGCCAGGCTCGTCCGGTCACCCTCGACGATGCCCCGCGACGTGATCATCTCGCAGACGTACAGCCCGGCACCCTGCTCGGCGCAGAGCTGACGGAACGCTGCGTTGGTGACGCCGGCCATGGGGGCCAGCACGACCGGGTTGGGGACCTCGAGGTCGCCGAGCCTCAGGGTGCGGGGCAGGGCGGCAGTGGGCATGCCCCCATTCTCCCAGACCCTGCCCACGATCCCGCGGTCAGCGGGTCAGGGCTTCCAGCTGACGGCGTCCTCGGTCGTGCCGGGCTGCAGGACGACCGAGTCCAGCTTGTGCCCCTTGGGGACGAGGTAGACCAGGCAGACCTTCGCGCTGGCGTCGGGCAGGAAGCTCGACGGGAGCTTCGACGGCTGGCACGGCTTGAACGCGCCGACGATCGGGTTGGCCGGGATGTTGGTGTTGGCGTCGTCGTGGGCGTAGAGCGGCAGGGACGCCCCGCCGAGGCCCGCCGGGCCCTCGTTCTTGATCGTCGCGCGCACGTAGTAGGGCGTCGAGGCCTTCGCGGCGGCATCGAGGGAGAAGAAGCGGAAGTCCTTGATCGACCCCTTGGCGATGCGCGACACCGTCACCGTGACGGCGCTGGTCGCATTGGAGGCACCCTCGTAGACCACGGTTCCCGGCTTGCCGGTCGCGAGGGTCGTGCCGCCCTTGGTCAAGGTCACCCCGTCAGGCACGTCGAAGCCCTTGGGCACCGCTGGCGTGTCGCTCGCCTTGGCATCGCCCTGCGAGTCCGACGAGCACCCGGCGACCGCGAGCGCGGCGGCCAGGGCGACTGCGGCGATGCGCGAGGTCCTCACCCGCCGATTGTCGACCACGAGGGGTTCAGCACCCCGGCAGGCGCGCCGCCAACCACGAGGTCACCTGGTCCAGCGCGATCCGCTCCTGCGCCATGGTGTCGCGATCGCGGATCGTGACGGCCTGGTCGTCGAGCGTCTCGAAGTCGACCGTGATGCAGTACGGCGTGCCGATCTCGTCCTGCCGGCGGTAGCGCTTGCCGATCGCCTGGGCGTCGTCGAAGTCGACGTTCCAGAACTGGCGCAGCTCGGCGGCCAGCCCGCGGGCCTTCGGCGACAGGTCCTCGTTGCGCGACAGCGGCAGCACCGCGGCCTTGACCGGGGCCAGGCGCTTGTCGAGCTTGAGGACCGTGCGCTTGTCGGTGCCCCCCTTGGCGTTGGGGACCTCCTCCTCGACGTACGCGTCGATCAGGAACGCCATCATCGACCGGTTGACGCCGGCCGCGGGCTCGATGACGTACGGCGTCCAGCGCTCGTTGTTGGCCTGGTCGAAGTACTGCAGATCCTTGCCGGAGTGCTCGCTGTGCGTCTTGAGGTCGAAGTCGGTGCGGTTGGCGATGCCCTCGAGCTCGCCCCATGTCGACCCGGCGAACTCGAAGCGGTACTCGATGTCGACGGTGCGCTTGGAGTAGTGCGACAGCTTCTCGGCGGGGTGCTCGAAGAAGCGGAGGTTGTCGGCGTTGATCCCGAGGCCGGTGTACCAGTCCATCCGGATCTTCATCCAGGTCTCGTGCCACTCCTCGTCGGTGCCCGGCTCGACGAAGAACTCCATCTCCATCTGCTCGAACTCGCGGGTGCGGAAGATGAAGTTGCCCGGCGTGATCTCGTTGCGGAAGCTCTTGCCGATCTGGCCGATGCCGAACGGCGGCTTCTTGCGCGCGGTGGTCAGCACGTTGTTGAAGTTCACGAAGATGCCCTGCGCGGTCTCGGGACGCAGGTAGTGCAAGCCCTCCTCGGAGGCGACGGGGCCGAGGAAGGTCTTGAGCAGGCCGGAGAATTCCTGCGGCTCGGTCCACTGGCCCTTGGTGCCGCAGTTGGCGCAGGTGACGTCCTTCAGGCCGTTCTCCGGAGCGCGGCCCTTCTTCTCCTCGTACTCCTCCTCGAGGTGGTCCGCGCGGTACCGCTTGTGGCAGGAGAGGCACTCGACGAGCGGGTCGCTGAAGACCTCGACGTGCCCGGAGGCTTCCCAGACCTGGCGCGGCAGGATCACGGCGGAGTCGAGCCCGACGACGTCCTCGCGGCCGCGGACCATGGTCTGCCACCACTGGCGCTTGATGTTCTCCTTGAACTCGGCACCGAGGGGCCCGTAATCCCAGGCAGAGCGGGAAC
>NZ_JAOPXQ010000011.1 GCF_025965075.1 Aeromicrobium sp.
ACTTCTCGGTCAGGAGGTCCTTGGCGTCCTGGCTGCCCGTCCCGGGCAGGGCGAGGTCGTTGCTCGTCTGCGCACCGACGGTCGACGCGGCGCCCACGACGGCGATCAGGACGGCGGCCCAGATGCCGACCACCACCAGGGCACGTCGTGCGCAGAACCCCCCGAGTCGTCGGAGCAGGTTCGCCATGCGCCCCGGTCTATCGGGCCCCGGAGGGGTCGTCCTCACCCCTCGCGGATGAGGACGCCTGTCACATTCCCGGACGACGATGGGACGGACCGGAACCCACCGTCGAGGAGCCACCCGTGCACAACATCGTCGTCGTGGCAGGAGCGGTGCTGCTGGTCATCGACTACGTCATCACGTTCCTCGCCCTCGATCGACGACGATGTCGCCGTCATCGGCTCGAGCACCATGGACATGCGCTCGTTCGCCCTCAACTCCAGTAGCGGCTGCCGGGCTCGGGCCCCGGCGCAGCACGGGGTGAGCGCCCTCAGGTCAGCACCTTGGTCTTGGCCTGTTCGTACTCGGTCGGCGAGATCGTCCCACGGTCACGCATCTCGGCCAGCTCCTTCAGCTGGCTGGACACGTTGGACCCGCCGGCCGCGTCCTGCACGTACGCCCGCATGTCGGCGTCACGCTCCTGACTTGCCTGCCGGTAGCGCTCGTTCATCGAGCCGCCGCGGACGATGAGGTAGCAGAGCGTCCCGAGCCACGGCAGCAGGACGATGAAGAGGGTCCACAGCGCCTTGACGCCACCGCTCAGCTCGTTGTCGCGGAACAGGTCGCCGAGGATGTGGATGAGAAGCGTGATCCACGCCAGCAGCAACGTGAACCAGAAGATCGAGACGAACAGGTCCCAGAAGCTGAAGTCTTCCATGAGTGAACTCTCCCTTGGCTTTCGTCACCGAGCTGGCTCTCGTGACGGGACGTGCCTCGCTCGTCCGAAGAACAGCCTGTCGGCTCCGGACGCCGGGGGGCTCACCCGTACGGGGTGAATCCCGGGCACCGGGCCGATCCCGCGACCGTGCTCACCCGCGGGGGGTGACGTGGCGTGGGCCCGCCCGCCGCACGGTGGGCGCATGGAACAGCGCACCTCGTCCCTCGGCGCGTCCGACGCGCTGTACGACGTCCTGCTCGCGAACCGGCCCCCGGAGGAGCTGCTCGAGCGCTTCACGGCCGTGTCGGTGTGGGCGACCCGGGCTCAGACGTCGCTGACCCGGCGGGGGAGCGGACCCCCGCAGCTGGACGCCCTCCTCGAGTCGCTGTGCTCGGTCGGCGCGCGGCTCCTCGAGGTCCATCGGGAGCCGACCGGGTGGGACGACCGGCCGACGTACGAGGTGCGGGTCGAGGGCGAGGTGGGGGAGCCGCTGCTGCGATGGCTCAACTGGTCCCACCGGGTGGTGCCGGGACAGACCCACGTACGGATCGTGGCCTCGGCCGACGAGCTGCACCACTTCCTGCAGGCCTGCACCGCGAGCGGTGCGGGCATCCAGCGCGTCCACCGGCTCAGCAGAGACCGAGCTGACGTCCCCGGCGCACGGCGTCGACCCGGCGATTGACGCAGAGCTTGCCGAAGATGCCCTTGAGGTGGGTCTTGACGGTGTTGGGCGACACGTAGAGGGCGGCGGCGATCTCGTCGGTCGAGTACATCTGGGCCAGGAGGTCCAGGACCTGTGCCTCCCGCTCGGTCAGGTGCGCGCCGACGACCGGGTCCGACGGGTCCGGGGGGCCGATGGGGGGTCCGTGGCCGGTGCTGGCCGACCTGACGTCGCGAAGGCTCGCCAGGAAGTCCCGGTGCGTGCGTCTCAGTCCCGGGTGGCGGTCCACCAGAGGCCGCACCCAGTGCCACTCGTGGCGCACGGGCGTCCGCAGGCCCTCCCACTCGGCCGCGCGCAGCGCCCGATCGACCAGGCTCCGTCCGCGGCCCGTGCTGCCGCGGTCCTCGGCGATGCGTGCCTCGAGCAGCCAGGCCCGGATCTGCAGAGCGAGGGGGGCGCCGTCGAGGGCCTCCGTGACCTGGCGCACCGCGGCGTCGGCCCCGCGGACGTCGCCGATCGTGAGTCGCGCCGCCGCGGTCGTCACGCCCGCCTCCACGGCCGCGCCGGCCGGCAGGGCGGTGAGGGTGCTCAGTGCCCGGTGGGCCTCGCCCGCCGAGAGCATGGCGTCGGCCTTGGCGGCCATCAGCACGCTCGTGGCCCAGCTCGTTCGGGCGAACCCCGCACCGTCCGTCGTGAGCAGCCGGACGGCCGCGTCGGGGCGACGAGCCTCGACGAGCAGGCGGGCCCGCAGGAGGAGCGCGGCGGTCGCGGGCCAGGGCTCGGGGTCGGGGTCCGGGTCTCCGGCGAGCAGCATCTCGCGGTCCAGGAGGTCCGCCCCCCGCACCACCTCGGCACGCTCGAGCCGGATCCAGTCGCGTGCCACGCGAACGGGGGAGCCGTCGCGGCCGTCGGTGACCCCTCGGGCCCCGGCGGCGAGTCCGGCATGGACCTCGGCGCGTCGGAGGTCGCCCTGGACGGCCTCCACCAGTGCCAGCTGCTCGAGGCAGGTCTGTCGCTGCGGCACCGCGGATGCCGCGCGGGCGCCCTGATGGAACGAGCGGGCCGCTTCCGGCAGATGTCCCATCGACGCCTGCAGCAGCCCCACGCGAGCCGCCAACGCCGCAGAACGGATCGGCAACGGTCGCGGTGTGGCCATCGCGCCCGAGGCCCGGACGGCTCCCATTGCTCCGGTCGAGTGCACGACCTCCGCGCGGCCGAGACTGCCGTCAGCCCGGATCTCGAGCACGGCCCAGTCCCGCCCGGGGTCGTGACGGTCCTGCGTGGGGTCGAGGCTCGCCCGGTCGAGGTCGACCGGAACCGGGGGGATGCTCATCGAGAAGTCCTGACGGCGCGGGGCGGATACTCCATTGACGTCCTGGGGGAGGTGAGGCCGCCTCACCTTCCCCGCGATCTCACCCGGGTGAGATCGTCGTCAGATCAGGCCCTGCTGTCGTCCCGCCACCACGGCCTCCTCCCGGGCGTGTACCCCGAGCTTGCGGTAGATCGCCCGGGCGTGGGTCTTGACGGTGTTGGCGGACAGGTAGAGCTCGTCGGAGATCTCCTGGAGGCTCATCGACCCCTGCAGGATCCGCAAGACGTCGAGCTCCCGGTCGGTCAGGTCCTGTCCCGCGCCGACGTCGTCGGGCTCGTGGAGGAGGCGCCGGATGTCGACCACCCGCGCGTCGACGGCCCCGAGCCCGTCGGTGAACCTGGCCAGCTGCGAGTCCAGCTCGTCCAGCAGTCGACGAGCCAGCTCGGTGTGTCCGGCTTCGGCGGCGACCCGGGCGTGGACGACCAGGTGGTGGACCATGCCCCACGGCCCGTGCGCGGGGCTCTCGCGACGAAGGGAGAGCCCCTTGGCGAGGACGGCCAGTGCCTGCTCGACGTCGCCGGCAACAGCGAGTGCTCGTCCTCGCGCCGTGAAGGCCAGCGAGGCCTGGGGCACCCCCCGCAGCCCGTGCGACTCCAGCAGCGCCATGGCGGCGTCGGCACGTTCGCCGGCCCGTGTGGTCTCGCCCAGCTCGTCCTGGACCAACGACTCGATCGCGAGCGCCAGCACCTGGATGATGACGGGTGCCCGATCGTTGCGCCAGGCGTTGACGAGCGGCGTCAGAGCGCGTTCGAGGTCGCCCTGCACATAGGCCGCATGTCCCATCGCGGCGTTCGCGACGGCATAGAACGGTGAGTAGCGGTCGGTCTCCAGCGCCACGGCGCGCTCGGCCCCGCGCATCATGTCGTCCGGTCCGTCGTAGCCGAAGAGCGCAGCGATCATCGCGGTCGCGGACTCGACCGATCTCGACCCGTCCGGCAACGGACCATGCTCCCGGACGGCCTCCAACGACACGAGCGCGGCGTGGAGCGCCGCCTCGTCGCCCACGAGGGCGGCCAGCCACGCGGCGGTCATGGACGCCGCCGGGCCGGAGGCCTCGTTGAGCGGGCCGATGGCGTCGAGCCAGGCGAGGACCGTGGCGATGCGGCCGGCGTCGACGTAGTGCAACCAGTGCACCTCCACCAGCAGGGACGCGGTCTCGGTGTCGCCGGCGGCGATCGAGTGCCGGACGGCCTCGTCGACGTTGCCCCGGCGGCTGAACCACTCGGCAGCGCGGGCCTGCAGGACACGCGCCTCTCCGGGGCGCCGGAGGTCGAGCTCGGTGCGGGCGACGGCCGAGAAGAGGCGATGGAACCGGTACCAGTGCCGGGCGTCGTCCAGGGGGACGAGGAACAGGTTGGTGCGCTCGAGCTCGCGCAGGATCGCCCCCGACCGGGTCGAGCCGGTGACGTGGTCGCACAGTCCGGCCGAGAAGCGATCGAGCACCGACACGCTCTCGATGAACGTGCGCAGCTCGTCGGAGTGCCGGGCGAGGACCTCCTCGACGAGGTAGTCGCCGATGAACCGGTTGCCGCCACTGAAGTCCCGCACGAAGGCATCCGGGTCGTCGCGACCGGCCAGGGACAGTCCGGCCAGGTAGAGCCCCGCGGGCCATCCCTCGGTGCGCCCCATCAGCCGGCGGGTCGAGTCCTCGTCGAGCATCGCGCCCTCGCGGGCCAGCACCGTCTCGGCCTCGTCGCACGTGAACGCCAGGTCGTCGGCCCGGATCTCCAGCAGGTCGCCGGAGGCGCGCAGGCGGCCCAGACGGAGCCCGGGATCGGCTCGCGTCAGGATCACGAGGTGCGCCCGCGGCGGGAGGTGCTCGACGAGGTGCTCGACCTGGGCATGACCCTCGGCTCCGGTGATGACGTGGAAGTCGTCCAGCACCACCACGATGTCCTCGTCGGTGACGGCCAGCGAGTCCACGATCGCGGAGAGCGTGGGCCCCGGTGCGGCGGTGTCGTCGATCATGCCTGGGGTGGTCAGCTCGGTTCCCGGCCCGCTGTCGGCCCGCTCGAGCGCCGCCGCGACATGGGCCCTCAGTCGGCGAGGGTCGTTCTCGTCGGGGTCCAGCGACAGCCAGGCCGCTCGAGGACGCGTCTCCTCGAGCCACTGCGCCGTCAGGATCGTCTTGCCGTAGCCCACGGGCGCAGCGATGAGGGTCACCGGATGATCGCGCACAGCACGCATGCGGCTGATGAGTCGCTCACGTCGCATCCAGTCGTCGCGGCTGGGCGGCCGGTGCAGCTTGGCCTCGAGGAAGGAGCCGCGGGATGCCCGGCTCTGCGCTCGATCGACCGATCGTGCCGCTTCGCCATCCCTCATGTGCTTCACGCACCTCCGACCGCCGGGGCTGGCCCGGTGGTGCCGGACCCGCCGTTGCGCTCGACCGTGTCATGACATCTGCGGGAACGTCCACGACATCGTGGGCGCTCCTGCCACCTGGGCCTGTCCCGTCCTGGGACACCACCATGCTAGCTCCGGAAGCCCGGCGGAGTCACGAGTCGGCATCCGGATCCTTGCGGACGTCGACCAGCGGGAACCCCTCACGCCGCAGGGCGGCCAGTAACCCGTGCAGCTCGGCCTCGTCGGCCAGCTCGGCGCGGATCAGGCTCCCCATGACGTCCATCGTGACGGTGACTCCGGGGAAGTCCTCGAGGAGGCGGGTCGGCACCGCCCCGACGGCACGGATCTCGTAGGCGGCCCTCGCCATGGGCACCCCCCTTCATCGACAGGCGCGCTGATCGCCACCATGCGTCACGAACGGGACTCGGCGAGTCACCCTTCGCGGGTGACGTTCGCAGGACCTTGGACCATTCCGACCGTCGCGGCTCCCTCCTAGCCTCCGTGCATGACGATTCGACGAGAGATCACGGCCCACGGCGGGATGCTCGTCGGTCACGACGGCTCCGAGGTGGCCGACCGCGCGCTCCGCACCGCGGTCAGGAGCGCCGCAGCGCTCCATTCCCGGGTGACGGTCGTCCGGGCCTGGGACGTGTTCAGCGCCCCCCGGCCCGACACCTGGCGGGCCGGGTTCGTCCCGCCGATGGAGGATTTCGAGGCCTCCGCGCTGCGGGCGCTCGACGAGGACGTCGAGCCGGTCCGCGCGTCCCACCCCGACGTGGAGATCGAGACTCAGGTCGTCCACGGATATGCCGCCGAGAACCTCATCGCGGCCTCCGAGCACGTCGACCTCGTCGTGGTGGGCAGCCGCGGCCACGGCGGCTTCGCCGGCCTGCTGCTGGGATCGGTCAGCGAGCAGGTGGTTCGTCATGCGGGCTGTCCCGTCCTGGTCGATCGTGGCCGTGGGGACATCGTGACGACGCCGGACGAGCACCGGGCCATGGAGCTGGCCCTGCTGAGCGAGCTCGGCCTCGGCGACCCGAACCCTGCGCCCCAGGACGATGGTCCCGCGAGCGGGGGCGCTGGACCCTATCTGCACGACGGGCCGCCGGGTGAGCGTTGAGGGACCGCCGATGCGAGGAGCAGCCATGAAAGCCGCCGTCATCCACCACCTGGGCCAACCGTTCACCCTGGAGGACCGACCTGTGCCGCAGCCCTCCGCCGACCAGGTGCTGGTCCGGATGGAGGCCTCCGGGTTGTGCCACACCGACATCCATGCGGCCCGAGGGGACTGGCCGGTGCAGCCGACGCCCCCGTTCGTGCCGGGCCACGAGGGGGTCGGCATCATCGAACGGGTCGGGGACCACGTCACGACCCACCGGGTCGGCGATCGAGTCGCGATCGCCTGGCTGGGCCGGGCCTGTGGCGACTGCCGATACTGCCTCGACGGGCGCGAGGCCCTGTGCGAGCACCAGGTCAACAGCGGGTACTCGATCGACGGGGCCCTCGCGGAGTACGCCGTCACCGACGGCCGTTATGCCGTCACCGTGCCGGCCGGCATCGAGCCGTTCGAGGCGGCACCGCTGACCTGCGCCGGCGTGACGTCCTACAAGTCCGTCAAGGTCGCCCACGTGCAGCCCGGTGAGCTCGTCGCGGTGTTCGGCATCGGCGGGCTCGGGCACCTCGCGGTGCAGTACGCCCGCCTCGTGGGAGCGCGCGTGGTCGCGATCGACGTCGACGACGACAAGCTCGAGCTCGCGATGTCCCTCGGCGCCGACCACGTCGTCAACGCGAGCACGACCGACCCCGTCCGGGCCGTCACGGAGCTGGGCGGCGCGGACGTCGCCCTCGCGTACGCCGTCGCGGTCGCATCGTTCGAGCAGGCCTTCGGATCCCTCAACCGAGGTGGTCGGCTGGTGTGCGTCGCGCTCCCCGCGGACGGCGTCATGGCGATCCCGATCTTCGACACCGTGCTCAAGGGGATCGAGATCATCGGGTCGATCGTCGGCACCCGCCAGGACCTCCGGGAGGTGTTGGACCTGCACGCGCGCGGACGGACCCGCGTCGTCGCGGAGCCACGCAAGCTGGACCAGGTCAACCTCGCGGTCGCCGAGCTCCTGCGCGGCGATGTCCCCGCCCGACTGGTCTTCGAGTTCTGACATGGCCGCCGACGAAGACCCCCAGGACGTCGTGACCGTCCCGTTGCTGCCGTTCACCGGAGCCCACGACGCCGTCCGCTTCGCCGGCGCGCTGGCCAAGGACCGGGGGTACGCCGTGCGTCTCGTCGCGACGCACCCCCAGATCCGTCCGCGCCGCCCCGACGCCCTCGTCAGGCACGCCGTCCTGCGCACCAGGGCCGTGATCGACCTCGAGGCGGCGGCCGACCTCGTGCACGAGATCGCGGGTCCGTACGTCAGCCTGGAGCTGGTGCTCGTCCGCGGATCCTTGGCTGCGTGCCTGGAGGCGGAGGCCGACGGGTCGAGCCTGATCGCGATCCAGGACACCGACGATCGCCGCCGCCGGGGGGCCCAGCCCTTCGAGCGGATGCTCCAACGAGTGCCGTGCCCCGTCGTCCGCGTCTGCGCCGACACCTCCCACCGGTCGGACGGGTCGACGCCCCGCCTGCGCGTCTCGTCATGACCACCCGGGAGCGCCATCGGGTGCCCGTGGTCGTGGTCGCGACCACACCCGGGACCGGATCGCTCCCACGCCGTGCCGGCCCTGGGACTGCTGGCGTGGGGCATGCGTCACGATCCGGCCGTGGCTCGAGGCGATGAGGGGCCGTGACCAGACCGGTCGTGGTCGGGGTCGCCGGGCGGGACGACGCACCGCTGCGGTTCGCGATCGACGAGGCCAGGCGGCGCGGGGCGCCCCTGCGCGTCCTGCACTGCGCCGCGATGCCGTTCGAGCAGATGGAGATGTACGTCAGTGAGCTGAGCTGTCGCGAGATGCTGGCCGCGGGCCAGCGCGTCCTCGACGAGGCCGCGGGTCTCGTGCGGGAGGAGGCCCCCGACGTGCCCACCGAGTACGAGCTCTCGACCCGCACACCGGTCGACCTGCTCGTCGAGGAGGGCGCGACGGCGCAGCTGCTCGTGATCGGGATCGAGGACATCCCGTGGTGCGACCGGGTGCTCGGTGGCGCGGTGGCGGGCCATCTGGCCCGTCTGGCCCCGTGCCCGATGGTCGCGGTACCGCAGGTGCGCGACGACCGTTCGCGGCACGAGGGAGTGGTCGTCGCGCTCGACTGCACCCGCGCCTCGGACCAGCTGCTGCGGCTCGCCTTCGACCTGGCCAGGCATCGGCGGTGCCCCGCGCACGCCCTCACGGTCATCCCGGAGGGCTCGACCCCCGACGACATCGACGACACCCGGGTCGTCCTGGGCGAGGTGCTTGCCGGGTGGCGGGAGGCCTATCCCGAGGTCCGGGTCCAGCAGCACGTCGTCGTCGGGGCTCCCGACGAGGTGTGCCGGACCGCGACCCAGGGTGCCGAGCTGGTGCTGGTGGGGCGTTCGCGGCACCACGGCTTCCGCCGCCCCCTCGCCGTCAGCGTCCTGCGGCACGTGGCGTGCCCGGTCGGTGTCGTCCCCTTGGACGAGCGCCGTGCATGACGCGGCCTGAGCCGTCCGGCACCGTGGTGCTGCTGCTGAGCCGGGTCGTCGGCCTCCCGGTGCTCAGCAGCGACGGGACCCGGGTGGGCCGGGTCGTCGACCTGACCGTGCAGCTCCCGGCGGCGACCCCGGTGGTGCACCACGTCGCCGTCGGGGATCACGGCGGGGCGCGCCACCTCGTGCCGTGGAGCGTCGTGGGTCGGGCGACGGACAGGGATCTCCGGCTGGCCATCGCCGGGCCGGAGGTCGCGGCGCACGAGCTACCCGGCAGCGCCCACCTCCCGGACGTCGTTGCCGACCACGAGCTGCTGCTGGGACGTGACGTCCTGGACTCCCAGGTCGTCGACCTGACCGGACGACGGTTGACCCGGGTCTCGGAGGTGCTCCTGGCTCCCCGCGGCGACGGGGGGCTCGAGGTGCTGGGCCTGGACCTGGGGCTCGGCGCCCTGCTCGCCCGGGTGGGACTCGGCATCCTCGGTCGGCGGATGGACGAGGTCGTCGTCCGGTGGAGCGACGTCTATGTGGCCTCGTCACGCGGTCACCAGGTCCAGATGTCGGTCCCTGCGGATCATCTGCGACGCCTCGACCCCGGCGACCTCGCCGAGATCGTGGCGCGCCTGCGGACCGAGCACGCGACCGACGTGCTCCGGGCGGTCGCCCCGGCGCACGCCGCGACCGCGCTGGCCGCGAGCCACGACCAGCTCCGTCACCGCCTGCTCCGGTCCCTGCCGTCCGCCGACGCCGCGGCCGTCGTCGAGGCCGGGCCTGAGTGGCTGGCGCGTGATCTTGCGCGGCCGGTGCCGGCCCTGCGGCGGCGCCGGTTCCGGCGGACGTCCGGCTGGCGCGCCCACCGGCCGGGAGCGGGGGAGCCGTGAGCGAGCTGGCGGATCGTCCCCCGCGCGCCCGGAGCGATCGCGGCCGGTGGCGGATCCGGCTCATGGCCCTGGCCGCCGTCATCGGTCCGGGTCTCCTGGCCGGGCTCTCGGACGACGACCCCGCGGGCATCACGACGTACTCCGTGGTGGGCACCGACTACGGCTACCGGCTGTCGTGGGTGCTGCTGCTCGCGACATTCGTGCTGATCCTGTTCCACTCGCTCGCCGTCCGCATGGGGGTCGTGACCGGGCAGGGCGTGATCGGCCTGGTCCGTGACCGCCACGGACCGCGGGTCGGCGCGCTCACCCTGCTGGTGCTGGTGGTGGCCAACCTCGGCACGACCTGCGCGGAGCTCGCGGGCGTCGCGGCCGGCTTCGAGCTGTTCGGGGTCGACCGCCGGGTCTCCGTGCCCCTCGCGGCGGTGGCGGTGTCGCTGCTCGTCCTGAGGGGTGCCTTCCACCGGGTCGAGCACGTCCTGATGGGTCTCGCGGCCGCCTTCGTCTGCTACATCGTGGCGGGGCTCGAGGCCGGCCCCGACTGGGGGCTCGCGGCCCACGGACTGGTGACCCCGTCGATGCCGATGACCCAGCACGCGGCGGTCCTGGTCAGCGCCACGGTCGGGACGACGCTGGCACCGTGGGGCCTGAGCTTCATCCAGTCGTACGCCGTCGACAAGCGGCTGACCCCGGCCGACCTGCGCTACGAGCGCATCGATGTCGTCCTCGGCTCGGTGCTGACCGGCGTGATCGGCCTGTTCGTCATCGTGACGTGCGCCGCGACGCTGCACGTCAGGGGCACGTCGATCGAGTCCGCCGCGGACGCCGCCTCGGCACTCGAGCCCCTGGCGGGAGGGCAGGCCCGGCTCCTGTTCGCGGTCGGGCTCGTCGGCGCCGCGGTGCTGGCGGCCGCGATCCTGCCGCTGTCCACGGCGTACTCGGTGTGCGAGTTCACGGGCCACGAGGGCGCCCTGGACGACGGGATGCGTCGCGCCCCCGTGTTCTACGGCACCTATCTCGTCGTGATGGGGCTCGCCGCCGGCCTGGTGCTGCTGCCGGGCGTCTCGCTGATCCCGGTCCTGGTCCTGACGCAGGTCCTCAACGTGGTCCTGCTCCTGCCGTTGATGATCATCATGTGCGGGCTCGGCCGGGATCCCGACGTGATGGCCGAGCACGTCATCACGGCGTCGTGGTGGCCCGTGCACGTCGCAGCGATCCTCCTGGTCGCCCTGTGCGTCGGCGCGCTCGGCCTGCTGTCCGTCCCGGTCCCATGACGGGACCTCGGTCCTCCCGCGAGGGGTCGTCGGGCCGGTGCATGCGCGGATCACCGGGCGCACGATGGACGCCACCGAAGGAGTCCGCATGAGCCATGACGAGTCCCGCCCTGTCGTGGTCGGCGTGGCCGGGCGTCACGTCGTGGTCCTGCAGTACGCCCGGCAGGAGGCCGAGCGCGCCGGCTGCGCCATCACGCTGGTGCACGCCTACACCGTCCCGCCGTCGGCGATGGGCAACCTCTACGGGCTCGACGTCCCCGAGGCGTACAAGGCCGGAGGCCACGAGGTGCTGACCGAGGCTCGCCACGAGCTGACCGCGATGGCCACGACGAGCCCCGTGCACAGCGTGCTCGTCAGGGGTTTCGCGCCCGCGGTCCTGGAGTCGGAGTCGCGCAAGGCCCGACTGATGGTGATCGGGCCCGACGAGTCCAAGCCGTGGGTCGCCCGGATCCTGGAGGGGCGGGTCGCCCGGCACCTGGTGGACCACGCCGAGTGCCCGGTCGCCGTCGTCTCCGACACGTGGGAGCCGTCGCGCGACGCGTCACCCGTCGTCGTCATCATCGACGACGAGCCCCTGGCCCAGGGCGCGCTGGCGTTCGCGTTCGGGACGGCCGAGCTCCGCCACGTCGAGCTCAGGATCCTGCACGTCGCCGCCAAGATGCAGGACGAGCCCGACGGCGAGTGGTCCTCGATGAAGTGGATCGTCGATACCTGGCAGGAACGGTTCCCCGACGTCCGGGAGTCCAGCCACATCGTGACGAGGGACGTGCATGCGGAGGCCGTCAGCGCCGGCAACGGTGCCGGCCTGCTCGTCGTGGGCAGGAGCCGCTGCCACGGGGCGGGCAGCCTGCTGGGGGACTCGCTGGCGCGGGACATCATCTCGGTGTCCGACTGCCCCGTCGTGGTCGTCCCGTCGGCGTCTGCGCGGTGAGCGCTACCGGACGTCGCCGGGCGTGCGGGCGGGAGGCGCCTCCGTCCCGCCCTGGTCGAGCCGGAACGGCGGGTACTGGTCCGTCATGAGCGCCGCGTAGGCCAGGACGCGCATGACCCAGCGCTGCAGACCGACGATCAGGTCGAACAACGTGCGTGGATAGCGGCCGGTGAACAGGAGGGCCACCACGGCGATCAGCACCAGCACCGTGATCAGGCCGGCACTGAACTGCGCGCCGTATCGGTCGTGCGAGCCGGTGACACCACCACCCGCCACGAGCACGCCGACGACCAGGTAGTGCGGGATGGCCAGCAGCCACCACTTGACCAGCACGAGCCCGCGCGAGAGCTCGCCGGGGTGCTCGACCTCGAGGTGGGCGGGATAGTCCGGGACGTCGGCCAGGGTGAACGGCGGGTAGCGGTCGGTGGACAGGACCCCGTGCGCATACACCGAGACACGCCAGGACCACCGCATCACCCCGACGTTGAAGTCGAAGAGTCCCTTCGGGTAGCGACCCGTGAACAGGATCGCGAAGAAAGCCGCGACGCTCACGAGGAAGAAGGCGATCCACAGGAAGATCAGGATGATGAAGTGCGGGATCGCGAGGAGCCACTTGACCAGCCACATCCATCGGCTGAGTCCGGGGTCGAGGGACGCATCGACACGCAACGGGTACGGCCGGAGCGGGGCGGAGCCATCGGTTTGTGTCATGCCGTCACGGTCGCGCTCGGGGGCACGGCGTCACAGATGCGATGGTCCCTGCCTGCAGGGACCTTCAGCAACGTCGCCGCACGCGCGGAGGGACCTTGGACTCTCGCCCCACGGCGGGTCCTGCCATCACACTGGGGTGCATCGTGCATGGGGAGGAGGGCCGTCATGACCCGGGTCTTCCTGCTCGACGACCACGAGGTCGTCCGTGCGGGCCTCCGCCAGCTGCTCGAGAGCAGCGGTGGCATCGAGGTGGTGGGCGACGCGGACACCGCGTCCGCGGCCCTGGCCCGGATCCCGGCGTTGCGGCCCGATGTCGCGGTCCTGGACGCCCGCCTTCCCGACGGCAGCGGCATCGAGGTGTGTCGGGCGATCCGTTCGTCGTACCCCGACATCAAGGTCATCATCCTGACGTCGTTCGACGACGACGAGGCGCTGTTCGCCTCGATCATGGCTGGTGCCGCCGGCTACGTCCTCAAGCAGGTCACCGGTCAGGACCTGATCGCGGCGGTCCACCACGTCGCGGACGGGGGCTCGCTGCTGGACCCCAGCGTGACCGCCAAGGTCATGGACCGCCTGCGTGACGGTGCCCCCGGCGAGCCCGAGGAGCTGAAGTCGCTGACGGCACAGGAGCGTCGCATCCTCGAGCTGGTCGCCGAGGGCCTCACCAACCGGCAGATCGGGGAGCGGCTGTTCCTCGCCGAGAAGACCGTCAAGAACTACATGTCCAACGTCCTCGCGAAGCTGGGTCTCGAGCGGCGTACACAGGCGGCGGTGTTCGCGTCCCGGTTGCTCGAGGACCACTAGGACGAGGACCACGTCGACGGAGTGTCGGGACTGTCGTGGCTCAGACGGGGACCGTCCACCGCGGCTCAGACGGGGACCGTCCACTCGACCCGCGTGCCGCCCGATCCCGACTGCCCGATCTCGAACTGTCCGTGGCGCGCTTCCGCGCGGTCACGCAGGTTGGCCAGACCGCTCAGCCGCGGTGTGTCCCCGGGGCCCGTCCCGTCATCGGTGACCTCGACGCGGATCTGGCCGGACACCGCCGACACGGTGATCTCGATGCTCCGGGCGTGCGCGTGACGGACCGCGTTGGTCAGCGCCTCGGTCACGACCGCGGAGATGTCGTCGATCAGTGCGGCGTCGGCCATCAGGTCGACGGGACCGAGGAACGTGACCCGTGGCTTGTCCCGCATGTGTTCGGCTGCGTGGTCGACGATCTCGAGGATGCGGGCCCGGAGGCTGACGTGGGTGCTGTCGCCGTCCCGCTTGATGCCGAAGATGCTCTGCCGGATCTGGGCGATCGCCGAGTCGATCTCCCGGATCTGGTCCGTGATGCGCTCGGCCAGCGCCGGATCGGCCGCCGACGCGACGGCCTGCAGGTTGAGCCCCGTGGCGAAGAGCCGCTGGATCACGTGGTCGTGCAGGTCCCGGGCGATGCGACTGCGATCCTCCAGCAGGGCCACCCGGCGCCGGGCCGTACGCGCCTCGAACCGGTCGAGCAGGACCGTCAGGTGGCCGGCGAACGACACGCCCATGTCGAGGTCCCGGGGCGCGAACGCCGGCTTGCCCCGTGCCCGCGCGATCATCAGGACGCCCGACGTCTTCTCGCCGGCCCCGAAGGGGACGAGCATCGCATTGCCGAGCAGGGACTGCTTGTCGAAGGTCTGACGGCCGTACTCGCCGAGGCTGCTGACGAGGATGGGTTCCCCTGCCCGGATGGCGCCGCCGGCGAGGGTCTCGCTCATCAGGAACGACATCCCCAGCAGCTCCTCGGCCCCCGTGCCGACGGCGTGGTTGACCGTGACCTCCTCGTGCTTCGGGTCGATCATCGCGACACTCACCAGGTCCGCCGCCGCGAGCTCGAGGACCCGGCCGATCAGGGTGTCCACCTCGTCGGAGTCGTCGACCGTCATGAGCCGACGGGAGACGTCGACCAGGGCGGTCGACCAGCGTGCGCGGTACTCGGAGTCCTCGAACAGCCGGGCGTTCTCGATCACGATGCCGGCGGTGGCCGCCAGCGCCTGGGCCAGCTCCTCGTCGTCGGGGGAGAACTCCCCGACCATGCTGTCGGTGAGGTAGAGATTGCCGAAGATCTCGTCGCGGACCCTGATCGGCACGCCGATGAAGCTCTGCATCGGCGGATGGTGCTCGGGGAAGCCGCTCGACCGGGGGTGCGCCCCGATCGTGCTGAGCCGGACGGGGCGGGGATCGTCGATCAGGACCCCGAGCAGGCCCTTGCCCTCGGGCAGGTGGTCGATGCGATCGGCGACCTCGGGCTCCATCCCGACGTGGATGAACTGCTCGAGGCGTCGCTCCTCGCCGACGACACCCATCGCTCCGTAGCGCGCCCGGATGAGCTCGACACCGATCTCGACGATCCGCCGCAGGACGGTGGGGAGGTCGAGGTTGCTGGTCAGCTCGTTGTTGACGCGGATCAGCTCGCGCAGGCGCGACTGTGAGTCGCGCATCTGCTCGGCGCGCTCGACGAGCTGGGCCAGCAGCACCTCGGACTCGAGCGTCGGACCACCCGTGTCGCCGCTCCCAGGTTCCATGTCCCTCCCCGTGCTTGTCGGGGTGATCAGTCCACGATACGCCTGCGACGCCGGGCGAAGGCTGCCTGTCGCGCACGCGTGTGACCTTGGTCCCGCCGATCATGGTCACGCGCCCGTGGTCACCCGCTCGGGGATGCCCCACGGTGGAGCGACAGCCCCTGACCAGGAGGTGTCATGACCACCAGCTCCCATCCCGTCGTCGTCGGCATCGTCGACAAGCAGCCCAGCGTCCTGGGCTTCGCCGTCGGCGAGGCACGCGCCGCCCACAGCTCGCTGTGGGTCGTCCACTCGACCGGCAGGCCACCCCAGCCCGGCGACTACTACGGCGGCTTCGACCTGCTCGACGAGCTCAGCCGCACCGGACAGGCCGTCCTCGACGATGCCCGGCGGTTCGTCGAGGAGGAGGCGCCGGAGCTCGAGGTCGAGTACGTCCTGACGAGCGAGGGGCCCAGACATGCCCTCGAGCACGCCGTGCCGAGTGCCCGTCTGCTCGTCGTGGGGTCCGACGACGTCCCCTGGTTCGACCGACTGATGCGCACCGACGTGGCGGGCCACCTGGCGCTGCACGCCGCGTGCCCCGTGGTGGTGGTGCCCGAGCAGGCGTACCCCTGGGCCCGGGACGGCGACGTGGTCCTCACCCTCGACGGGGACACCTCCGCGGACGGTCCCCTCCAGCTCGCGTTCGAGGAGGCCGACGCACGGGACGCGGTCCTCCACGTCCTGCACGCCACCCCGCCCGGGACGATCGTGTCCGACGCCGAGGAGATCCGGGCCAATCTCGCCGAGGTCGTGGCCGGATGGCGTGACACGTTCCCCGACGTCCTCGTCCTGACCGCCATCACGACCGGCGACCCGAAGAAGGCCGTCGCCCATGCCACCGAGAGCGCCGCGCTGGTCGTCGTCGGCCGGCCGCACGGGCGCGTCATCCCGTTCGCGGTGTCCCGTCCGCTCGCGACCGACGTCCTGCGCCGGGCACACTGCCCGGTGGCCGTCGTCCCGCCGACGTACCGAGGGGTCTGACATGTCGCGTCCCGCCGCTGTCAGGCGGCTGGTCGTGGCCGCGGCCAGCCGCCACGGCTCGACCCGCGAGATCGCCGACCGGATCGCGACGACGCTGGCGGTCGAGCTGCCCGTCCCGTGGTCGGTCGTCCGCGAGGACCTGACGGACCTCCGCGTCCTCGACGACGCGGACGTCGTGGTGCTCGGCAGCGCGATCTACTACGGCCACTGGATGAGGCAGGGGGCTCGGGCGCTGGAGTTCCTGCGCGACACCGTTCCGCTGCGGCTCTGGCTCTTCAGCAGCGGCCCGATCTCGGAGGAGGAGACCGAGAACGCGCAGGTCATCTCGGCGGACGCCATGGCCGACCTCGGGGAGGCCGACGGGCACATGGTCTTCGGCGGCAACCTGCGGACCGCCGACCTGGGCGTCGTCGAGCGCATCGTGGCGAGGGCGCTGCACGTCCTCCCGGGGGATCACCGGGACTGGTCGCAGGTCGACGCGTGGGCCGAGCACATTGCCGAGGAGCTGCGCAGCAGGGTCGCATGACGGCGCGCGACTAGTCTGGTCCCACCGAGATCCCAGCAGTCCCAGGAGGCGACGATGCGACCGGCCGACTCGCGAGGGGCCGCGTGGGACCGCGCACTGCGGACCGTACGCCGGTCGACCCGCGCACCGATCGCCTTCGGCGGCCCCGTCGACCAGGGGGTGCTGACCCTGGAGCACTTCTCCGGCACGACGACCGACCTGCTGAAGGGCCTGGCCGTCGAGCACGGCTCGGGCGTCGGCGGACGCGCCGCCGCGACGGCCCGCATGATCGCGGTCGACGACTACCGCTCGGCGCGCTCGATCAGCCACGAGTACGACCAGCCGGTCCTGACCGAGGGCATCGCGTCGACCGCGGCGGTCCCGGTGATCGTGGCCGGGCGTCCCCGGGGCGTCCTGTACGTCGCGGTGCGCGAGCGCACGGTGTTCGGCGCCCGGGCGGAGGACGTGCTCGCCGGTGCGGCGGCCCGGCTGGCCGATGATCTCGCCCGGTGGGACGAGATCGAGCGCCACGCCTCGGTGCTCACGGCCCAGCACCTGGCCGACGACGCCGGACGCGTCGCGATCGACCGGATGCGGGAGGCCCAGGCCGAGCTCCGCGTGGTGATGTCGGCGGTGGCCGACCCGCTCCTGCAGGGCCGGCTCCGGACCGTCGCCGACCTCCTGCAGCCCCGCCCTTCCCGCCCCGACGTCCGCCTGTCCTCGCGGGACGTCGACGTGCTGGCGCTGGTCGCCCTGGGGTGCTCCTATGCCGAGGTCGGCCGACGGCTGGGCCTCAGCCCGCAGACCGTCAAGACGTACATGCGTGACATCTGCGGCCGCCTGCAGGTCAGTGGTCGGCACGAGGCCGTCGTGGTCGCGCGCCGGCTCGGCCTGCTGCTCTGACGCACCGCCGGCACCGCGGCGACCGCGACACCCCCATCGGGGGATGGTCGGTGCGTGACGGCCGACACATCATGGTCCCGACCCGACCGTGAGGAAGATCATGACCCACCCGACTGTTGCGCTCCGCGAGGCTCGCGACCTGCTGCTCCACCTGCGCGCCGAGCACGCGTCCGCCGTCGACAGGTTCGACTGGCCCGACGTCGGCGACAGCTTCAACTTCGCGCACGACTGGTTCGACGCCTTCGCCCGCGGCAACGCCGCCGACGCCCTGGTCATCGTCGAGGAGGACGGCACCCGCCGGTCCTACTCGTTCGACGAGCTGGTCGAGCGTTCGGACCGGTTGGCGGTCTGGCTGCAGCTTCAGGGGGTGCGTCCCGGCGAGAGCGTCATCCTGATGCTGGGCAACCAGGTCGAGCTGTGGGTCTCGATGCTCGCGGTGATGAAGATCGGCGCGGTCCTGATGCCGACCACCATGGCCGTCGGCAGCGCCGAGCTGGGCGACCGGCTCGCCCGGGGCGGCGCCAGGCACGTCATCTGCAACGCCGTCGACACCGGCAAGTTCGACGACGTGCCGGGGGACTACACCCGCATCTCCGTCAACGCCCCCGAGGGCTGGCTCGACCTGGCGGCCGCGGAGGGGCTGGGGGACGTGCGCCCGGAGCACCCGCGCAACGCCTCGACCGATCGGCTGCTCCTCTACTTCACGTCCGGGACCACCAGTCGGCCCAAGCTCGTCGAGCACACGCACACGTCCTACCCGGTGGGCCACCTGACCACGATGTACTGGCTCGGGCTGCACCCCGGCGGCGTGCACCTCAACATCTCGTCACCGGGCTGGGCCAAGCACGCGTGGTCCAACTTCTTCGCGCCATGGCTCGCCGAGGCGACGATCTTCATCTACAACTACGGCAGGTTCGACGCCGGCGCGCTGCTCGAGCAGCTGCGCGCCGAGCACGTCACGAGCTTCTGCGCACCACCCACGGTGTGGCGCATGCTGATCAACGCCGACCTCACCGGCGGCCCGGGGTCGCTGCGCGAGGCGATCGCGGCGGGTGAGCCCCTCAATCCCGAGGTCATCAGCCAGGTCGAGCGGGCCTGGGGCCTGACGATCCGCGACGGGTTCGGGCAGACCGAGATGACCGCGACGATCGCCAACACCCCGGGTCAGCCGGTCAAGGCCGGCTCGATGGGTCGCGCCCTGCCCGGCGTGCCGGTCGTGCTGGTCGACGTCGCCACGGGCCGACCTGTCGACCCGACCGCGGGCGACGCGGAGGGGGAGATCTGCCTCGACCTCGCCGACCGGCCGCTGACCCTGATGACGGGCTACCAGGACGACGCGGAGCGCAACGCGGCCGCGATGGAGGGCGGCTACTTCCACACCGGGGACGTCGCGTCGATCGACGCCGAGGGCTACATCACCTACATCGGGCGCACCGACGACGTGTTCAAGGCGAGCGACTACAAGATCAGCCCGTTCGAGCTCGAGAGCGTCCTGATCGAGCACCCCGCGGTGGCCGAGTCCGCCGTCGTGCCGGCACCCGATCCGGTGCGCCTCGCGGTCCCCAAGGCGTACATCCAGCTGTCCCCGGGGCACGAGCCGACGCGGCAGACGGCCCTGGCGATCCTCGCGCACGCCCGGGCCAACCTGGCGCCGTACCTGCGGGTCCGGCGGATCGAGTTCTACGACCTGCCCAAGACCATCTCGGGCAAGATCCGCCGCGTCGAGCTGCGGGAGCGGGAGGAAGAGCTGGCGCACGAGGACATCGCCACCGAGTGGCGCGTGGACATGTTCCCCGAGCTGACGTCGTAGCGGCGGCTCAGCGGTCCGGGCGTAGCGGGCGGCTCAGAGCAGGCCCAGCGACTGCGCGTGCCGCCGCACGACCTGGCTGTCGGCGGCCAGCACGAACGGCACGTCCCGGGCCCAGGTGCTGACGACGTCCTCGACGCGGCCGTCGTCGGGGTCGAGCCGGACCTCGCGGATGTAGACCGCGATGACCTGGTCGGGGTGGGTGCGGACGATGTCGGCGTAGATCTCCGGGTCCTTCTCGCCGGAGTCGCCGATCAGGACGAATCGGAGCCCCGGGTGCAGGTCGAGGATCTCCCGGATCCGCCCGTGCTTCTGCTCGCGGCCCGCTGCGGTGCCGAGCAGGTCGCGCAGCAGCAGGGGCCCGCGGGGGAATCCGTGGTGCTCGAGGAAGGCGGTCAGGAACGTGTGGAGGTTCCACGGGCTGGACGAGACATAGAAGACCGGGTTCACCCCGGCGACGAGGTCCCGGTAGAGCTCGGCGGCCCCCGGGAACGGGGAGCGGGTGAGCTCGGACCGGGTGAGTGTGTGCAGCACCATCTGGCCCACCCGCTGGACGCCGGTCCTGATCACGGTGTCGTCGAGGTCGGAGATGATCCCGAACGCGGCGGACCCGGCCGGCACCCGGGCCAGCACCGGTGTCGTGTGCGGCGCCGTCAGGCCGCGGTAGTCGCCCGCGAGCGCGACCGTCCCGGCCGTCCAGGGCGACTCGAGGTCGTCCGTCGCAGGGAGCCGGACCCGGAAGTAGCCCTCCTCGTCCGAGACCGTGTCGACGTGGGCGCCGGCGAGCTCGACCCGCAGCGGGACACCGGCGAGCTCGCGGGTGAGGAAGGACCGCACGCTGCGACGTACCGTCGCGCCGACGCCCTCGCCCTCGGCGGCCGTGGTCGGGAGGGTGTTGTCGAGCACCCGTCCGCGGACCACGACGCCCCCCGGGCCACCGTGCCCGCCGTACGAGTCGATCCGGAAGCGGGTGGGCGTGGAGCCCCTGGCGCTGCGCAGATGCGCCTTCTCCAAGGCCGCCTCGACGTTCGTGATCCAGCGCCCCATGCCCATGTGGCTCACCGTAGCGAGGCCCAGCGGGGTGTTGCGTGCCGCAGTAGCGTTGACGACGTGACCTCTCCCACCCTGGCAACCGTCGGCGAGCTCCGATCCTCCGGACACGTCCAGAAGACGCTGCGCGCCGAGATCCGCGACAACCTGCTCGATGCCCTCCGCGAGGGCCGCGACCCCTGGCCGGGGCTCCACGGCTTCGAGTCGACCGTCATCCCGCAGCTCGAGCGCGCCCTCATCGCGGGCCACGACATCGTGCTGCTGGGGGAGCGCGGGCAGGGCAAGACCCGTCTGCTCCGCACGTTGAGCGGGCTGCTCGACGAGTGGTCCCCGGTCGTCGCGGGGTCCGAGCTCGGCGAGCACCCCTACGAGCCCATCACGACCACGAGCCTGCGTCGCGCGGCCGAGCTCGGCGACGCGCTGCCGATCGCGTGGCGGCACCGCGACGAGCGGTACGCCGAGAAGCTCGCGACCCCCGACACGAGCGTCGCGGACCTGATCGGCGACGTCGACCCCATGAAGGTCGCGGAGGGCCGGAGCCTGGGTGATCCGGAGACGATCCACTTCGGCCTGATCCCGCGCAGCCACCGGGGGATCGTGGCGATCAACGAGCTGCCCGACCTCGCCGAGCGCATCCAGGTCGCGATGCTCAACGTCATGGAGGAGCGGGACATCCAGATCCGCGGCTACGTCCTGCGGCTCCCGCTCGACGTCCTCGTCGTGGCGAGCGCCAACCCCGAGGACTACACCAACCGGGGCCGGATCATCACCCCGCTGAAGGATCGCTTCGGCGCCGAGATCCGCACGCACTACCCGACCGAGCTGGTCGACGAGGTCGCGGTGATCCGCCAGGAGGCCGAGCTGGTCGCCGAGGTGCCGGACCACCTGGTGGAGATCCTCGCCCGGTTCACCCGCGCGCTGCGGGAGTCGTCGGCGGTCGACCAGCGCAGCGGCGTCAGCGCCCGTTTCGCGATCGCCGGCGCGGAGACCATCGCCGCCGCGGCGATCCACCGGGCGACCCGCCAGGGCGAGGACCGGGCCGTCGCGCGCCCGGTCGACCTCGAGACCGCGGTCGACGTGCTGGGCGGCAAGATCGAGTTCGAGTCCGGGGAGGAGGGCCGCGAGGACCAGATCCTGGACCACCTGCTTCGGACCGCGACGGCCGAGACAGTTCGCGCCCACTTCCGTGGCATCGACTTCGCGGTGCTGGTGGACGCGATCGAGGCCGGTGCGATGGTCTCGACGGGGGAGCAGGTCACGGCGCGCGACTTCCTGTCGGGCTTGCCGGTCCTGGGCGAGTCCGAGCTGTACGACGAGGTGTGCGACCGGCTCGGGGCCACCAACGACGGACAGCGCGCCGGTGCGATCGAGCTCGCGCTGGAGGGCCTCTACCTGGCCCGCCGGGTCAGCAAGGACAGCGGGGGCGGCGAGACGATCTATGGCTAGGCCCAACCGCCGGCTGACCCACGACGCCCGCTACGGCCGGTACGTCGACGGGCCCGACCCGCTCGCCCCGCCCGTCGACCTGTCCGAGGCGCTCGACGCGATCGGTGAGGACGTCATGGCCGGATACTCGCCCGAGCGCGCGATGCGCGAGTTCCTCCGCCGTGGCGGCAGGGACCAGGCCGGCCTCGACGACCTCGCCCGCCGCGTCGCCGAGCGCCGACGGGAGCTCGCGCAGCGGCACAACCTCGACGGCACCCTGCAGGAAGTCAAGGAGCTGCTCGACCGAGCCGTCCTGGCCGAGCGCAAGCAGCTCGCCCGTGACGTGGAGCTGGACGACGCCGACCGGGCACTGGCCGAGATGCAGCTCGACAACCTGCCCACATCCCCGGCCGCCGCGGTCAGCGAGCTGGCCGGCTACGACTGGCAGAGCCGGGAGGCCCGCGAGGACTACGAGAAGATCAAGGACCTGCTGGGCCGGGAGATGCTCGACCAGCGGTTCGCCGGGATCAAGGACGCGCTCGAGAACGCGACCGACGAGGACCGGGCCGCGATCAACCAGATGCTCGAGGACCTCAACACGCTGCTCGACTCGCACCGCCGCGGCGAGGACACGCAGGAGCAGTTCGACGCGTTCATGGACCAGCACGGGGAGTTCTTCCCCGAACAGCCGAAGGACATCGACGAGCTGCTCGACGCCCTGGCCCAACGGGCCGCCGCGGCGCAGCGGATGCGCAACTCCATGACGCAGGCACAGCGTGACGAGCTCGACGCCCTGGCCCAGCAGGCGTTCGGCTCGCCCGAGCTGATGCAGTCGCTCGCGCAGCTGGACGGCAACCTGCAGGCCCTGCGGCCCGGGGAGGACTGGGGCGGCTCGGAGCGGATGGACGGCGAGGAGGGGCTCGGCCTCGGCGACGGCACCGGGGTGTTCCAGGACATCGCCGATCTCGACGAGCTGTCCGAGCAGCTCTCGCAGTCGTACTCGGGCTCCCGCATGGACGACCTGGATCTCGAGAAGCTCACCCGGCAGCTGGGTGACGAGGCCGCCGTCGACGCCCGCACGCTGCAGGCGCTCGAGAAGGCCCTCCGCGACTCCGGGACGGTCAAGCGGGGCACCGACGGACAGCTCAGGCTCACGCCGAAGGCCATGCGGCAGCTCGGCAAGGCCCTGCTGCGCGATGTCGCCGACAAGATGTCGGGCCGGCAGGGCAGTCGTGACCTCCGCCAGGCCGGCGCCGCGGGGGAGCGGTCCGGCGCGACCCGCGAGTGGGAGTTCGGCGACACCGAGCCGTGGGACGTGACCCGCACGATCACCAACGCCGTGACCCGCACGGCCGGCGAGGGCGGCTCGACCGCTGACGGGGTCCGGATGAAGATCGGCGACGTCGAGGTCCAGGAGACCGAGGCGCGGACCCAGGCGTGTGTCGCGCTGCTCGTCGACACGTCGTTCTCGATGGCGATGGACGGTCGGTGGGTGCCGATGAAGCGCACCGCGCTGGCGTTGCACACCCTGATCACGAGCCGGTTCCGGGGCGACGACCTGCAGCTCATCGGCTTCGGTCGGCACGCCGAGGTCATGGACATCGAGCAGCTCACGGGCCTCGACGCGAGATGGGACAAGGGCACCAACCTGCACCACGCCCTGCTGCTGGCCAACCGGCACTTTCGCAAGCACCCGACCGCTCAGCCCGTGCTGCTGATCGTGACGGACGGCGAGCCGACGTCTCACCTGGAGTCCAGCGGTGACGTGTTCTTCAGCTATCCACCGCACCCCGTGACGGTCGCCCACGCCGTGCGGGAGCTCGACGGCTCCATGCGCCTCGGCGCCCAGACGACGTTCTTCCGCCTCGGTGAGGACCCGGGGCTGGCACGGTTCATCGAGTCGATGGCGCGACGGGTCGGGGGCACCGTCGTGGCCCCCGAGCTCGACGACCTCGGGGCCGCCGTCGTCGGGTCCTACCTGGGATCCCGGCGCGGGTCGAGCGGGGCGGGCGGGGACTACGGAGACGTGTTCGGCGGACGGGGCTTCTGGGGGTGACCCCGGCCCGGCGGCCCGGGGGCGGTGCCGCGGGCAGGTATCGTCGGCCCGCGGCGACGCGCGCCGCACACACCACCGGGAGCACACGTGACACTCGTCAGGAACCACACCGACATCACCGGCCTGCCCGGGGCCGTCGTGGTCGGCACGGATGGCTCCTGCATCACGAACCCCGGCCCGACCGGGTGGGCGTACGTCGGGGACGACGGCAGCTCGGCGAGCGGCGGCTTCGTGCAGGGCACCAACAACATCGGCGAGCTCACCGCCGTGCTCGAGGCCCTCCGGGACTTCGCCGACCGCCCCCTCGTGATCCAGGCCGACTCGTCCTACACGATCGGGTGCGCGACGACGTGGGCCGCCGGATGGGCCCGCAACGGCTGGAAGAACTCCAAGAAGGAGATCGTGGCCAACGTCGAGATCGTCCAGGCGATCTACGCCCTGATGCAGGCGCGACGCGACGCGGACGTCCCGGTGCACTTCCAGAAGGTCAAGGCGCACCTCGCCGACGTGTCGGTCTGGCCCCTCAACGTCGCCGCTGACGAGCTCGCCGGCCGGGCCTCGGCCCGCGCCGCCCGTGGTGACGTCGCCTCGCGGCGGTCCACCCCCGTCGGCTGAAATGCCAGCCGGATGACCGACGTCCCGCCACGGCCGGGTCCTCCGGTCGTGCCTCGCCGCACCCCGACGCCGTATCGTGGTGTCCGGCATCCCGGCCGTTATCCACCGAGCGCCCCGACACTGGGCGCCCGACCTGCATCGAGGTGACAAACATTCCGTCCCCCCAGGTGTTCGAGCGCGGCCACGATGGGCGTGAGACCGACACCCGCACGACGTACGGCTGGGTCGCGGCGACGTGGGCCGTCGTCGCGGTGTTCGCTGTCGTCACGGCGGTGCGCGCCGCCCAGGTCGACCTGCCGTTGAGGGATCCTCGTGGGTCGATCTTCAGCGGAAGGATCGCTTTGTCGTTCGGCATCGCGGTCGCGCTGATCCTGCTCGATGCAGCGATCCGTACGGGCCGTCGTGGCTGGACGCTACGCAAGGCGTCGGGTGTGCTGCGCGCACGCTGGCCGTTGCACCGGCTCGCGCTGCTGGTGACCGGGTTGCTGGCCTACCACGTGGTCTACAGCTGCTACCGCAACCTCAAGAGCTGGAACGCCTTCCGGGACCAGCACGACGTCGGCCTGCAGCGCGTCGACTCGTGGCTGTTCTTCGGCAACAGCCCCGCCGTGCTGCTGCACGACATGTTCGGGGAGGACATCGCGCCGCACGTGTTCCGAGCGATCTACGAGTCCTTCTCGATCATGGTGCCGATCTCGTTCGTCGCCGCACTCGTGCTCGCGACCCGCATCCGCGAGGGCTACGTCTTCCTGACCTCGGCGATGTGGGTGTGGATCCTGGGTGTCGGGTCCTACTACCTGATCCCCGCGATCGGCCCGTTCCACTCCTTTCCGAGCGACTTCGCCGGTCTCGACCCGACCAGCGTGACCGCGACGCAGGCCAAGTACATGGCCCAGCGCGAGCAGCTGCTCGAGCATCCGGCGTGGGGCGACTCGTTCGCCAGCATCGGCGCCTTCGCGAGCCTGCACACCGGCTTCACCTGCATGATCCTGCTGATGCTGCACTACTACGGCTTCACCCGGTGGGTGCGGGTCATGACGGTCTATCTCGCGGCGGTCATGGTCTCGACGATCTATCTCGGCTGGCACTTCGTGCTTGACGACATCGCCGGCATCATCCTGGCCGTCGCGGCCGTCCAGCTGGGACGGCTCACGGTCTACGGCCGCGCCAGGCGAGCAGCATGACGCTCCTCGACGACCGCGTCGAGGTGTTCACGACCCGCCTGCGGGGTTCCATGGGCCGGTGGTGGCTCCTGTGCGCGACGATCGTGGTCGCGCTCCGGGCGCCCTTCCTCGGCGTCCCGCTCGGCATCGACGAGGGCGGAGACTCCTTCGTCGCCCGTGCCTGGGGCACGACCGAGGGCTCGATGTACGGCAACTCGTGGCTCGACCGACCGCCGTTGCTGGTCATGGTCTACAAGCTGGGGGTGCTCGGCGGTGACCTCGGCGTACGCCTGCTGGGCATGGCCGCCGCGCTCGTCCTGGTGGCGGGCACGATGGCGATCGCCCACCGCATCAGCGGGCCCCACGCGGCGCGGATCGCCGGGGTCATCACCGCCGTGATGACGTCGTCCGTCGTGCTCGGCGCGGTGTTCACCGACAACGAGCTGCTGGCCACGGTGCCGGCGACGCTGTCGATCCTGATGCTCGTCCGCGCCCGTGACGCCGTCGACCCCCGCGCCTGGCTGTTCGCCTCGGGCTTCCTGGCCACGTGCGCGCTGCTGATCAAGCAGTCGTTCGGCGAGGCGCTGGTCGCCGGCGTGGTGTTCCTCGCCGTGAGCTGGGTGACGCGGGTCGGGTCCGGGTTCCGCAGCCGGTGGGTCACCTGGTGGGTCGTCGGCACGGCCGCTCCCGTCGCTATCACGTTCGCCTGGTTCGAGGTCTACTCGGTGGGGGCCCAGCGCTTCGTCTACGCCATCGCGGGCTTCCGCGTCGACAGCCTCAACCAGCTGCACGCGTCGCCGCACGGCGCCGGCTACATGCTGGTGCACCTCGGCCTGCCGATCGCGATCGCCTCGGGCTGCCTGTTCCTCGTGCCGTGGTCGGTGTCGTGGCTCCTGCGGCACCGCGCCGACCCACGACTCGTCCTCCCGCTCGCGGCGTGGCTCGCGGTTGGGTTCGTGGGCGTCGCCGGGGGCGGCAACTACTACCCGCACTACTTCATCCAGCCCCTCGCCGCCCTGGCCGTGCTGACCGGCTGCGCCCTCGCGGTCACGACACGCCGCCGCCTCTTCGCCGCGACCGCCGGTCTCCTGGCCGTCCTCGCGGTGGGCAATGTCGCCGTCGGCGCCACGATGAAGAGCGTCAACCCGCCCCAGCAGCGCACGCTCGCGGTCGCCGACTACCTGCGCAGCAACGCCGAGACCGATGACAGCCTCTACGTCCTGTACGCCCGGGCCAACCTGCTCTACTACGCCCGGATGAGGACGCCCTACCCCTACTCGTGGAGCCAGATGGTGCGTACGGTGCCCGACGCGGAGGCACGCCTGCGCACGATGCTGCGGTCGAGCACCGAGCGGCCCACGTGGATCGTGGAGTGGCAGCCGGCCACGCTGTTCGGCATGGACGCCTCGGGGGAGACTCGGCGGCTGGTCGCACGGCACTACGTGCAGACCGGTGAGATCTGCGACAAGCCGATCCTCATCCGCAAGGACGAGGCCGACCGCGACCTCGTCCCGGCGCCCGACGTCGAGTGTGCGACGCTCAACCTGCCCAGGAAGCTGGGCCCCAACAACTCCCGCAGCCCCGAGGACAGCGCCGACTACCTCTGGCAGTAGCCCGCTGGACGTGCAGACTCGTCAGCGGTGGGGACGGAGCTCGTCGCGGCGGCGCCAGGCCTCGGTCGACCAGAGGGCGAGAGCCACCAGAGCCGGCTGGAACGGCAGGCGCAGCCACCGGGCTCGGTCGGTGTCGAGACCGAAGGCGTCGATGTGGTTGACGGTCTGGTTGATGTTGCCGGGGAAGATTGCGACGAAGAATGCCGCGACGACCCAGCCCACGGCGACCCGTTGACGGGGTAGCGCGACCAGGGCGCTGCCCAGCGCGACCTCGACGACACCCGAGGCCAGGACAACGGGATCCTCACCGAGCGGCAGCCAGTCGGGGACCTGAGCCTGGAACTCTTGGCGCGCCCACGTCAGGTGGCTCACGCCGGCAAGCACCAGGCCCGCGCCGAGCAGGACGCGACCGGCGGTGCGGGCGACGGGGGAGCGGTGCGTCTCCATGGGCGACATGCCCGCAGTCTGTCAGACGCGCCCCGACTGCGGCGGGCATCGATCCGCGGTACGTTCCCGGACATGGGTGACCATCTCAGCGGACCCGAGAAGCGCGAGGTCAGTGGCCGGCGGACCGCCCAGGGCGAGCACCGTCTCCCGCCGGCGTCCGCGGTGCTGGTGGCGGTGCTGACGTACGCCCTGCTGCCCAGCGAGCTCCTGTTCGTGCCCCGGTTCGTCATCCCCGTGATCGAGGTGGCCCTCCTGCTGGCGCTCGTCGCGACCAACCCGCGGCGGATGACCCGGCAGACGCGCTGGTCGCGCCAGTTGTCGATCGCCGTCGCCACGATCCTGATCGGCACCAACCTGGTCGCGCTGGGCATGCTGGTGGAGGCTCTGACCCACTCCTCGACCCCGGGCGGACCGCTGCTGGTCGCCGCGATGCAGGTGTGGCTCACGAACGTCATCGGCTTCGGCCTGCTGTTCTGGGAGCTCGACCGCGGTGGACCGGTGGCCCGTCACTCCGTGCCGCGCACCAGGATGCAGGCCGCCGACTGGCGCTTCTCCCAGGACGAGAACCACGACACGATCGACGAGGTCGCCATGACGTCGAGCAAGGCGGCCGGTTGGGTCCCGACGTTCGTCGACTACCTGTACGTCTCACTGACCAACTCGAGCGCGTTCAGCCCCACCGACACGATGCCGCTGTCGTCGCGCGCCAAGATCCTGATGGGCGTCGAGGCCACGGCCGCGCTGCTGACCTCGTTGCTGGTCATCGCCCGCGCCGTCGGCTCGCTGACCGGCTGACCGACATATTCTGTCAGTGCGGAATACGAGCATGGTCGGTAGTGCTGACCCCTTCGAGCGGCGCGGACACCCGGTCCGCCTGCAGAGCCGCCACCCGCTGACCAGTCCTGAGGACGATTCCCATGACCACAGCCCCATCTTCGACTCCAGGCTCCACCACACCCGACCCCCGACGCTGGCTCGCGCTCGGCGTCATCGCCGTCGCCCAGCTCATGATCGTGCTCGACGCCTCGATCGTGAACATCGCGCTGCCCTCGGCGCAGGAGGACCTCGGCATCAGTGATGCCGACCGCCAATGGGTCGTGACGGCCTACACGCTCGCCTTCGGTGGCCTGCTCCTGCTGGGCGGCCGCATCGCCGACTTCGCCGGGCGCAAACGGATGTTCATCGTCGGCCTGATCGGCTTCGCCGCCGCATCCGCCCTCGGCGGCGTCGCGTCGACCGCCGGCCTGTTGTTCGCAGCCCGCGGTCTCCAGGGCGCGTTCGCAGCCCTCCTGGCACCTGCTGCGCTGTCGCTGATCTCGGTGACGTTCACCGAGAGCAAGGAACGCGCCACGGCATTCGGCGTGTTCGGCGCGATCTCGGGCGGCGGTGCCGCGATCGGGCTGATCGTCGGCGGTGTGCTGACCGAGTACGCCTCGTGGCGCTGGTGCCTCGGGGTTAACGTGCCGATCGCGCTGCTCGCGGCGGCGGCCGCCGCCCGGGTGGTCCGGGAGAGCAAGGCCCAGGGCAACACCAAGTACGACATCCCGGGCGCGGTCCTGGTGACGCTGGGCCTGACCTCGCTGGTCTACGGCTTCACCGAGGCGGCGAAGCTCAAGGATCCCGGCAAGAGCACCGAGGTGCTGGGGTGGACCGACAGCAGCACGCTGACCTTCCTCGGCGTGGCCGTCGTCCTGCTCATCGCGTTCGTGGTCTGGGAGAGCCGCACCAAGCACCCGCTGCTCCCGCTCCGGGTGGCGCTCGACCGCAACCGCGGCGGCTCCTACCTGGTCTTCCTGTTCGTCGGTGCCGGGCTGTTCGCGATGTTCCTGTTCCTGACCTTCTACTTCCAGCTGACCCTCGGCTACAGCCCGCTGAAGTCGGGCTTCGCCTTCCTGCCGTTCAGCATCGGGATCATCCTCGGGGCAGGCGTGGTCTCGCAGCTGTTGCCCAGGATCGGTCCCAAGCCGATCATGGTGCCCGGCCTGGTGAGCGCCTCGATCGGCATGCTGCTGCTGACCCAGGTCACGGCGGACACGTCCTACTGGACCCACGTGCTGCCGGCGATCGTGCTGATGAGCCTCGGCATGGCCGCGGTCTTCGTCCCGGCGTCCAGCACGGCCCTGATCGGGGTCGGCTCGCACGATGCCGGCGTCGCCAGCGCCCTGCTCAACACCTCGCAGCAGGTCGGCGGATCGCTCGGCACCGCGCTGCTCAACACGCTGTACGCCGGTGCCGTCACGGCGTACCTGACCGACAACCTGCGCGGGGGCGCCGATCCGAAGGCGGTCCAGGCGGATGCCTTCGTCCACGGCTACCACGTGGCGTTCTTCTGGGGCGCGATGCTGCTGATCGCCGCCCTGCTCGCCGCGATCGTGCTGGTCACGGCCAAGAAGGACGACGTGCCGAGCGAGCCGGGGGTCGGCGCCGCCGTGTGAGGACCGCGCCTCAGTCGGCTCGGATCGCCACGGTGCAGGCCAGGCCGAGGTGGTCCGAGCTGTCCGGCTCGGTGATCTGGACGCGGCCCTCGAGGGCACTGGCGCGGGGACCGAGGTAGATCGCGTCGAGGTGCTTGCCGCCCTGGCGCGGCGGCTCCCCGATGGGTCGGTGCGTGTCGTAGCCGACGTTCTCGACCTCGGTCGCGACCCGCCAGTCGGTGTAGCCGGCGGCCTCGAGGATCCCCCGCGGAGTGTCTTCGCGGACGACGGTGTTGTTGATGTCCCCGGTCAGGATGTCGATGCCGTGCTCGGCACCGAGCTCGGCGAGGCGGCGGCCCTGCACGGCGCGCGACTCGGCGGCCTTCTCCGGCGTGGTGTGCACCGACGACGACAGGTGGGTCGTCGCGCCGGTCCACTCGACGCCGGACGCGAGGTGCTCGTAGCGGGCGATCGTGACGTACCGCTGCTGGCGGGTCCTCGTCCCCAGCGCGACCTCGGTCCAGTCCACCAGGCGGTGGACCGTCGGGTCGCTGTAGACGTCGTTGCACCCGTGCGGCGACCGGGCCACGTCCCAGCCCGGGAGGATCTCCGCGAGGCTGCGGCGCTCGGCGCGTCGATTGACCTCCACGAGGAAGTAGACGCTCGCGAGCATCCCGTCGGGCCCGTTCATCTCCCGCCCGAGCATGACCGCCCGGCCGGGCCAACGGTGGTGCGTGCGGGTCCAGTTGGACCCCAGGACGTTCTTGAGCCCGATCCGGAACGTCGCCACCATGGTCGCGACGCTACCGGACGGACCTCGTCGAGCGGCGGTCTCGCCGCGAGACCAGTAGCGTCGTGGGTGATGTCCCTGATCCTGCAGACCACCCGTCCCCCTCGGCCCGGAGCCGTCCGATGAGGCGCGCCTCCCGGCGCACCGACGCCCTCAGGTCCGAACTCCTCGCCGCCGTGCCGAGGGCGCTCCGCGACAAGGTCGAGCGCGACCACTGGGAGAGCGATGCCGCGTTCCGCCGTCGGCGCCGCGTGGTCGGCGGCGTCAGCGTCCTCGGCGCCGGCATGCTCGGCACGTCGCTGTCGACCGAGCCGGGCTCGAAGGCGTTCTACGGGATGACGTTGGGCGTCGCCGGGACGTACACTGCGGGCGCCTTCGCCTCCGGGCCGCTGCACCTGGGCTGGGAGGAGGGCGAGCAGCACCGACTTCGCCGCCCGCTCCTGACGCCGGTCGCGATGGGTGTCGGGGCGTTCGGCCTGTTCTACGGTGCCGCGCTCGTCGCCCGCAGGATCCCGGTGCTCAACCGCGCGCTGACCGACATCCTCGCCTACGCCGACCAGGGATCGGCGCCGCTGGTGACGCTCACGACCTTCGCCAACGGTGCCGCCGAGGAGGTCTTCTTCCGTGGCGCGCTGTACGCCGCGGCCGGGACCAACCAGCCCGTCGCGAAGTCGACCGCGGTCTACGCCCTGGCGACGACAGCCACCCGCAACCCTGCCCTCGTGCTCGCCAGCGGTGTCATGGGGGCGTTGTTCGGCCTGCAACGCCGAGCCACCGGCGGGATCCAGGCGCCGATGCTGACCCACCTGACGTGGTCAGGCCTGATGCTGCGGTTCATGCCGCCACTGTTCCGCACCCGCGGCAGCACCGAGGTGCAGCAGGGGATGCCCCCGCAGACCTGAGGCTTGCGTACGGTTCGGTGAGTGCCTGTCGGCGGCATCGGACACAATGGTTCGGTGCCGTGGCCGACCTGGGAGCAAGCCTTGTCCGCCTGTCTCATCAGCATCGCTGCGTGGTTGGTCGTCCGTCTGCTGCCCCACAGCCGGATCGGCGACGCGCTGTTGCCGGCGTTCCACGAGCTGGCCCTCATCTCGGGGCTCTACGGCGTGTGGCGGCTCGCCCGGATGCTGCCGGTCACCCACGAGGCGGGCGCGCTCGGCCGGGCTCGGGAGATCAACGACTTCCAACAGGCGTTGCACCTGCCGAGCGAGATCTCGGTCCAGCACCTCGTGGTCCGGCACGACTGGCTGGCCGAGCTCTGCAACGACTACTACGCGATCCTGCACGTCCCGGCCCTCCTGGTGTTCCTGGTGTGGGCCTTCGTCCGCCACCGCGATGCCTACCCGCACTGGCGCAACGGGCTCGTGGCGGTGACGGCCGGCTGCCTGGTCATCCGCTTCATCCGGGTCGCTCCGCCGCGCTTCCTCGGCGAGCTGCACTTCGTCGACCTCTCGCAGCAGTACGGGCTGGGCGTCTACGGCCCCGTCGGCTCCGGGGTGTCGGACCAGTTCGCGGCGATGCCGTCGATCCACGTGGGGTGGGCAGCCGTCGTCGCCCTCGGCACGTTCGCGATGACGCGGAGCCCGTGGCGCTGGATCGTCCTGCTGCACCTGCCGGTCACGGTCCTCGTCGTTGCGGCGACAGGTCACCACTGGTGGCTCGACGGTGTCGTCGCGGTGCTGCTCCTGCTCGGCGGACTGGTCCTGGACGGCCGGCTGCGGCGACGCACGACGGCGGCGTCCGAGGACCGTCAGTTCGGCGAGTACGCCCCGACGCCCTGGTACACGCGGACGTAGTCGACCAGGTAGTGGAAGTCCTGGCGGGTGTGCGCGTCGTCGGCCCAGCCCCAGTACTTCGAGCCGATCTGCATGTTGAGCCGGATGTGGAACGTGTCGTCGAACGACGGGCCGGTGAAGTACGACCGGGTGGCCGGATCGGTGAAGTCGACGAAGCCGACGGTCCTGCCGTCGTACAGGTAGCGCAGGCACGTCGGCGACCAGTTGACCGCGTATCGGTGCCAGCCCTGCCAGATCTTGTCGGTCCCGACGTCGGCCCGGCCGTGCGTCTGCTGCTTCTCGATGCCGGTCATGGAGCCCTCGGCGGTGTCGGCCCAGCTGTTCCACTCGTACGAGCTCGACGGGTCGAACGACCGGATCGTCGGTCCGCCGTACGACTCCATGGGGTCGATCTCGCCGGCCCGGTGGTCCGCGCGCAGCCAGAACGCCGGCCAGATCCCGCGCGACATCGTCGCCTCCGACGGCACCCACGCGCGTACCTCGAAGTATCCGTACTTCTGGCCGAACCGGTCTCCGGCGGCGTTGCCGTAGCCGGCCGTGTCGATGCTGTCGACGTATCCGGTCGAGTAGTCACGGATCGTGTTCTCTCCGGGGTAGAGCGCGTTCGCGTTGCTCCGGTACGCCGCGGGGTCCAGCTTGCGCCCGGCGATGTCCAGGACGCCGTCGGTGCCCTCCTGGGGGTGGACCGAGACGTTGTCCCTGGAGATCCAAGCCTGGTCCTGGTTGAGGAACGTGTCGTCGCGGACCCGCCACCTGCGCGGGTCGAGGGTGCCGGTGTCGAACTCGTCGGCGAACGTCAGCACGCCTTGGTCCGGATCGGAGTAGTCGAGGTCGCGGCACGCGGCCGGGGTGCCGGTCGGCGGGTCGGTCGGTCCGGTTCCGCCCTCGGGCCGGGTCACGGACACGTCGACCGAGCTGACTCGCAGGAAGTTCTTGCGGCTGACCCGCGTGGCGCTGGCCTCCAGCCGCAGGTGGCTGCCGGGTCGCTGGGTCCGCATCGTCACCCGGAGGGTCCGCCACGCACGGCTCGACGGCACGACGCTGGCGGACCGGCTCGCCACCGTGCGTCCGTCGTTGACCTCGACGACGCGCAGCCGGAGCCGGCGGCCGGGCTGCGAGGTCTTGACCCGGGCCGTGACCAGCGCCGTCGAGCCCGCCACCGGCACGCTGATCGCCGAGGAGGCGGAGCGCAGCGCGATCGACTTGCGACCGCCCGACCGCCGCGGGGTGACCTGACCGGCAAGCTTTCCACCGGTGACCTTCACGGCGCTGACGCGCGCGTTGGCGGAGGGCTTCCAGGTGTGTGCGGCGGCTTGGAAGACCTCCGGCCCGGGGCCCGCCGTGCTCGGTGCGTCGGAGGCGTCGGCTCCCGAGACGGTCGCGAGGACGACGCAGCACACCACGAGGCCCACGACGGCTCGGGCGCGGCCCGGCAGGCCCGACGATCTCTTCACGTGTCCACCGTAGGGCCAGGAAACCTCTGTCGTCCCACGGGCCACAAAAAATCATGACAGCGTGTCAAGGCCGGGGACGGTGGCCCGACGCAGCGGTGTGCCGGGGCCGCGTCACACCGGGAGGAGCCGGGTGATGAACCTGGTGAGCTGGTCGACGTTGCAGCACTCATGCATCTCGACGACCTCGGCGTACAGCGGCGCGACCGAGTCGCCCAGGCCCCACCGCATCGACGCCTCGGGGTTGAGCCAGAACGTCCGCCGGGCGCGCTGGCTGATCTCGTGCAGCGCCGAGAGGTTGGGGTCCTGATTGTTGTTGCGGGCGTCGCCGAGGATCAGGACCGCGGTGCGCGGACCGATCGCGGACATGTGGTCGGCGTGGAAGTCGGCGAACGCCTCGCCGTAGTCGCTGCTGGTGTGCCACTTCGTGATGTGGGCGTCCCTCGCGATGCGGGCGGCCAGGTCGTCACTGTCCTCCTTGACCATGTCGGTCACCTCGTCCATCGCGTTGACGAAGGCGAAGACACGCACCTTGCTGAACTGGCTGCTGAGCGCCTGCACCAGGTGCATCGTGAAGCTCGAGAACCCCGAGACCGATCCCGACACGTCGCACAGCAGGACGAGCTCGGGCCGCGACGGGTGGGGCTTGGCGAGGACGGGGTGCATCGGGACCCCGCCGGTGGACATCGAGCGCCGCAGCGTGCGGCGGATGTCGATGCGTCCACGGCTCGCCTTGCGTCGTCGGGCCGCGAGCCGCGTCGCGAGCTTGCGCGACAGGGGCTTGACGGTGCGGGCCAGCTCCTCGAGCTGCTGCTTGCTGGCGCTCAGGAAGTCGATCCGGTCGCTGCCGGTGCGGACCGCGTGCCGGGTCACGACGTCACGGCCGCGGATCTCGGCGGTCCGGCGTCTCGCCTCGCTCGCGACCATCGCCCGGAACCGTTCGACGTTCTGCCGGATCTCGTCGCGCTCGAGACGATCGGTGAACTCGCCACCGGAGCCCTGGCCGAAGCCCTGGCCCTGGCCACCGCCGCCCTGGCCCCGTTGCTCCAGGGCCTGCACGACCAGTGTCTGCGGGCGCAGGCGCTCCAGCGTCTGGTAGGCGGAGAACGCGCCCGACGCCGTGGCCGGCGTGCCGACCTGGCCGAGCAGGTCGACCGCGATCTCGGCGACCTGGTCGAGCGTGCGCAGGTCGTTCTCGGCCAGCGCCATGGCAAGCAGGTCTCGCAGATCCTCGAGATCGAAGTCCTCGTCGGTCTCCAGCGCCGACTGGGGCGTGCCGATCCCCGCGGGGAAGTAGATGTCGAACGTCATGTCGAAGACGTCGCGCTGACCCCCTCGACGTACCAGCGCCGCGGCCAGGCCCTCCCGCAGCTGCGCGCGGTCGCTCAGCCCGAGGACCTCGATCACCGCCGCCGCGTCCACGGTCTCGCTGGTGCCGGCGGGGATGCCCTTGCTGCGCAGTGCCGTGACCAGCTCGACGAGCCGCCCGGCGAGATCCTGCCCCTGTGGCGCGGGTCCTGGGCTCATGACGGGCTCATGACTGGCTCAGGACCTCGTCCAGGTCGAGCCGGGTGCGAGCCTTCTCCAGGTCGTCCTGGTGCTTGAGGATCACGCCGAGGCTCTCCTTGACGACGTCGTCGTCCAGGATGTCGGCGCCCAGCGCCACGAGCGTCCGGGCCCAGTCGATCGTCTCGGAGACGGATGGGGCCTTGCGCAGCGGCATGGCCCGCAGCGCGTTGATGACCCGCACGAGGGACTCACCCAGTGTCGCGTCGAGCTCGGGGACCTTGAGCCGGACGATCTCCTGCTCGAGCTCGGCCTCGGGGAAGTCGACGTGGAGGAACAGGCACCGGCGTCGCAGGGCCTCCGACAGCTCGCGCGTCGCGTTGGAGGTGAGGACGACGAACGGGCGGTGCCGCGCCGTGATCGTGCCGAGCTCGGGGACCGTCACCTGGAACTCGCCGAGGACCTCGAGCAGGAGACCCTCGATCTCGACGTCGGCCTTGTCGGTCTCGTCGACCAGCAGCACCGTCGGGACCTCGCTGCGGATCGCCGTGAGGAGCGGGCGGGGGAGCAGGAACTCCTCCGAGAAGATGTCATTGCGCGCCTCGTCCCACGACTCGCCCTGGCCGGCCGTGATCCGCAGGAGCTGCTTGGCGTGGTTCCACTCGTACAGGGCCCGCGCCTCGTCGACGCCCTCGTAGCACTGCAGGCGGATCAGCTCGGCGCCGCACGACTCCGCGACGGCGCTCGACAGGGCGGTCTTGCCGACGCCCGCCGGGCCCTCCACGAGCAGGGGCTTGCCGAGCTCGCTGGCGAGGAAGACGGTGGTCGCGATCGCGTCCGACGCGAGGTAGCCCGCGGAGGCGAGCTTGATCTTGACGTCGTGGATCGAGTCGAACGGCATGGTGCGCATGCCTACGATGATGCCGTGGCCCTGATCGAGATCGTCCGCGAGGTACGTCTGACCCCCGCCGAGTCCTGGCGCCGCCTGACCGCCTGGGACCAGCACGGACGTTTCGTGCCGCTGACCCGGATCACGGTCACGCCGACCGGCTTCGACGCGTTCACCGGGATCGGACGGCTCGGCTTCCACGACCCGATGGAGATCGTCCGGTGGGACGACGAGTCGTTCTGCCGCCTGGAGAAGCGGGGCCGGGTCGTCACCGGGTGGGCCGAGCTCCAGGTCGAGCCGATCCCGAGCGGCAGCCGCGTGACGTGGCGCGAGGACATCCACGTCCGGGGCACCCCCCGCCTCGCCGACGGCCTCACCCGGGCCTCCAGCCGGGCCCTGTTCTCCCGCGTCATCGACGGGCTGCTGGCCTGACGACCGGCACGTATGCTCGCCCCATGGGCTACGCACCGGAGACCGAAGCACTCGAGATCTGCCGCGACCTGATCCGGATCGACACCAGCAACTTCGGTGACGCCTCGGGGCCGGGGGAGCGCAAGGCCGCCGAGCACGTCGCCGGTCTGCTCGCCGAGGTCGGCATCGAGTCGCAGATCCTGGAGTCCGAGCCCGGCCGGGCCAGCGTCGTGGCCCGCTGGGGCAACCAGGACTCTCCCCGCCCGGGACTGCTGATCCACGGCCACCTCGACGTCGTGCCCGCACAAGCCGCGGACTGGCGGGTCGACCCCTTCGCCGCCGAGGTCGTCGACGGCTACCTGATCGGCCGGGGTGCTGTCGACATGAAGGACTTCGACGGCATGCTGCTGTCGGTCGTCCGGGCCCGGCAGCGCGCCGGCTCGATCCCCGATCGCCCGATCACGCTGGTCTTCACCGCGGACGAGGAAGCCGGGGGAGTCCTCGGTGCCCACTGGCTCGTCGAGCACCACCCCGACCTGCTCGAGGGGTGCACCGAGGCGATCGGCGAGGTCGGTGGCTTCTCGACCGAGGTCGGCGGGCAGCGGCTCTACCTCATCGAGACCGGCGAGAAGGGCATCTCGTGGATGCGGCTCCGGGCCCGCGGCACGGCGGGCCACGGATCGATGGGCAACAAGGACAACGCGCTGACGCACCTCGCCGGCGGGCTCCTGGCGCTGGGTGAGCACGAGTGGCCCGCCGAGCCGGGACCGTCGATGCAGCTCCTGCTGGCCAAGGTCCGCGAGCTGACCGGGTCCGACGGCACCCCCGACGAGGTGCTGGCCCACTTCGGTCCCGCGATCCGGATGATCGGCGCCGGCATGCGCAACACGACCAACGCGACGATGCTGCAGGCCGGCTACAAGCACAACGTCATCCCCGGCGAGGCGATCGCGTACGTCGACGGCCGCTTCCTGCCGGGCCACACCGACACGTTCACCCCGGCCGTCCAGGACATCGTCGGCGACCGGATCGCGGTCGAGCCCTACATGAGCCAGACCGCGCTGGAGTACGGCTTCGAGGGCGACCTCGTCGACGCCATGACGGTCGCCCTGCACAGCCAGGACCCCGACGCCCATATCGCCCCGTTCCTGATGTCAGGCGGCACCGACGCCAAGGCCTGGAGCAAGCTGGGCATCACGTCCTACGGCTTCGTCCCGCTCCGGCTGCCCGCCGACCTGGACTTCACGGCGCTGTTCCACGGCGTCGACGAGCGCGTCCCGGTCGAGTCCCTCGAGTTCGGCGCCCGGGTCTTCGACGAGTTCCTCAACCTCGCCTGAGCCCCCCACCCGGTGACGCGTGGGTTGCGCCCCGTGACGCGCGGGTTGTGCCCGGTCGTAACCCACTCGTCAGCGGGTGCAACCCACGCGTCAGCGTTGGGGTGGGGTCAGAGGGTGCTGCGCATGCGGATGATCTTGCGGCGCAGGGTCACGGTGCGCTGACCCGTCCCGTCCTTGCGCAGGCGGTCGAGCTCCCAGCCCTGGTACTCGGCGGCGTCGGTCAGCATGCGGCACACGGCCGAGCGGGACTTGGTCCGGTCGATCGTGAGGTTCCAGAACTCGTACTCCAACATCGGACTCACCTTTCCCTGACTAGCGCGCTGCATCCGACACGTCGTCGAGCGCCTGGACGATCTCGGCCGGCAGCTCGACGTCCTCCGCGGCCAGATTCTCCTGCAGCTGGGCGGTCGTGCGTGCCCCGATGATCGCTGCGGAGAGCTGGGGGCGGCCGAGCAGCCACGACAGGGCGACGTGGGCGATCGTCACGCCGAGCCCCTCCGACGCCCGCGCGAGCGCCTCGACGACACCCGCCTTGGCGGGGGTGAGGTACTCACCGACGAAGCCGTCCCATCCCGGCGTCGCGGCGCGCGACCCGGTCGGCACGCCACCGCCGCGGTACTTGCCCGACAGCACGCCGCGGCCCAGCGGCGACCAGGCGAGGACGCCCATGCCCAGGTGGGCGGCGGCCGGGACGACCTCGGCCTCGGGGTCGCGGTTGACCAACGAGTACTCGACCTGCGTGCTGACCAGCGGCACCGCCTCGGCGCGGGCCGCGAGCCACGTCTGGGCGATGCCGGTCTGCCAGCCGGTGAAGTTGGACAGGCCGACGTAGCGGGTCCGGCCCGTACGCACGGCGTGCTCGAGGGCTGCCAGCGTCTCCTCGAGGGGCACGTCGGGGTCCGGCGTGTGGATCTGCCACAGGTCGAGGTGATCGGTGCCGAGCTGACGCAGCGACACGTCGAGCTGGTCGAGGAGGGCGCGGCGCGAGCCGTCCCGGACGACGTGGCCGCCACGACGACCGAAGCCGGCCTTGCCGGCCAGCACGATCCGGTCGCGGACCCCGGCCTTGGCGACCAGCGTCCCGAGCAGCTCCTCGCACGCCCCGTCGCCATAGATCGGCGCGGTGTCGACGAGCGTCCCGCCGGCGTCGAGGAAGGTCGCGAGCTGCTCCTCGGCGTCGTAGGAGTCCACGGCACTGCCCCAGGTCATGGTGCCGAGCGCCAACCTGGAGACCTCGAGCCCTGAGCGACCGACCCGGCGATACTGCATGCGGCAAGGCTAGTCGGGCGGGGGAAGTCCGCCCGGTAGGCTCGCACGGTGGATTTCTTCCGAGCTGTCGTCCTTGGAGTGATCCAGGGCCTGACTGAGTTCCTTCCCATCTCCAGCAGCGCACACCTCGCGATCTTCCCGCGGTTCTTCGGCTGGGACGATCCCGGCGCGTCGTTCACCGCGGTGATCCAGATCGGCACGGAGCTCGCGGTCCTGATCTACTTCTGGCGGGACATCGTCACGATCGCCTCGGGCTGGCTCCGCGGGCTCGTCAGCGCCGACGCCCGGACGGCGCTCGAGTGGCGCATGGGCTGGTTCGTCATCATCGGATCGGTGCCGATCGTGATCCTCGGGCTGCTGTTCCAGGACACCATCAAGCACGAGTTCCGCCGGGTCGCCCTCATCGCGGTCGCGCTGATCGTGTTCGGCCTGGTCCTCGGTCTCGCCGAGCGGGTCGGCCGCAAGACGCGCGCGATCGAGGAGCTGACGCTGCGTCACGCGGTCCTGTTCGGCCTCGCCCAGGCCTGCGCCCTGTTCCCGGGCGTGTCACGCTCCGGCGGCACGATCAGCATGGGCCTGTTCCTGGGCTACGAGCGCCGCGCCGCGACGCGCTACGCCTTCCTGCTCGCGATCCCGGCCGTGCTGGGCGCCGGCATCTTCAACCTCAAGGACATCCCCGGCGGGGAGAACGCCTACGGCACCGGCCCGACGATCGTCGCGACGGTCGTGTCGTTCATCGTCGGACTCGCGATCATCCACTGGCTGCTGGAGTACGTCAGCAAGAAGTCGTACGCGCCGTTCGTGATCTACCGCGTGGCGCTGGGCGTGCTCGTGCTGGTCCTGGTCGGCACCGGGGCGCTCACGTCCACTGTCGCCGTCAGCTGACTCAGAGCCAGCCGGAGCGCTTGAACCGCCAGTAGATGTAGAGGCACAGGCCGCCGATGACCGCGAGACAGGCCGGATAGCCGTACGTCCAGGACAGCTCCGGCATGTGGTCGAAGTTCATGCCGTAGATCCCGGCGATCGCCGTCGGCACCGCGAAGATCGTGGCGCCGGCGGTCAGCTTCCGCATGTCCTCGTTCTGCTGCACGCTGAGCTGCGCCAGGTGCGCCTGCAGGGCGTTGTCGAGCAGGTGATCGATCGAGTCGATCGCCTCCGCGGCACGGGAGAGGTGGTCGGCGATGTCGCGGAAGTACGGTCGGGCGTCCTCGGGCTGGGCCGACGTCGCCAGCCGGGTGACGGGCTCGCGCAGCGGCAGCACGGCCCGACGGAACTCGAGCGTCTCCCGCTTGAGCCGGTAGATGCGGCTCGAGTCGTTCGAGCGCTCGGCCGAGAACACCGAGGTCTCGACCTCCTGGACGTCGACCTCGAGCTCCGCGGCGACGTCCTCGTAGTGGTCCACGATCGAGTCGACCACGGCGTACAGCGCCGCGGTGGGGCCGTGCGACAGCGGCTCGATCATGCGCTCGGCGGCCTTGCGGGCCCCCGTGAGGGTCGGTCCGCCGTGACGCACCGTCAGGAGGTAGTTCTCGCCCAGGAAGATGTTGATCTCGTGGGTCGTGATGTCGTCGTCGTCATATGTCACCGTGCGGATCGAGATGAACGTGTGGTCGCGGTAGCGCTCGACCTTGGGCCGCTGGTGGGCCTCCAGGGCGTCCTCGACCGCCAACGGGTGCAGGTGCAGCGAGTCCGCGACCCGGTGCAGCTCGTCCGCCGTGGGGTTGCCGATGCCGATCCACAGGAAGTCGGCGTCGCCGAGCCCCGCCAGCGCGGCCTCGATCGAGGAGGTGTCGTGCTCGGTCGTCTCGCGGACGCCGTCGCGATAGACGGCGCAGTCGATGATCACATCGACATTCTGCCTCCCCCTGACGAACCCCGGCCGTCGACAGGCCGCAACCGGCCAGCAGATACGCTCGAGCCATGCGCAGCTGGTCCGGTCCCGAGATCCCGTCACTCGGCGAGCTGGGGCTCGGCAACGGGCCCGCCGTCACGGTCCACGACACGTCCGCCGGGGCGGTGCGCACGGTCGACCCGGAGGGCCAGGCCCGCCTGTACGTCTGCGGGATCACGCCGTACGACGCGACGCACATGGGGCACGCCGCGACGTACCTCGCCTTCGACCTGCTGCAGCGCGCCTGGCGCGACCGTGGGCTCGACGTGACCTACACGCAGAACGTGACCGATGTCGACGACCCGCTGCTCGAGCGGGCGCTCGCGACCGGCATGGACTGGGTCGAGCTGGCCGAGCGGGAGACCGAGCTGTTCCGCCAGGACATGACGGCGCTGCGCATCATCCCGCCGGCGCACTACGTCGGGGCGGTCGAGTCGATCGACCTGGTGGTCGACCTGGTCGAGAAGCTCCAGCGGGCCGGCGCGGTCTACCTGGTCGACGACGACCTCTACTTCGACGTCCACGCCGACGCGGGCTTCGGTCTCGTGTCCGGCCTGGACGAGGACGTCATGCTCACGATCTTCCCGGAGCGCGGGGGAGACCCCGACCGGCCGGGCAAGAAGCACCCGCTCGACTGCCTGCTGTGGCAGGCCGAGCGGCCGGACGACCCGTCCTGGGAGACCCGGCTCGGCAGTGGGCGTCCCGGCTGGCACGTCGAGTGTGCCGCGATCGCGCTGCACCACCTCGGCACGGCGTTCGACGTGCAGGGCGGCGGCTCGGACCTGGTCTTCCCGCACCACGAGATGTCCGCCTCGGAGGCGACCGTCGCGACGCACCAGCCGTTCGCCCGGTCCTACGTGCACGCCGGCATGGTCGGCTACCAGGGCGAGAAGATGTCCAAGTCCAAGGGCAACCTCGTGCTGGTCTCCCGCCTGCGCGCGGACGGGCACGATCCCATGGCGATCCGGCTGGCGCTGCTGGCCCACCACTACCGCAGCGACTGGGAGTGGACGCACGACGACATCACGACCGCCGAAGCCAGGCTCGCCCGGTGGCGCGACGCCCTGACCCGCACGATCGCCCCGTCCGGCGATGCCGTGCTGGAGCGGATCCGCGCCGCCATGGCCGACGACCTGGACGCACCGGCCGCCCTCGCGGCGGTCGACGCCTGGGCCGCCGACGACTCCGGTGAGGACCCGCAGGCCAACCGGACGATCCACAGCGCGCTGGACGCGCTGCTCGGCATCGCCCTGTAGGAGTTCACCGCGGCCACTGGGTCCGCGAGCGCAGGGGCTACTCCGGGTCGACGTTGCGGCGGCGCAGGTAGCGCTCGAACTCCCGGGCGATCGCGTCACCGCTGGCCTCGGGGAGCTCGCTGGTGTCCCGCTCGTTCTCGAGCGCCTCGACGTACTCGGCGATCTCGTCGTCGCGGGACGTGAGGTCCTCGGCGCCGCGCTGCCACGCGTCGGTCATCTCGGCCAGGACGCCCTGGGGGAGCGGCATGCCCATGGCGTCCTCGAGCGCGTGGAGCAGGGCCAGCGTCGCCTTGGGGCATGGCGGCTCGGCGAGGTAGTGCGGCACGGCGGCCCACAGCGAGGCCGCGGCGATGCCCTCCTGCACGGCGATCTCGTTGAGCACCGAGGTGATCCCGATGGGGCCGTGGTAGCGCGACGGCTGCAGCGACATGCGCTCCATCAGCGCCGCATCGTTGGTCGACCCGGTGACCGGCACGGGGCGGGTGTGGGGCGAGTCGGCCAGCAGCGCGCCGAGCGTCACCAGCTCGGTGACCCCGGCCAGCTTCGCGACGCCGATGACGGTCGAGCAGAAGGCCTTCCAGCGGAAGTTGGGCTCGGGCGCGCGCAGCAGCAACACGTCGCGATCACCGCGGGGCGGACGGGCGTGGAAGACCTGCGGCGCGGGCCACGTGATGAGTCGCTCGCCGTCGTCGCCCGCGAGCACGTGCGGACGGTGCATCTGGAAGTCGTAGTACTCCTCCGGGTCGAGCTCGATCAGCAGCTCGGCGTCCCACTCCTCGATGAGGTGGTCGACCGTCCCCGACGCCGCGTCGGCGGCATCGTTCCAGCCCTCGAACGCGGCCACCATCCATGGGTCGCGGAGCTGCGGGATCTCAGAAGAAGCTGTCACTCCACCAGCCTATAGCCGCAACGCTCCAGACCCACGTGAGCACGCGAACGTGACCATGCGCGAGCGGAGCGAGCGAGGCCGGCCCGGTGCGAGCGCCAGCTGGGGGCACCTCCCGCCTGCGGGGGAGTAGCGGGAGTGAGCGGCGACGAAGGAACCGCGTCCGGCTTATTCGTTCTCGGTCCGGTAGCCGAGGTTGGGCGAGAGCCACTTCTCGGCCTCGTCGACGCTCCAGCCCTTGCGCTCGGCGTAGTCCTCGACCTGGTCGCGGCCGATGCGCCCGAGGACGAAGTACTGCGACTCCGGGTGCGAGAAGTAGAGCCCGCTGACGGCGGCACCGGGCCACATGGCCATGCTCTCGGTCAGCTCGATGCCGGTGTTGGCCTCGACGTCGAGCAGCTCCCAGATCGTCTGCTTCTCGGTGTGCTCGGGGCACGCCGGGTAGCCCGGCGCGGGACGGATCCCGTCGTACTTCTCCTTGATCAGGTCCTCGTTGCTGAGGGCCTCGTTGGGGACGTACGCCCAGAACTCCTTGCGGACCCGCTCGTGCAGGCGCTCGGCGAAGGCCTCGGCCAGCCGGTCGGCCAGCGACTCGAGCAGGATCGCGCTGTAGTCGTCGAGGTTCTTCTTGAACTCGCCGATCTTGTCCTCGATGCCGACGCCCGCAGTGACCGCGAACGCGCCGACGTAGTCCCGCAGGCCGGTGTCCTTGGGGGCGACGAAGTCGGCCAGCGACTTGCGGGCCGAGCCCTCGCGCCCCTCGCCCTGCTGGCGCAGCTGGTGCAGCGTCGTCAGGACCGTCGAGCGCGACTCGTCGGCGTAGACCTCGATGTCGTCGCCCGCGACCTGGCTCGCCGGGAACAGGCCGAACACACCGTTGGCGCGGATCCACTTGCCCTCGATGAGCTGGTCGAGCATCGCCTGCCCGTCCTCGTAGAGCTTGCGGGCCGCCTCACCGCTGGTGGGGTTGTTGAGGATGTCGGGGAACTTGCCCTTCATCTCCCACGCGTTGAAGAACGGCTGCCAGTCGATGTAGGGCCGCAGCTCCTCCAGGGAGTAGTCCGTGAACGTCTTGACGAACTGCGTCGCCGCGCCGTGGCGGTGGTCGCAGCCGGGCCCGGAGCACAGGTCGCGCGCCTGCTGGGCGAGCAGCCGGGGACGGGGCGGCTGGTAGCCGGTCCAGTCGATCGGCGTCGCCTTCTCGCGCGCGGCCTTGATCGTCAGCAGCGACCGGGTGTCCTGGCGGGCGGCGTGCCGCTCCCGGAGGGCCTCGTAGTCGGCGGCGGTCTCGGCCAGCAGCTTGGGCCGCTGCTCGTCCGACAGCAGCGCCGCGACGACGGGGACGGACCGGGACGCGTCCTTCACCCAGATCACGGGGCCGTGGTACTTCTGCGCGACCTTGACCGCGGTGTGGGCGCGCGACGTCGTGGCGCCGCCGATCATCAGCGGGATGTCGAAGCCCTGTCGCTCCATCTCGACGGCGAAGTTGACCATCTCGTCGAGCGAGGGCGTGATGAGCCCGGACAGTCCGATGACGTCGGCGCCCTCGGCCTTGGCGGCGTCGAGGATCTTCTGCGCGGGGACCATGACGCCGAGGTCGACGACGTCGTAGTTGTTGCACTGCAGCACGACGCCGACGATGTTCTTGCCGATGTCGTGGACGTCGCCCTTGACCGTCGCCATGATGACCTTGCCGTTGCTGCGCTCCTTGTCACCGGGCTGCTTCTCGGCCTCGATGAAAGGGATGAGGTAGGCCACGGCCTTCTTCATGACTCGCGCCGACTTCACGACCTGCGGGAGGAACATCTTGCCCTCGCCGAACAGGTCGCCGACGACGTTCATGCCGTCCATCAGCGGGCCCTCGATGACCTCGATCGGCCGGCCGCCGCGCGCGCTGATCTCGGCGCGGAGCTCCTCGGTGTCGGACTCGGCGAACTCGTCGATGCCCTTGACCAGCGCGTGCGTGATCCGCTCGCCGACCGGCAGGGAGCGCCACTCCTCGGTCGCGACCTCCTTGACCGAGCCGTCGCCGGCGAAGTCCGCCGCGATCTCGAGCAGCCGCTCGGTGCTGTCGGGGCGGCGGTTGAGGATGACGTCCTCGATGCGCTCGCGCAGCAGCTCGGGCACCTCGTCGTAGACCTCGAGCGCGCCGGCGTTGACGATGCCCATGTCCATGCC
>NZ_JAOPXQ010000256.1 GCF_025965075.1 Aeromicrobium sp.
GCTGTGACGAGTTGTGGTGAGCCGATCCGCCTCTTGCCTAGATGCCCCCGTTCAAGGCCCTTGCGAAACGCTGTCGGTGACCCGTCGGTCGGTTGAGGCCCTTGCGCAAGACGGAAGCTCACTCGGAATCTGAAGGTAAGACTGCTTGGTCAAGTTCGGTCTTCGTCGTCATTCATGCTCCACCGAACCGCTCCCGTGCCGATGCCGGAGAGTTCGTCATTGAGGTTGTACAGACTGCACGACTTGAGCGAGAGGCAACCACACCCGATGCAGCCGTCGAGCGAATCGCGCAGTCGGTCGATGGTGGCGCGGCGTTCGTCCAGGCTTTGTCGCCATCGTTGGGACAGTCGTTGCCAGTCGGCCTTTGTCGGTGTCCTCCCCTCGGGCAGGGATGCCAAGGCTTGGGCGATGTCGGCCAGCGAGATCCCGATCTGCTGGGAGACACGAATGAACGCGACACGTCGCAGCACGTCTCGGCCATAGCGGCGCTGGTTGCCAGCAGTGCGTGAGCTGTGGATGAGGCCTTCGCGCTCGTAGAAGTGAAGCGTCGAGACCTTCACCCCGGTGCGTGCGGCGACCTGTCCGGGCGTCATGACATGCAGTCGAGTCTTCTCGTGCGGCTCGATTCTGATCTCCTCCTTGACCTCAACCTTCGTTGAGGTTGTCTGATTGTGCCATGAACTTCGACATCCTCGATGAGGCGTACACCCGGCTCCGGTCCACTGGACCGGAGTTCGACGACTGGCTCAGCAACCACGGGCCCATGGCAGCAGAGGCGCTGGCCCGTCATGGACACGAACACAAGATCCCCAAGTGGCTCGACGGCTACAGCAAACGTCTCGAGGCCGCACCGCGACCATCTGTGATGATCGATGACTGGCGCGCGGCGCTGGGCGACGCGCGTCGTCTGGGCGACTGGCTGGGTTGGTTCGACAGCGAGCTCCGGGACCGGCCGTGGACACAGGTGCTGCAGGCCTGGTGGCCTCGCCTCCTGCCCGGTATCGCTGCCGGCGCGACTCACGGAGTCATTCGTGTCGGTCACGCGGTACGAGTCCTGCGGGAGGAGGGCGAGACCGCGGCGCGAGTCGGGGAACTTGCCCACGGGCTGGGGTACTGGGCCGCACGCTGGCAACCAGTACCTGGCGCCACCGCGCCAAATGGCCGCTTGGATGCCGCATCCGCGGTCGCATCCGTCCCGACGATTCCTCGTCAGGTCGGCGGGATCCGGTCGAGGCTTGCGCAGCTGGAGGACATCGATGGATGGCCCCAGGCCCAGCGGGCTCTGGCGACCTCACCGGACTGGGAGGGACTGCTTCGGGACGTGGTGAACGCTGCGGTGAGGCGGTATGCGACCCATGCGCACAGCGAGCCCGTGATGCTCGTCCATGCTGCGACTGCGCCGAACGCCGTCCTACGCGCTCTCCCCTCACTACCGGACGACCTGTGGGCACCCAGCGCCGCAGCGGCCTGGTCGGCGTCCGCCGCAATTCATGCTGCCTACGCCTCCGCGACGAGCGCGCCACCGGCCCGGCCCGCGGCAACCGCGGCAGACGCCTTCGACAGAGCCGCCCAGCACGGCGACGAGCATGTCATCAAGCTCGCCGACACCGCACTGGACACCTATGCCTGGACGGGAGACACCCAAGCGCTCGCGGCGGTCGAGACGGCGGCAAACCTCGTCGACCCACTGTGAGACTCGTCGGACACATGGCCGGGCAGAGGTCCAGGTTGCCTGTCCGCTGACGATCGCAACGAACACTTCGACCGATGCGAACCTGACGCGTCAGGAAACTCGAGCGTCGGACAGGAGGAGACACACGTCTTCCCAGAGGTCCAGGTCCTGGCACGCTAACGCGGCGCTAAGACGCACATCAGTTGTCGCCGCTTTGAGTCAATTCGAGGGCCCCGTGAACTTCGATCGAGCCCGCGCCAGATCACGTCTCAGCCGCCGGAATTTGTTGCATCTTCAAAAGGTGTGCCGAAAATGTGCCCACAAGGCGTCTCGACCAAAACAAAGACCCCCGCTTCTCACTGTCATTCCAGTGAAATACGGGGGTCTTCATCGTGCGGTGGCGGTGGGATTTGAACCCACGGTGGGTTTGACCCCACACATCATTTCGAGTGATGCACCTTCGGCCGCTCGGACACGCCACCGCGGAGTACCTTACCGGACCTGTCTCCGTGGTCCGAACCGGCATCGACGGCAGAATGCAGGCGTGGACATCACCGAGCTGGCGACGAGGGCGGAAGCACTGGTCCGGCCGGGGCGCCGGGCGATCCTGGGCATCTCCGGACCTCCCGGTGCCGGCAAGACGACCCTCGCGCGGAAGCTGGTGGCACGGCTGCGAGCCGACAGCATCCCGGTGGCCCACGTGCCGATGGACGGGTTCCACCTGGCCGACGCGGCGCTCGTCGAGCGGGGCCGGTTGACCGCGAAGGGCGCGATCGACACGTTCGACGGCTTCGGCTACCTCGCGCTGCTGCGACGGCTGCGGGCCGAGACCGACCACGACGTCTTCGCACCGGACTTCGAGCGCTCCCTCGAGCAGCCGTTGGCCGGGGCGCTGACGATCACCCCTGACGTACGGCTCGTGGTCACCGAGGGCAACTACCTGCTGGACGAGTCGGACCCGTGGCCGGCGGTGCAGGCGGCGATGGACGAGGTGTGGTTCGTCGACCTCGAGGAGGACCGCCGGAGATCCCGGCTGCTGGACCGCCACATCGCCTTCGGCAAGGAGCCGGCCGCCGCCCGGGCGTGGGTGGACGAGGTCGACGAGCCCAACGCCCGGCGGGTCACCGCCCGGCGGCACGTCGCCGACCTCGTCATCCAGCACGAACGCCAGACCTGAGGTGTGCGTTCGCCCCGGCGGGGTACTGGTCCAGCATGAAGCTGCTACGTGGAGTCGCCGCCCTCGGGATCGCCAAGAAGATCTACTCCGAGGCTCGCAAGCCCGAGAACCAGGCCCGCATCAAGTCCGCGGTCGACAAGGCCCGGTCGCGGGGCAACCGCGCTCGTTGACCGCCCTCAGGCGTTCGGGTTCGACGCGGCCAGGAACGTGTCGCTGAACAGGTCGAACTCGTCCTCACGGGCGCGCCCGGTCCCTGCACCCTTCAGCAGGCTGACCAGCTCACCCGCGGCGCGGTCGATGCGCTGCCCCAGGGCGTTCGCGCCGTCGGTGGCCCAGTCGTGCTGGGACGCGAAGACACCAGTCGGCACGACAAGCGCCTGGAGGTAGGCGAACAGCGGCCGCAGCGCGAAGTCGATCGCCAGCGAGTGCCGGGCCGTCCCGCCGGTCGCGGCCAGCAGGACCGGCTTGCCGATCAAGGCATCGGCCTCGAGGACGTCGATGAACGACTTGAACAGGCCGGGGAACGACGCCTTGAAGATCGGCGTGACGACGATCAGGCCGTCGGCCGCGACGACCTTGTCAATGGCGTCCTGCAGGCGCGGGGCGGCGAACCCGCTCAGCATCGCGTCGGTGACCTCGTGGGCCAGCTCGCGCAGCGACACCACCTCGACCGACGCGTCACCGAACTGCCGCTCGACCGACTCGACCAGCCGGTCGGCCAGCATGCGGGTCGACGAGGGATCGCTCAGTCCCGACGAGATCGCGACGATGCGGGTCATGCGTCCACCTCTTCCTTGGTCGCAGCAGCGGCGACGCGACTCGCGTGCGTCGGGGCGTCCGGTACGTTCGCGGGCCGACGTGCGTCGAACTCGGCCCGCAGGGTCGGCAGCACCTCGCCCAGCAGGTCGAGCTGCTCGAGCACGATCTTGAGCGGCAGGCCGGCGTGGTCGACGAGGAACAGCTGACGCTGGTAGTCCCCGAAGTAGTCGGCGAACGCGACGGTCTTCTCGATGAACTCCTGCGGGCTGCCGACTGTCAACGGGGTCTGCGCCGTGAAGTCCTCGAGCGAGGGCCCGTGGCCGTAGACCGGGGCGTTGTCGAAGTACGGTCGGAACTCGTTGACCGCGTCCTGGCTGTTCTTGCGGATGAAGAACTGGCCGCCCAGACCGACGATCGCCTGCTCCGGCTCGCCGTGCCCATAGTGGGCGTAGCGCTGTCGATAGAAGTTGATCAGCCGGATGTAGTGCTCCTTGGGCCAGAAGATGTTGTTGGCAAAGAAGCCGTCACCGTAGAACGCGGCCAGCTCGGCGACCTCGGGCGTACGGATGTTGGCGTGCCAGACGAACGGCGCGACGCCGTCCAGCGGGCGTGGCGTGGCGGTGAAGCCCTGCAGCGGGGTGCGGAACTTGCCCTCCCAGCTCACGACCTCCTCGTCCCAGAGGCGACGCAGCAGGTGGTAGTGCTCGACGGTCAGCTCGACGGCCTTGGAGCCGTCGTAACCGAACCACGGGTAGACCGGCGCGGTGTTGCCGCGGCCGAGCATCAGGTCCATGCGACCGTCCGAGAGGTGCTGCAGCGTTGCGTAGTCCTCGGCGATCTTGACCGGGTCGTTGGTCGTGATCAGCGTCGTGGACGTCGAGAGGATGAGCCGCTCGGTCTGCGCGGCGATGTACGCCAGCGTCGTCGTGGGCGAGGACGGGACGAACGGGGGGTTGTGGTGCTCGCCGGTCGCGAACACGTCCAGCCCGATCTCCTCGGCCTTCTTCGCGATCGTGATGGTGTTCTTGATGCGCTCGTGCTCCGTCGGCGTGGTGCCGTTGGTCGGATCGGTCGTGACATCGCCGACCGTGAACAGTCCGAACTGCATGCTGGTCATTTTGGTCTCCTCAGCCAACCCCTACGATGGGGCTTGTTGAAT
>NZ_JAOPXQ010000258.1 GCF_025965075.1 Aeromicrobium sp.
AGAACGGGATGACGAAGAACACGAGCAGCCAGAGGGCACCGGGCAGGATCAGCCAGTAGCCCGTCAGCCGGCGCCCGCGCGGCGCCTTCGTCGAGGTCTCGTGAGGGTTGACCGGGACGACCCCGGCGGTGGAGGTCATTCGGCCTCGATCCCGGCCGTGGCGTCCTGGCTGGCGTCCAGCAGGAACGCGTACTCGGGTCGCCAGGAGATGTCGACCTTCGCGCCGACCTGGAGCAGGGCACGCGCGCCGGTGTTCTGCTCGAACACCATGAGCTCCTGCCCCCACGGCATCCGCACCATGTACTGCGTGCTGACGCCGACGAAGCTCACGTCGGTGATGTAGCCGCCGGTGATGACGTCGCCCGGAGCGTCGATCCGTTGCCCAGCCTCGGCGATCAGGACCTTCTCGGGCCGGATCCCGAGCCAGCCCCTGCCGGAGTCGGAGTGGGCCCGGTCCCCCGGCACCGAGGCGATCGCACCCTGCACGCGGACCTTGACCTGATCGCCCTCGCGGCCCTCGATCTCGCCGGCGATCAGGTTGGACTGGCCGAGGAAGTTGGCGACGAAGGTCGTCCGCGGGTTCTCGTAGAGCTCGCTCGGTGCGCCCATCTGCTCGATGACGCCCTGGTTCATGACCGCGATCGTGTCGGCCATCGTCATGGCCTCCTCCTGGTCGTGCGTCACGTGCACGAACGTCAGGCCGACCTCGGTCTGGATGCGTTTGAGCTCGAGCTGCATGCCCCGCCGCAGCTTGAGGTCCAGCGCCCCGAGCGGCTCGTCCAGCAGGAGCACCTCGGGCTTGTTGATCAGGGCGCGGGCCAGCGCGACCCGCTGCTGCTGACCGCCGGACATCTGCGCGGGCTTCTTGTGCGCCTGGGAGGTCAGCTCGACGAGCTCGAGCATCTCCGCGACCTGCCGCTTGGAGTCCTTGATCCCCCGGCGCTCGAGCCCGAAGGCGACGTTCTTGGAGATGTCGAGGTGCGGGAACAGCGCGTAGTTCTGGAACACCGTGTTGACCGGCCGCTTGTAGGGCTTCTCGTACGTCACGTCGGTCTCGCCGAGGTGGATCGTGCCGGACGTCGGGGTCTCCAGGCCGGCGACCATCCGCAGCGTCGTGGTCTTGCCGCAGCCCGACGGGCCGAGCAGGGCGAAGAACTGACCCTGCGGGACGACCAGGTCCAAGGACTTGACCGCCGTGAACGTCGCGTACTCCTTCGTGAGGTTGGACAGACGAAGGTCTCGGGATCCGCCGGCCGCCCCGTCGGACGGGGCGGTCGCCTCATGCACCTGTGACATCGGCAAAGTCTCCTTCGTAGGTACGCATCGTGGCTTCGTCGAGTGCCATGAACTGGTGCGTGAGGGCCAGGGTCTTGTCGGACGGGAAGATCAGCTCGTTGTCGACGTTGTCGGGGTTGACCTTCTCCATGGCCTGCTGCGCACCCTTGACGGGGCAGATGTACGAGTTGTAGTCCGCGAGCTTCGCGGCGACCTCGGGCTCGTAGTAGTAGTTGATCAGCTGCTCGGCATTGGCCTGGTGCGTCGCGAGGTTGGGCACGAGCATGTTGTCGGCCCAGATCATGATTCCCTCCTCGGGCGGGATCCAGACCAGGTTCTCGTCGCCGGCGTTGGCGATGTCACCCGACCACGCCTCGCAGGCGAGGATGTTGCCGGACGCGAGGTCCTGGACGTACTCGTTGCCGGTGAAAGACCGCACCTGACCGTCGCTGCGGGCCTTCTTGAGCAGGTCGATCGCGTTCTGCCACTGCGTGTCGGTGAACTTCTCCGGGTCGCCGCCGGCGATCATGACCAGAAAGCCCATCGTGTCGCGCATCTCGGTGAGCAGGGAGATGCGGCCCTTGAGGTCCTTGCGGGTCAACAGCTCCTCGAACGACTTGACCTCGCCGACCTTGGCCTTGTTGTACGCGATGCCGGTCAGGCCGCTCTGCCACGGCGCCGAGAACTCCCGCTTGGGGTCCCACTCCGGTGCCTTGAGCGAGTCGATGATGTTGGCGTGCAGGTTGGGCACCTTTGCCGCGTCCAGCGGCTGGATCCAGCCGACCTGGATCATGCGGGCGGCCATCCAGTCGGTCAGAGCGAACAGGTCGCGCTTCGACGAGCTGCACGAGCCGAGCTGGTTGGAGACCTTGGCGAAGAACTCGTTGTTGTCGTTGATGTCGGCGGTGTACTGCACCTGGATGCCGGTGTCCTTCTCGAACTGGGTCAGCGTCGAGACGTAGTCGCCGTCGTCCTCGTCGATGTACTCCGGCCAGTTGGAGAAGACCAGGCGCTTGTCGGTCTCCGACACGTCCTTCGCCGTGCACTCGGTCGGGTCCTGCTCCCGATCAGGCGTGTCGAACCGGGTCAGGGCGAACCCGCTCACCCCCAGAGCGGCTGCACCACCCACGCCCTTGAGCACTGTCCGTCGGTCGAGACCTGCCATGCGCCGCCCTCACTGTTCGCTCTCCACGAATACTCGCAAGATCGGGGGCGCTGCACAAGGGATTCCGCTGTTACGAGTGTGTTTCGGTTCTGAAAGCGTCGTGGCCACCGTCAGCGGGGGGTGAGCGCCTCCGGATGGCGTACGGCATGATGTCGCGCATGACCGACCGCAAGCCGGCGACCGCGCGCGCCCAGAATCTCGACGACACCGCCAAGCGCATCATCGAGCTGCTCCAGGACGACGGCCGCCTGTCGTACTCCGCGATCGCGAAGGAGGTGGGACTCTCCGAGGCCGCGGTCCGGCATCGCGTGCAGAAGCTCATCGACGGCGGGGTCATGCAGGTCGTGGCGGTCACCGACCCGTTGCAGATGGGATTCGCCCGGCAGGCCATGATCGGCATCAAGGTCACCGGCAAGGTCCGCGAGGTCGCCGCCGAGCTCGCCGCGATGGAGAAGCTCGACTACATCGTCATCACGACCGGACGCTTCGACATCCTGGCCGAGATCGTGGCCGAGAGCGACGACGAGCTGCTCGACATCGTCTCGGAGCAGATCAACGCACTCCCCCGCGTCGTCACCACCGAGACGTTCGTCTACCTGCGGCTCGAGAAGCAGACCTACGCCTGGGGCGTCCGCTAGGACGAGAGGATCGTGCCGCCCGCGGCCAGGGTGTCGACGATCTCGGGGTACGCCGCGCGGAGGAGCTCCTCGTAGCCGTCGGGATCGACCTCCGGCGCGCTGGCCGGCTCGGTGCGGCCGGCCTTGTCGAGCACGTCCCACACGACGTGCGTGTCCGGGGCGTGCAGGACGGGGGGCGTGCCCTCCAGGCGGAAGTCGCCCGTCGCAGCCGGGACGGCCCCGATGCGGGCGCACGCCAGCACGGCGACGACGTGATGGCGCCCCGACGACAGGTCGATCACGACGTCGGTGCCGGGTTCGATCCCCATGTGGTGCAGGCCCCCGGCGATGCACGCCGACTCGTGGAGCAGCTGGGCGTACGACATCGTGCCCCGCTCGTCGCTGACCGCGGTGTGGTCGGCCAGCCCGGTGATGACGTGGTGGTCGAGCAGTCGGAAGACCAGGCTCGTCATCAGCGCCCCTCGAAGACCGGCGCGCGCCGCTCGAGGCGGGCCTGCGCGGCCTCCTGGACGTCGGAGCTGGCCCACACCGCGGCAAAGCTCTTCTCGATCGCCTCGTCGTCGGCAGGCGACCCGTTGAGGACGAGCTTGCTGTGCGCGATCGACAGCGGCGCGAGGGCCGCGATCTCGTGCGCCCACGCCACGGCGTACGTGAGCGAGCCGTGCGCGTCGGCGAGACCGCAGTCGAGCGCCTCCTTGCGGTCGAGCGTCTCCGCGGCGAGCAGCACCTTGCGGGCGACGCCCGCTCCGGCGAGGGCGCTGAGGGTGCGGATCGTCCAGGCGTCGACCGCCATGCCGTTGCGGGCGACGGGCACCGCGAACTTGGCCTTGTCGTCCGCGACCCGCAGGTCGCAGGCCATCGCGAGCTGCGTGCCGGCACCGATCGCCGGGCCGTTGACCGCCGCGATCAGGGGGACGGGGAGCTTCGTGAGGTGATGGAGCATCCCGTAGAGCGCCTCGAGGAAGTCGGGGCCGTGGACGCCGCCCAGGTCGGCGCCGGAGCAGAACGCCGTGCCCTGGCCCGTGATGACGATGGCCCGGGCACCGTCCGCGACGGCTTGGTCGGCGGCGGCTCGGAGGGCGTGGCACAGGTCGAGGTTGAGAGCGTTGCGGCTCTGCTCGCGCTGGAGCTCGATGACGACGACATCTGCGTCGCGGGACGTGGCGATCATGGGGCCACGCTATCGGCCGCCCGTCGGTCCCGACACCGTGGCCGCGGGTCGTGGCGAGGTGTCATGGGTCCGCTCTAGCCTGATGCGATGGTGAGCTTTGCCGACAAGCCGATCCTCGACCTGACGATCGC
>NZ_JAOPXQ010000090.1 GCF_025965075.1 Aeromicrobium sp.
CTCGACGAAGTACGCCTGCCAGAACGTCGAGCCGAAGAAGCGGCTCTTCTTGCCGAGCGAGCGCGGGTGGTTCCGCTGACGCACGAGGATCAGGTAGAGGATGCCGATCGTGCTGAGCAGTCCGAGCGCCTCGGCGGCCCACTCGTACGGGTACCAGTGGCCGAAGACCGGCCAGGCGAACTCGGGGTTGAACAGCTGGAAGTAGCCCTGCAGCACCGCGGTGCTGAGGAAGATGAACGCCGCGTAGACGAACCAGTGCATGATGCCGACCCAGCGCTTCTGGATCATCCGCGTGTGCCCGAACGTCTCGACGAGCATGTTGACGGTGCGCTTGACCGGTTGGTCCCGGCGCCCGATCAGCGGCTGCCCGGTCCGCAGGACCTTGAGCATGTCCGCCACGGCCTTGGTGATGAGTGGCAGTGCCACGGCGGTGACGATGAGCGCGACGACGATCGCGACGACCTGCATGAAGGCCCCATTTCCTTGTGCGACGACCCTGACAGTTTGGCTGACAGTATCTCGTCGCCCAAGTCGTCGCCGACTAAGGCTTGCCAAAGCGCGGAGGCTGCAGCGCAGGTCACACGGTGTCGGTGGGGTGCTCCCCACGCACGGGCACCAGCGGGATCGCGAGCAGGGGGAACAGCGCGACGGCCGCGAACCCCACGGCGTACCCGTGCCCGTCGATGACCGAGCCGACGAGCGGCGGCACGAGGGCCGACACGACGTACTGCCCCGTGTTCTGCAAGCCCATCGCCCGGCCGGACCAGTACGGGCCGCCGATCTCGGCGACCGAGGTGAACGCCAGCCCGTTGTCGGCGACCGTGACGGCGGTCGCGATGACGATCAGCGCGATGCCGAGCGGGGTGCCGGACAGCAGTCCCAGCGCCAGCATCGGGGCGGTCGCGGCGATCGCCACGACCCGCATCGGGCCGAGGCGGCTGCCGGCGGCGTCGGACCACCAGCCCGCGCCGATGCGGCCGGCCGCGCCGAGCACCTGGGTCGCGGCGACCAGAGAGCTCGCGGCGAGCGTCGACCAGCCCTTGTCGTCGATCAACCAGACCAGCATGTAGGTCCAGACCGTGAACTGGGGGACGACCAGCAGCGCCGAGGCGAGGTGGATGCGGGTCAGCCGGTTGTCGCGGCGGTACGGATTGGCGAGCTGCCCGCGGTCGGCGGCCTCGGCGCGGGTCGGCCGGGGCGGGTCGACGATCAGCAGCGCCGACAGGACCGTCGCCGCGGCGCACACCGCGGTGATCGTCAGCAGCGTCGTCCGCAGGCCGTCGGACTCGACCAGGTTGGGCACCAGCAGCGCGGCGACGCCGACGCCCAGGGGCAGGGCGGTCTGCCGGATGCCCATCGCGGTGCCGCGGCGGTGGGCGGGGAACCAGCCGACCACGATCCGGCCGCTGGCCGAGTTGGTGCTGCCGGCGCCGATGCCGCCGAGGACGAACCACCCCGCGAGCCCGACCAGGGACGAGGAGAAGCTCGCGCCGCACGCCGCGACGGTCACGATCGCGAGGCCGATCGTCATCGCGGCGCGCTCGCCGATGCGGTCGACGACGACGCCCCACAGCACGAGGGTCACCATGACGCCGACGAATGGGGCCGCGGCCACGGCGCCCGCCTCCGGGAGGCTCAGCCCACGCTCGGTCGTCAGGTAGCGGATCAGGAACGGGGCGCCGTTGACGAAGATCGTCCCGGCGACCTGGCCCAGCATCGACACCGCGAGCATGAGCCAGCGATTGGGTGCCCGCAGGTCGGCCTCGGTCATGTCCACATCCTGATACAAATCGTCTCAGGATTCAGGATACGCCCGTCGCGGAGTGGTCAGCGGGGGAGGGCGCCGACCGAGGCGAGGGCCTCTCGCAGGAGCGAGCCGCGGCCGCCCTCCATGTCGTCGAGGACCTCGGGCATCGCGGCCTCCGCCGGGGTCAGCCAGGTCAGCTCGAGGGCATCCTGCCGCGGGTTGCAGTCACCCGTGACCGGGACGACGTACGCCAGCGCGACCGCGTGCTGGCGGGGGTCGTACAGCGGCGAGACCCCGGGCAGTGGGAAGTACTCGGCGACCGAGAACGGCACGGTCGTCACCGGTAGCTGCGGGAACGCGGTCGGCCCGAGGTCCTTCTCCAGGTTGCGCAGCAGCGCCTCCCGGACGGACTCGCCGTGCAGGACGCGGCCCGAGACCAGGGTCCGGGTCATGACGCCGGTGGTCGACGAGCCCCGCAGGAGGACGCCGACCGACTCGACCTCGCCCAGCGGGTTGATCCGGACCGGGACGGCCTCGACGTACAGGATCGGGACGCGGGCGCGCGTCTCGTCGAGGGCGAAGTCCGGGAGCCATCCCGGGTTGGGGTCAGGGGTGCGCACGGACATGCCGACATTCTGTCCTATCCCCGGTGGGGCGACGCTCCCGATCGCCTCACGTCGGGGTCGGCGGCGGCTCGCCCGCGGGACGGGTAGCAGATGTCATGACAAACCGCCGCCGCATTTGTTTACGCGAGAGCCCATCGCGAAACACTGTCGTCACGTCGGCCGAAACGAGTGGTTAACCGAGTCCCCCGACGCTGAGGGCTTCCGCCCGAGCCGGCGCGGTCGACGCGGTCGACCTTTGCCCGGAGGGTGTCAACCCCCGTAAGGAGCTGTGTGTTGTTCACTCAACGACGTCACGGATGGAGGGCGTGCCTGGCGGCCACCCTCGTGACCATCCCCCTCGTCTCGCTACCGTCCATCGCCTCGGCCGCTGACGCCGAGCTGGCCTCCGGGTCCGACTGGACCGTGGTGCAGGCGCCCGGCGGCTATCTCGTCACGGTCGACCTGGACAAGAAGCTGCCGATGATCTCGGACGCGCCGACGATCGAGGTCGACGGCTCGTCGATCGGTCTCGCGACGGAGTCCGCCGACGGCCGGAGCCTGTCGGTGTTCACGACCGACGCCGGCGTGACCTCGGCGGATGACGTCGAGGCCGGCTGGTTCAGCAAGCCCTCCGGCGGCGCCCAGGCGCGCACGGCGGCGGCCGCCGTGGAGGCGGTCGATGCCGAGCCGCTCGACGAGAACCCGTCCTCGACCGGCACGTACGACGTCACCGAGTCGGTCTACAACTTCGGCACCCAGGCGATCGACCTGGCCGCGATCGGCGGTATCAAGGGCGAGATGCAGGGCAAGATCTACCTGCCCACGACCGGTGGCGAACGCCCGACCGTGCTCCTGCTGCACGGCCGCCACACCTCCTGCAGCACCGGGACGACACCGGCCACCCGCTGGCCGTGCAACCCCGGCCAGATCAACGTCCCGAGCTTCGCCGGCTATGACGGCACGGCCCGCGCCCTCGCGAGCCACGGCTACGCCGTCGTCTCGGTCGCGGCCAACGCGATCAACTCCAACGACAACCAGCTCGCGCTCGACCAGGGCGCGCAGGCCCGCGGCCGGCTCCTGCTCGACACGCTGTCGATGCTGGACAAGGCCAACAAGGGCGAGTCGGTGTCGTACCACGACGCACAGAAGGACAAGGACGTCACGCTCGCCGACGCGCTGGCCGACCAGAGCCCGCTGCCGGGCCTGACCCAGACGACGCAGGCCATGAGCCCGTCCGACCTGCTCGGCCGGTTCGACCTGACGAACGTCGGCATGATGGGCCACTCGCGCGGTGGTGAGGGTGTCACCTCGGCGGCGACGCTCAACCAGGCGCTCGACAAGCCGTGGGGCATCAAGACGATCCTGCCGCTCGCTCCGGTCGACTTCGCCCGCATGACGGTGCCGAACGTCGCGATGAACGTGATCCTGCCCTACTGCGACGGCGACGTCTCCAACCAGCAGGGTCAGCACATGCTGGACGACTCGCGCTACGCGTTCGGCGACGACTCGCTGCGCAGCGGCGTGTGGGCGATGGGCGCCAACCACAACTTCTTCAACTCGGTGTGGACGCCGGGCGTGTACGCGTACTCGACCAGCGACGACTGGGGCGCGACCTCGACGGACGCGGTCTGCGGACCGCGCTCGACGACCAACATCCGCATGACCGCGCAGGAGCAGTACGACACCGGCACGGCCTACATGGCCGGCTGGTTCCGCCTGACCCTCGGTGGCGAGAAGCAGTTCCTGCCGATGTTCGACGGATCGGGCGCGGTCCCGGCCGTGCTCGACGGCGAGGACGTCCGCAGCGTGTCGACGGCTCCGGCCTCGGCCCGCACGACGATCACGTCGTTCGAGGCGACCAGCTCGCTGGTCCGCCCCGTCGGCTCGGCCTCGGCCACGGTGTGCGCCAGCGCGGCCGCGCGGACGGTCCCGCAGACGCTGCCGACGTGCACGACGTCGATCAACACCTCGGCGGCTCCGCACTGGACCCCGGCGAGCAACGGCGGCAACGTCCCCGCGACACCGGTCACCAAGCTGGCGTGGACGGCCCTCACCGCGGGCACGACGCCCAGCGAGCTGCGGGTCACCCTGCCGGCCAAGGCCCGCGACGCGCGTGACGCGGAGCGGCTCTCGGTCAAGATGGCGGCCGACGAGTCGGTCCCGACCGGTACGGACCTGACCCTCAGCGTCATCGACGACGAGGGCACGACGTACAGCTCGAAGGTCTCGGCGCTCAACCCGCTGGCGGTCAACCGCCTCCCGGCGTCGACGTCGACCCTGCTCAAGAAGCTCGTCCTGCAGCAGGTCAACGTCCCGACGGCGGCGCTCAAGGACGCCGGTCTCGACCTGTCCGACATCCGTGAGGTGCGGTTCGCCGCGGCGACGGGTGCCGACACGACGCCGTCCGGAGCGGTCTACCTCTCGGACCTCGCGTTCGAGTCGTCCTCGGTGGGAACGCCGAAGATCACGACCGAGCCGACGATCAACGTCCGCGGGACGTCGGTCGCCGAGGGCAGCGCCCCCGGCACGGCCGACATCGCGGTCTACCTGGACAAGAAGGCCTCCAAGGCGGTCACGGGCTACGTCTCGACCCTCGGGTCGGCCACGGGCCGCGGCGGCATCACGATGGAGAAGGTCACGTTCGCCCCGGGCGAGACGTGCCAGGTCGTCTCGTCGCCGATCCTGGGTGACAAGCTGGCCAGCTCGACCAACAGCACCGTGATCAAGACGTCGGTCATCAACACCTCCGGCGGCATCATGGGCGCGCATGCGCTCGACAACCTCATCGTCCGCGAGGACGACGGTGTGACGGGATCGGCCGTGGCACTGCCCGAGGCGGGCGTCCAGGGGGATGCGTGCGACGAGCTCGCCGTCTCGCGGACGACCGGATCGCTCGCGGTGAGCGACGAGACGCCGGCACCCGGCGACCCGGTGACGGTCACGGCATCGGGCTACCGCTCGGGCGAGTCCGTGGCCTTCGGCCTCGGCGCCTCCTCGCTGGGCTCGGCCATCGCCGACGCCAGCGGCAAGGTCGTGCTCGCGGCGACCGTGCCGGCGGACGCCGCGATCGGGACGACGGCCGTCACGGCCGTCGGCTCCGGCACGGGTTTCACGTCCAAGGGCTCGATCGAGGTGCTCAACGGCACCGCGACGACGCTCGCGCTGTCCCCGGAGATCCCGGAGATCAACGAGAGCGCCACGCTGACCGCTGACGTCACGGGACCCGACACGGCCGGGACCGTCGAGTTCTTCGACGGCACCACGTCGCTCGGCGTCGCGGACGTCGAGGACGGCACGGCGACGCTCGAGGTCGCGGCCGGCTTCAAGGCCGGTGAGCACTCCTTCACGGCGGTCTTCGGCCAGACCGCGTCGGCGCAGCGCTCGGAGTCCAACGTCGTGGGGCTGACCCTGACCAAGGGCAAGTCGGGCATCGCGATGGTCCTCGCGGCGGACACCTCGGTGTACGGCACGGGGGTCAAGGGCTCGGTCGCGGTCGCCAACGGTGACGGTGGGACGGTCACGATCTCCTACGGCGACACCTCGTTCGACGTCGCCCTCAGCAGCTCCGACACGGCGACGTTCTCGCTGCCCCAGGAGCTCGCCGCCGGCACGTACGACGTCGAGGCGGTCTTCAACGGCACCGACAAGGTCGAGGCGAGCGGTGTCGCCACGGCGCAGCACGTCGTGACCAAGAAGGCGACGACGGCCGGCATCACGACGACGTCCAAGGTCAAGAAGGGCAAGTCCTTCACGGTCAAGACCAGCATCGCCGGCGCGACGGCGGGCACCTACCCGACCGGCACCGTCAAGGTCTACGTCAGGAAGTCGGGCGGCTCGTACGTCCTGACCCGCACCCTGACCGTCACCGCGGCCAGCAAGGGCGTCGTCAGCACGAAGGTCTCGGTGTCCAAGAAGGGCACCGCGACGATCAAGTCCGTCTACTCCGGCGACGGCAGCTACAGCGGTGCCACCAGCCCGGCGAAGGCGGTGAAGATCACCAGGTAGTCCGGCAGCTGGTCGTCCAGCAGCCGCGCCGCGGGGAGGGGCCTTCCGGGTCCCTCCCCGTCGGCGTGCCGGCACGCGCCGGCCGAACGGTGGCAGCATGGAGACGTGATCAACGGTCATGTCTCGTTCTGGTGGCAGCAGGTCGGCAGCCCCACACGCCGTGACGCCCTCGACGGGGACCTGACGTGCGACGTCTGCATCGTCGGCGGAGGGCTCAGCGGCCTCTGGACGGCGTACCACCTCGCCGCCGCTGACCCGTCCCTCGACATCGTCGTGCTGGAGGCCGAGTTCGCCGGCTTCGGGGCGTCGGGCCGCAACGGCGGCTGGCTCTCGGCCGAGCTGGCGGGCAGCAAAAAGCGGTACGCAGCGACGCACGGCCGCGACGGCGTCCGGGCGCTCGTCCGGACCATGGAGGAGGCCGTCGACGAGGTCATCGAGGTGTGCCGGGTCGAGGGCATCGACGCCGACATCGTCAAGGACGGCGTCCTGTACGTCGCCCGGTCCGAGGCACAGCTGGTCCGGCTGCGCGAGGGGCTCGCCGAGGACGCCGCCTGGGGCATCGGCGAGGAGCACCAGCGTGAGCTCACTGCCGACGAGCTGGCCGCGCGGCTGTCGGTCCGCGGCGCGCGCGGAGCGACGTTCAGCCCGCACTGCGCCCGGGTGCAGCCCGCGAAGCTCGTCGCGGGGGTCGCGCAGGCCGTCGAGCGACGCGGCGTGCGGATCCTCGAACGTACCCGCGCCTCCCGGATCGAGCCGGGCGTCGTCACGACGGACCGTGGCACCGTCCGGGCGCCCAGGATCCTGCGCTGCCTCGAGGGCTACACCGCCGGCATCGCGGGCCAGCGCCGCACCTGGCTGCCGATGAACTCGGCGATGATCGTGACCGAGCCGCTGTCCGACGCCGTGTGGAACGACGTCGGCTGGACCGGCGCCGAGCTGCTCGGGGACAAGGCCAATGCGTACTGCTACGCCCAGCGCACCGCCGACGGGCGGATCGCGCTCGGGGGGCGCGGCATCCCGTACCGGTTCGGCTCGCGCACCGACGTCGACGGGCGCACCCAGGACTGGACGATCGAGTCGCTGACCTCGACGCTGCACGACATGTTCCCCGCGACCCGCCGGACGCGGATCGACCACGCCTGGTGCGGCGTGCTCGGCGTGCCGCGTGACTGGTGCGCCAGCGTCACCTTCGACCCGGCGACCGGGCTGGGCTGGGCGGGTGGATACGTCGGGAGCGGTCTGACCACGACCCATGTGGCCGGCCGGACGCTGGCGGACCTGACGCTCGGCCGCGAGTCGGAGCTGACCGCGCTGCCCTGGGTCAACCGGTCGGTACGCCGGTGGGAGCCCGAGCCGCTGCGGTGGCTCGGCGTGCGGGCGATGTACGGCCTCTACCGCGCGGCGGACCGCCGCGAGGACCGCGGCCTGACGCATCCCAGCCGGCTCGCGAGGATCGGGAACGTCCTGACCGGTCGCTGAGTGGCGCACACCGGACCCCGAGTGGCGCAGATCTGCACGACTCGCCGTCTCAGACTCTCACTTCTGCGCCACTCGCGGATCGGGGTGGGGCGGTGTGGGTTATGGTCGATCCACACGACAGGGGAGCGCCACAGCAGAGGGCGCTGAGAGTGCGGATCAGCCGCAGACCCTTGAACCTGCTCCGGCTAATACCGGCGAAGGGAGTCACGATGAGTTCTGCAACCACGTCCAGGACCCGGTTCGACGTGCGCTACCGCACGATCGACCTGGTCACCATCACCACCCTGGCGGTCGCCTTCGGCGTCATCTTCTGGGGCTGGGGCAAGCTCTACGAGCCGATCAGCGCGTGGGCGGTCTTCTCCTACCCGCCCACCACGGCCCTGCTCGGCGGCGTCTGGCTGACCGCCGGCGTCGTCGGCGGCCTGATCATCCGCCGGCCCGGTGCCGCGTTCGCGACGGAGTTCCTCGCAGCGGCCGTCTCGACGTTCATCGTCGGCGGCACGCAGTGGGGCTTCAGCGTGTTCGCGTCGGGCTTCTGGCAGGGCCTCGGCGCCGAGCTGATCGTCCTGCTGTTCCTCTACACCCGCTTCGGCGTCGTCGTCGCGGCGCTCGCGGGAGCCGCCTCCGGTGCCTTCGAGTCGTTCTACGAGTGGCACGCCTACATCCCGGACTACAGCTTCGGCGACAAGCTCGCCCACCTCGGCTTCTTCATGCTGTCGGGCGCGCTCGTGGCGGGAGTCGGGGGGTACGCCCTGGTGCGCGCTCTCGCGCGGGCCGGTGTCCTCGACGCCTTCCCGGCCGGGCGCGAGCAGGTCACCGAGGTCTAGGTGTCCCGCGGTGGGGCCCGGTTCACGGGCTTCACGTGGCGCCCCCTGGGGCGGCGCGAACCCGTCGTCGCCGGGCTGGATCTCACGATCGAGCCCGGCGAACGGGTCCTGCTCGTCGGCCCCTCCGGGGCGGGCAAGTCGACGCTCCTGCACGGCCTCGCCGGCGCGCTCGGGACGACGATCGCCGGCGACCTCGAGGGGTCGGCGGAGGTCGACGGCCGACTCGGCCTGCTCCTGCAGAACCCTGCCGACGCGATCGTCGCCGAGCGCATGGGCCGGGACGTCGCCTTCGGGCTGGAGAACGCCGCGCTGCCCCGCGACGCGATCTGGCCGCGGGTCGACGCGGCGCTCGAGGCGGTCGGGCTGGCGTACGGGCGTGACCACCTCACCGGCGCGCTGTCGGGGGGCGAGCAGCAGCGCCTGGCCCTGGCCGGGGTCCTCGCGATGCGCCCCGACCTGCTGCTGCTCGACGAGCCCACCTCGATGCTGGACTCCGACACCGCGACGACCGTCCGGGACGCCATCATCACGGCCGCCGCGGGGCGGACCATGATCGTGGTCGAGCACCGGATCGAGCCGTGGCTGCCACATGTCGACCGGGTCGTCGTGCTGTCATCGGGTGGCGAGATCATGTCGGACGGGTCGGTCGCGTCCTTCCTCGCGGGCCCCGCCCCGGCCGGCGTGTGGATGCCCGGGACGGCGGTGCCCGAGCCGTTGGCGGTGCCCGCGTCGCTCGTCGCGCCTGCCGGGAACGCCCTCACGGTCGAGGCGACGGACGTCGACGTCGAGCTCGTGCTGCGGACCCTGCGCGGCACCCAGCGCACCCGGGCGCTCACGGGGCTGACGGTTGCCCTGCGGCCCGGAGCGACGACGGCATTCACCGGGCCGAGCGGTGCCGGCAAGTCCACCGCGGTCGCGGTCCTCGGCGGCCTGGTCAAGCCGGGCGCGGGCACCGTGACGCCCGACCTGCACCGCTGGCGGTCGCGGCACCTGGCCGCCGCGGTCGGCTGGGTGCCGCAGAACCCCGAGCACGGGTTCCTCGCCCAGACCGTCGCCGACGAGGTCCGCCGCACGCCGGAGCGCACCGAGCGGCCGGTCGACGTCGCCGCGATCCTCGAGGTGTTCGGGCTGGCCGGGTTCGCGCAGTCCAATCCGTACCGGTTGTCCGGGGGGGAGCAGCGCCGGCTCGCGATCGCCGCGGCGCTGGCCCACCGCCCGGGCCTGGTGCTGCTCGACGAGCCGACGGTCGGCCAGGACCCGGGCACCTGGGCTGCCGTGGCGGGCTGGATCGGCGCCGCGCGGTCGGCCGGGGCCGCCGTGGGGCTGTCGACGCACGACCCGGACCTGGCCTGCGACGTCGAGGTCGCGCTGCGGGCGGGGGTCGTCGGATGAGGACCCTCGTGCTGCGGGTCAACCCGCTGGTCCAGCTGTCGGTCGGGCTGTTCTCCCTGCTCGGCTCGTTCTGGATCCGCAGCCTGCCGGTCGCGCTGGTGGCCCTGGCGGCGTACGTCCTCGCTGCGGCGATCCTGCTGCCGGGCTGGCGTTATCCGCTGGCGTGCCTCGGGTTCACGGCGATCGCCGCCGTCACGATCGTCTACTCGACGTGGCGCCTCGGTGGCCGGGACGTCGAGGAGGCGCTGACGGCGGGCCTGCGGATCGTGGTCCTGGCGTGGCCGGGATCGGTCATGGCCGGCTACCTGGACCCGTCGAGGTTCGCCGACTACGCCGCCCAGCGCCTGCACGTGCCGCCCCGTCTGGTCGCGGCGTTCGCGGCGGCGCTGCAGAAGTTCACGACGTTCGGCCTGGCGTGGCAGCAGCTCGAGCGCGTCCGCCGGGTGCGCGGCTTCGGACCGAGCCGCAATCCGGTCGCCACGGGGGCGTACGCCGCCAACATGTCGTTCGCCCTGCTGGTGCAGGCGATGCGCGGGGCGACGGCGACCTCGATCGCGATGGACGCCCGCGGCTTCGCCACGGCGCAGCGCCGCACGTGGGCCGAGCCGGCGCCGTGGACCCGGCTCGACACCGGGGGGATCGTGGTGGCCGCCCTGCTCGGCGCCGTCCCCGTCGTCGCCCGCCTGCTCCTCTGACCCGGTGGCGGTGCCTCGCCGTGACGGTGACTTCTCAACCTCAAGGCGCCGAGGGGGTTGAGGATCCACCGGCACGGCGGGCTCACCTCTGGCGCGGGGAGGGGCGTACGGGCTAGGGTGCCAACTAAGCAAGCGCTTACCTACTGAGAGGTCCCCGTATGCCCCGCGTGTTCGACACCCTGGAAGCTTTCAAGGCCGCGGCCGGTGAGGAGCTCGGCACGAGTGACTGGCTCACCGTGACGCAGGAGCAGATCAACACCTTCGCCGACGCGACCGGCGACCACCAGTGGATCCACGTGGATCCCGATCGCGCCGCGTCCGGCCCGTTCGGCACCACGATCGCCCACGGCTACCTGACGCTGTCCCTGCTGCCGGTGTTCGGCGCCGAGATCTACGAGATCCACGGCCTGGCGTTCGGCATGAACTACGGCGCCAACAAGATCCGCTTCCCGTCCCCCGTCCCCGTCGACTCCCGCCTCCGGGCGACCGCGACGCTGCTCGAGACCAAGGACATCGCGATCGGCACGCAGATCGTGATCCAGTTCGTGGTCGAGCGCGAGGGCGCCGACAAGCCGGTCTGCATCGCCGAGGTCGTCTACGTCATGGCCGGTGCCTGAGATGGACTTCGGACACGACGCCAAGACCCTGGACCTCGTCGCGAAGGTCGAGGCGTTCATGGACGCCGAGGTCTATCCGGCCGAGGCGACCCTGAAGCAGCAGATCGAGGACAGCGTCGCCCAGGACCGGTGGACGTTCCCGCCGATCGTGATGGAGCTGCGCGCCAAGGCCAAGGCGCAGGGCCTGTGGAACTTCTTCGACCCCAGCGAGCACGGGGCCGGACTGACCAACCTGCAGTACGCCCCGATCGCCGAGATCACCGGCCGCAGCATCCAGATGGCCCCGGCCGTCTTCAACTGCGCCGCCCCCGACACCGGCAACATGGAGGTGCTGAGCATGTTCGGCACCGACGAGCAGAAGAAGAAGTGGCTCGAGCCGCTGCTCGCCGGCGACATCCGCTCGGCGTTCGCGATGACGGAGCCGCAGGTCGCGTCCTCGGACGCCACCAACGTCGAGATGAGCATCGTGCGCGATGGCGACGACTACGTCATCAACGGCAGCAAGTGGTGGATCACCGGGGCGATGAACCCGGACTGCAAGATCTTCATCGTCATGGGCAAGACCGACCCGGAGGCCGACCGCCACCGCCAGCAGTCGATGATCCTGGTCGAGCGGGACACCCCCGGCCTCGAGATCATCCGCGGGATGCGCGTCTTCGGCTACCACGACCGTGACCACGGCGGCCACGCCGAGATGCGGTTCACCGACGTCCGGGTGCCCGCCGCCAACCTCATCGCGGGCGAGGGCGAGGGCTTCGCGATCGCCCAGGCGCGCCTCGGGCCCGGCCGCATCCACCACTGCATGCGGTCGCTGGGCATCGCCGAGCGCGCCGTCGAGATGATGAGCCGGCGCGCGCTGGAGCGGGTCGCGTTCGGCAAGCCGATCGCCGACCAGGGCGTCGTCCGTGACTGGATCGCCGAGTCGCGGGTCAAGATCGAGCAGCTGCGGCTGCTGACGCTCAAGGCCGCGTGGCTCATGGACACGGCCGGCAACCGGGCCGCGCACACCGAGATCCAGGCCATCAAGATCGCGACACCGGCGGCCGTCGAGTGGATCCTCGACAAGGCGATCCAGGTGCACGGCGCCGGCGGGCTGTCCCAGGACTTCCCGCTCGCGGAGTGGTTCGCCGGGATGCGGACGCTGCGCTTCGCCGACGGTCCGGACGAGGTGCACAAGAACGCGCTGGCCCGCACCGAGCTCAAGAAGCACCGGTGACGGTCGAGCTCTCGACCGCCACCGCGGTCGTGACGGGGGCGGCGAGCGGCATCGGCGAGGCCATCGCCCGCCGCCTCCTCGAGCGCGGCGCGTCGGTCGTGCTGGGTGACCTCGACGGCGTACGGCTGGGGGTGACGGCCGAGCGGCTCGAGCAGGACCACCCGGGCCGGGTCGCGCTCGTGGCGGGCAACGCCGCGGACGAGGGCCATGTCGCCGCGTTGCTCGCCGCCGCCCCCGGCCCCGTCGACCTGTTCGTCGCCAATGCCGGCGTGTTCCGCGGGTTCGGCCTCGACGCCGACGAGGACGAGTGGGCGCTGGGCTGGGACGTCAACGTCATGGGCCAGGTCCGCGCCGCGCGGGCACTGGTCCCGGCGTGGCTCGACAACGGCGGCGGCTGCTTCGTCACCACGGCGTCGGCCGCCGGCCTGCTGACCCAGCTGGGCTCCCCGACGTACTCGGTCACCAAGCACGCCGCGGTCGGGTTCGCCGAGTGGCTCGCCGCGACGTACGGCGACCGCGGGGTCCAGGTGTGCTGCCTGTGCCCCATGGGGGTCCGGACCGACATGCTGGCCGAGGGCGAGGCGAGCGAGGACGCGGAGGCGCGACTTGCGATGACCTCGGTCGTCAGCGCCGGCTCGACGCTGACGCCGGACGATGTCGCGGATGCGCTGCTGGCCGCGATCGAGGAGGGTCGGTTCTTCGCCCTGCCGCACCCCGAGGTCGGCACGATGTACGCCCGCAAGGCCGCGGACACGGATCACTGGGTCGACGGCATGCAGCGGTTCCGGACGTCGCTGGAGGGCTGAGCCCCGGGATCCCGGAGATTTCGCGTGCAATCGCGGCAGTTGGTAGCCTCTGGATGTGAATCTCTCGCTCGGGGGCGGGAAGCGTGCATTGGTCGTCGCTTCCACGATGCTCGCACTGACTGCCGTGTCCGCCTGCTCCGGAGGGTCCGAGCCGAAGGACGAGCCGCGCTCGACCCCGTCGGCCTCGGCGACGCCTGACGCCTCGGCCGAGGTCAAGGACCTCGTGAGCCAGTACTGGGACACCGTGACCCAGGCGGAGAACAGCGCCGACACCGATCGCGCCCAGTTCAAGGGCGTCGCTCGCGGCTCGTTCCTGGAGAACGAGTTTCGCAAGCTCGACAACTACGCCGACCAGGGCATCAATCGGGTCGGTGGCCCCAGCATCACGGCCGTCGAGGTCTCCGTCGACGGCACGACGGCGGTCGTCTCCCACTGCATCGACGAGGACGGCTGGACGGCCGAGAAGAACGGCGAGGCCCTCAAGCCGATCCTGACGGGCAACCGTCCGTTCGGCCTGACGGCGACCCGGACGGGTGACACCTGGATCATCACCGACACCGGTCTGACGAAGGGCCAGGAGAGGGCGAAGGACTGCTCATGACGGTGACGAAGCGACTCGTCGTCGCCCTCCTGACCGCGATCCTCTCGGCCGGGGTCCTGGTGTCCGTCGCGTCCCCTGCGCTGGCGTGCGACACGTCCGGTGGCACGACCGACGACACCGTGGACTACGGCGAGGACTGCGACACGGGTGGCACCGACGGTGCGGGCGACGGCGACGGCGACGGTGACGGCAGCGGACCGACCAAGCCGACGTGCGACCTGAGCAAGTCCCCCTACACCGAGTTCTGTGAGGGCAAGGTCGCGTGCTGGGGAAACAACCCCGCCGCCAACGAGGAGGACACCCCCGGGCTGGGCGCCGGCAAGAAGCCCGGTGACGAGTACCACCTGGCCTACAAGGCCTGCGCCGACGGGACCGACAAGTGGTACTGGACCAAGGACGACGAGGGGCCATCGCTGCCGGACCTCGCCCGGCAGGCGGTGGGCTCGCTGAAGTTCCCGGCGTACCAGCTCGTGTTCAACCCGCCGACCCGCACGTACGTCAACCTCCCGACCTGGTGGTGGGCCGACGGCGCGACGACCGACGAGCTCATCGGCACCTCGGCCGGGGCGGTCCGCGCCATCGCGACGCCCGACCGCATGGAGGTCGACCCCGGCGACGGCTCCGGCGTCATGACCTGCCCGTTCGTGGTCGAGAAGTCCGACGACTGCTCCTACACCTACCGGCGCGCCAGCGTGAAGGGCGCGGCCACGGCGCCTGACGGCTCGACGGCGTACCCGGCTCGCATGCGGCTGACGTACGACCTCGTGATCGAGAACGGCGGCACGCCCATCACGGTGGCGGGCATCCCGGACACCTTCTCGAGCCCGTGGCAGGACGTCGCCGTCCCGGTCCGCGAGGTCCAGACGGTGGTCCGGCCCAGGCGCTGACCCACCCCAGCCGCTGGTCGCGGCCGGTGGGGTCGGCGCGGGCGACGACCGGGGTGCGCTGCCGCGTAGGCTGGCAGGCGTTCCGTCGAGGGAGGAAGTCCGTGAAGAACGTCCAGAGATTCGCCATGCTGGGGGTGGCCGAGGCCATCGTGCTGGTCGCCTGCGTCCTCGACCTCTACACGTCCGCCGACCTGTCGTCGGCCGCCGTCCTGCTGCGCGTCCTGGTGGCCCTGGCCGCCGTCGTCGTCGCGGGCGTCACCTACCACCGCTGGTCACAGGACGCGACGCGCCACACGACCGCCTCGATGGTGCTGGGCCTGCTCGGCGGCGCCTCGCTGGTGTCGTCGGTCGCGACCGCCTCGGGCGATCGGGTCTTCGGCAGCGATCCCATGGCGTTGGTCGGCACCGTCGCGATCGTCGCCGCCGTCGCGATCACCCAGGTCGGCCTCGCCCAGGCCCACTCCCACGACTCCCAGACCTCGAAGGATGGCCGATGATCGAGCTCCTCACGCCCAAGCAGGTCGACGAGATGCGTCCCGCGGGGGCGTTTGTCGCCTCCGTGCTGACGGCCCTGTCGGAGAAGGCGGCCGTCGGTGTCGACCTGCTCGAGCTGGACGCCCTGGCCCACGACATGATCCGCGAGCGCGGCGCCGAGTCCTGCTACATCGACTACCACCCCTCCTTCGGCGCGATGCCGTTCGGCAAGGTGCTGTGCACCTCGGTCAACGACGCCGTCCTGCACGGCCTGCCGCACAAGTACAAGCTGCGCGACGGCGACCTGGTGAGCCTCGACTTCGCGGTGTCGGTCGACGGGTGGGTCTGCGACTCCGCCGTCACCGTCGCGGTCGGCACCCCGCGCGAGGAGGACCTGCGGCTGATCGACCACGCCCAGGAGGCGCTCGACGCCGCCATCGCGGTCGCCCGGCCGGGCCACCGCGTCGGCGACATCTCCGCGGCGATCGGAGCGGTCGGTCGGTCCCACGGGCTCACGATCAACACCCAGTTCGGTGGGCACGGGGTCGGTCGGACGATGCACGGGGACCCGCACATCCCCAATGACGGCAAGGCCGGCCGCGGCCTGCCCCTCAAGCCGGGCCTGGTCATCGCGATCGAGCCGTGGTTCCTCCACACGACCGACGAGATCCGCATGGACGAGGACGGCTGGACGATCCGCAGCGCCGACGGCTCCCGCGGAGTGCACGTCGAGCACACCATCGCGATCACCGAGGGTGACCCGATCGTGATGACCGCCCGCAGCTGACGCCAGCGCACCGCCCACCGGGTCCACGGGGACATCGCAATCGGTGAATGCCTGAGACGGGGCGTCCGGTCCTCCGTAGAGTTCGCACCATGTCCCTTCGCCCACAGGCAGCTCTCGTCGCACTCCTGGTCGGGCTGCTCGCGCCGGCGGCACCTGCAGCAGCCGCGGTGGACGATCCCGCTGCGAGCACGGCGACGGTGGCGGTCGAGGGCACGGTCGCACGGGCCGAGATCGACCACTTCGGTGACGACCCCAGCAGCGCCTCGGTCTACGCGGTCCGGCTGGACGACGGTCTGCTGGTGCCGGTCACCTCCAGGCGAGCGCTGCCCGCCGACGGCCAGTTCAGCGGCGAGCTCGTGATCCGTGGGGCCGTGGCCCGCGAGCTCGAGTCCCGAGACCTCCTTCCAGACGCCGGCAGCACGGTGGACCAGGAGTCGAAGGCCGGCAGCGCGGCACTCGCGGTCGCGGTCGCGGAGAGCCTCCCGATGCCGGTGGTCGATGCGACCGTCATCCCGGCCGGTGACACCGGCGCGACAGTGACCCCCTCGGCGCACCGGGCCTACGTCGTCAAGATGACCGACCAGGGATCGGTCGACGGTGACGACGCCTCGATCGGTGCGGCGGTCGACGCCATGCTGAGCTATTGGGTCACCGAGTCCGACGGGGGGATCTCGTCGTTCGGCCGGGTCGGACCGATCCTCGGGTACGACTCGGCTGCCGACTACACGCCCAGCCAGGGGTGTGGCCTCAATGATCCGTTCACGATCTGGAACGACGCACTCACTCTGTTCCCCAGCGTCAACTTCGACGATCCGGGCAACCACCTGATCGTGCTGGTCGGTGAGGAATGCGGACACGCGGGTCCGGTCGGCGTCGCGACGATCGGCTCGTCCCTCGCGAGCGGCGGCCCGAGCATCCTGACGTACGACCCGCAGACCTTCCGGTCGACCGGCGCCCACGAGCTGGGTCACAACTTCGGTCTGCTCCACGCCAACCTCGACACCTGCGCGGGCCCGACGATCTGTGAGTACTTCGACCTCTACAGCCCGATGGGGCTGTCGATCGGCGGAACCGCGTTCACGCCGCCGGCTCTGGGCACGCTCTACCGTGCGGAGCTGGGGCTGACGACGTCGGCCGAGGTCTCGACCGTCGAGCTGGCCTCTGGTGAGACGAGCCTGACGCAGAGCTTCGACCTGGCCCCACGGTCGGCCGCGACCGGGCTCCGAGGACTGCTCGTGACCGATCCGTCGACGGGGATCACCTACTCGATCGACTCACGGGCGCGGACCGGGCGGGACGCGGGCGCGTTCTACGGATCGGCCTACTCGCTGGGCAGCCCCGCTCCCACCTATCCGACCGGCGTCGTCGTCGAGCGCCAGGCCGGGCTCGATGCGACCTATCTGATGACCACGACAGGACCGTTCGTCGAGGGCACGACACCGCGGCAGGTCGGCGCGCATGGTGTCGGGAACTCATTCTCGCCCAGTCCCCAGCTGAAGGTCACGGTCAACTCGATCGGGGCGACCACCAAGGTCACGGTCGAGCTCGGGCAGCCGCAGGTCACCTCTGCCGCACCGGGCATCTCCGGAATGGTCAAGGTCGGGGAGACCGTCTCGGCGACCACGAACGGGTGGAGCGTCGGCACGTCGTTCGCGTACGACTGGCGAGTCGACGACGTGTCGACGGGGCAGACCGGTTCATCGTTCGACATTCCGGGCTCAGCGGTCGGCAAGACGCTGACGGTGAAGGTCACAGGGAGCAAGGCCGGCTACGCCTCGGCGACTCGGGACTCCGCGGGCTCTCCGGTGGGCCCGGGAACCCTCTCGTCATCCGCCGCGCCCGGCATCGCCGGGACCTCGTCCCCAGGTCGGGCGGTCACGGTGAGCCCCGGTGCTTGGACGTCGGGCGCGACGCTCGCCTATGACTGGCGACTGGACGATGTCTCGACCGGCGCGGTCGACGCGACCTTCACCATCCCCGCCACGGCCGGTGGAAAGAGCCTGACCGTGCGGGTCACGGGGACCAAGCCCGGCTACACGTCCCTGATGAAGGAGTCGTCCCCGGTCACGGTCGGGCTGGGCACGTTGACGTCCGGGGCCCCGACGATCTCGGGAGCGGTCCGGGTCGCCGAGACGGTGTCGGCCATGACGAGTGGATGGACCTCCGGCACGTCGTTCACGTACGACTGGCGGCTCGACGACGTGTCGACGGGACAGACCGGCCCGTCGTACGCCGTCCCCGCGAGTGCCGACGGCAAGAAGCTGACCGTCACGGTGACGGGCAGCAAGGCCGGCTATGTTGCGGTCGCCAGGGAGTCCGTGGCGTCCACGGTCGCCAAGGGCATCCTCGTGGCGAAGACGCCGACCATCAGCGGGACGGCCAAGGTGGGCAGGACGCTCACCGCGGCCGCCGGCACGTGGACCTCGGGCACGGCGCTGACGTATCGCTGGTACGCCGGCACCACGGCGATCACGAAGTCGTCGACGTCGCGGACCTACAAGATCGCCAAGGCGTACAAGGGCAAGAAGCTCACGGTGAAGGTGACCGGGAAGAAGGTCGGCTACACGACCGTGACCAGGACCTCGAAGGCGACCAGGGCCGTCGCCAGGTAGTCTCGCACCGCCTCACGCTCCGAGACGTCGTCAGTCGAAGCCCGGCGGCCGCCGGTCGTGCCACGGTGCGGCGGCCTCGACCTGCGCGCAGAGGCTGAAGAGCAGACCGTCCCGGCCGGGGTGTGCCGCCAGCATGACCCCGACCGGCAGGCCCGCGTCGGTCCAGTGCAGGGGGAGGCTGGCCGCCGGTTGGCCGCTCATGTTGTAGAGCGCGGTGTACGGCGTGAAGAGCAGCTCGCGGTGGTGGTCCTCGACCGGGTCGCCGGACTCGTTGAACCACCCGACGGGCTGCGGAGGCAGGGCGAGGGTCGGCGTCAGGAAGGCGTCGTACGCCTGCAGGTCCGTGACGACCTGGCGCGTCGTCAGCTCGAGGAACTGCATCGCCCGGGTCAGCTCGACGGCGGATGTCCGCCCGCCGCGCTCGCGCCAGTAGCGGGTGTTGGGCCGCAGGACCGCCTCGGCCTCCGGTGGGAGCGGCGCCGCCGCGATCCCACTCGACCAGATCACGTTGAACTGGGGCTCCAGCGCCTGGGGGAACGGGTTGGGTAGGTCCACGACCTCGTGGCCGAGCGACTCCAGCAGCCGGGAGGCGTGGTCCCATGCGGCGAGGGCGTCAGGTCCGGGGGAGATGTCCGCGAGGTGGGTGGCGGACCAGCGCGCGATGCGCAGCCGGCGCGGCGGTCGTGCCACCTGCTCGACATACCCGACCGGCGGATCGGGCAGCGGGCGGATGTCGCCCGGCATGGGATGGGCCATGAGCTCCAGCAGGGCCGCAGCGTCGCGGACCGTGCGGGCCAGCGGGCCGTCACCGGCCAGACCGCTCCAGTCCGAGCCCGCCGGTCCGGCACTGACCCGGCCGCGGCTCGGCTTGAACCCGAAGATCCCGCACGCGCTCGCCGGGATCCGGATCGACCCGCCGCCGTCGCTGCCCTGCGCCCACGGGACGAGCCCGGCCGCGACCGCCGCGGCAGCACCGCCGCTGGACCCGCCGGCGTTGCGCGCGAGGTCCCACGGGGTGCGGGTCGGGCCGACCACGTCGTTGTCGGTGTAGGACGACAGCCCGAACTCGGGAGTGTTGGTCTTGCCCAGGCTGATGAGCCCGGCCCGCTCGAGCAGCCCGACGACGTACGCGTCGACGGGCGGCACGAAGTCCCGCATCGCGACCGAGCCCATCGACGTGGGGGTGTGGCGCGTGAAGGTCAGGTCCTTGAACGCCGTCGGGACTCCCGTCAGCGGGGGAGCGTCACCCGCGGCGAGCGCCGCGTCGGCCACCGCCGCTCGCTCGAGCGCGCGCTCGGCCGTCACCGTGACGAACGCGCCCAGCTGCGGGCCGATCCGGTCGATCCGGTCGAGGTGGTGCCGGACCAGCTCGACCGAGGACACCTCCCGTGCCCGGAGCGCGGCGGCCTGGTCGGTCGCGTCGAGGTGGTGCAGCTGGGTCATGTCGTCGACGATAGACGCATGGTGCAGTCGGTCGAGCTCCTCGTCGACGAGGTCCTCGACCGCGACGTCCGCGTCGAGTGGGAGCGGCTCCGCGCCGCCGGCCTGCCGAGCCAGGCGCGCCACACCGGCCCGTCCAACGCCCCGCACGTGACCCTCGCCGTGGCGGAGCGGCTGACGCCCGAGGCGGAGCGGGCCCTGGGCTTCGTCGGCTACGGCATCGGCGGCCCGATCGGGCTCGGTGGCCTGCTGGTCTTCCCGGGGCGCACGTCGATCCTGTCGCGGGTCGTGGTCCCGTCGGCGGAGCTGATCGGGTTGCACGTCGCCGTTCAATCGGCGTTGGGCGACCTGTCGGCGAGCCCCGGCACCATGGCACCCGGCCGGTGGACGCCCCACGTGACGCTGGCCCGTCGCCTCGACCGGGACCAGCTCGCCGCCGCGCTGGCGCTGCTGGCGGAGCGGCCGCGCGAGCTGGCAGGGACGATCCGGGCTGCCCGGCGCTGGGACGGCGACGCCCGGACGGCGTGGGACCTCGCCGGAGGCTCGTAGAATCAGCGGGTGGCAACTCCCAAGGTCCTGCTCTTCTACGGCTTCGCCGAGCTGGCCGACCCCGACGCGATCCGGCTGTGGCAGCGCGCGCTGTGCGAGTCCCTGGACGTCCGCGGCCGGATCATCGTGTCCAAGGACGGCATCAACGCGACCCTCGGCGGTGACGTCGTGCAGCTCAAGAAGTACGTCAAGGGCACCCGCGCCTACGCCCCGTTCAAGGACATCGACTTCAAGTGGAGCGAGGGCCGTGCGCTCGAGGACGGCACGACGGCCGACTTCCCACGGCTCAGCGTCAAGGTCCGCGACGAGCTCGTGACGTTCGGTGCGCCCGACGAGCTGCAGGTCGACGGGTCCCGCGTCGTCGACGGCGGCACCCACCTGACACCGGCCGAGCTGCACGACCTGGTCGCGGCCAAGGACGTCGTGTTCTTCGACGGCCGCAACCAGATCGAGTCGGCCGTCGGCCGCTTCGCCGGGGCGATCCGGCCGCCGGTCGAGACGACGCGGGAGTTCATCGCCGCGCTGGACAGCGGGGCGTACGACCACCTCAAGGACCAGCCCGTCGTGACCTACTGCACCGGCGGGATCCGCTGCGAGGTGCTGACCCCGCTGATGAGGCACCGCGGCTTCCAGGAGGTCTACCAGCTCGACGGCGGCATCGCGACGTACGGCGAGGCGTACGGAGACGACGGCCTCTGGGAGGGCTCGTTGTACGTCTTCGACGACCGCATCACGATGGACTTCTCCGACCACGCGGCCCTGGTCGGTGCGTGCGACCGGTGCGGCGGGGCGACCAACCACGTCGCGGACTGTGGCGACGTGTCGTGCGTACGTCAGATGGTCCGCTGCGACGACTGCCTCAGCAGCGACGCGATGTGCGGCGGTCACACCGCGAAGGTGTGACCGCCGCCCCTCGTCAGGCCTCGTCGAGCGCCGCCGCGACGCGGCGGTGGGCCTCCCAGATCGCCTCGGGCAGGTTCTCGAACTGCTTGAGGTGCTCCTCGCGGTGCGCCATCTCCTGCTTCCAGCGGGGGATGTCGATCGACAGGATCGTCTCGAGGTCCTCGGGGCTCGTGCTCATGCCCTCGAGCTGCAGCTCGTCCTCGCTCGGGATGATGCCGACCGGGGTCTGGCGTCCCGTGACCTCGCCGTTCTTGAGCTGCAGGAGCCACAGCAGCGGGCGGAGGTTGTCGCGGTAGCCGTGCCACAGGAAGTGGCCGTCCTCGGGATCGCGCTGGAACCAGTTGACGTGCGCGAAGATCGGCTGCTCCTTCGCGGCGCCCACGATCTTGAGGTAGTGCGCGGCGTAGTCACCCTCGCCGTACGCCATGAACGGACGGTTCGACATCGGGTCGTAGCGCAGCACGCCCTCGGTGCCCTCGGCCGCCGACGTCGCCTCGGCGCCCAGCGTCAGGCCGTCGTAGACGCCCTCGGCCAGGTCGTGGATCGCGCGGATCAGCGGCTCGCGGTCACGGGTGCGACCACCGAAGATGATCGCGTCGATCGGCACACCGGCGGCGGCGTTGTAGTCGTCGGCGATGTTGGGGACGTTGTCGAGCGTCGTCGTGAAGCGGCTGTTGGGGTGCGCCCACGGGTCGCCGGCCTGCTCGGGCGTCCGGTCATCGATCGGGTTGCCCTTCCAGTCCAGCCAGCCCGTCGAGTCCGCCGGCGGCGAGGGCGTGCGGCCCTCCCACCAGACCTCGCGGGTCGTGGGGTTGTAGGCGATGTTGGTGAAGATCGCCTGCGTGCCCTCGGCGATCGACGCGAGCGCGGTCGGGTTGGTCACCTCGTTGGTGTCCTTCGCGACGCCGAAGACGCCGTACTCCGGGTTCATGCCGTAGAGCTTGCCGCTGGCCTCGTCGACCCACAGCCACGCGATGTCGTCGCCGTAGAACGAGACGTGGTAGCGGTCACCGAGCGAGTCGGGGGCCAGCATCATCGCGAGGTTGGTCTTGCCCGAGGCGCTCGGGAAGCCGCCACAGATGTGGTATGTCTTGCCGGTCTGCTTGTCCTTGATGCCGATCAGCATGTACTGCTCGGCGAGGAACTTGCCGGACGCCCAGCCGTCGTACGCCGCCTGGCGCAGGCCGTGGGCGATCTTGCCGAGCAGGGCGTTGCCGCCGTAGGACGATCCGTAGTGCAGGATCGTGCGCTGGTCGGCGACCGTCACGAAGTAGCGCTGGTCGTCGGGGGTGCCCTGGCCGAGGTTCTCCAGGTCGCCGGTCACGTGGACCGCGCGGACGAACTGGTTGGGGTCCTCGAGGTCCTCGAGGTACTCCACGCCGACCCGCGACATGCGGATCATGTGCAGCACGACGGTGCGAGCGTCGGTCAGCTCGACGCCGGTCGCGTACGGGGCGAGGGCGTTGCCGGGAGGCGCCATCAGGTACGGGATGACGTACATCGTCTTGCCCTTCGAGGCGCCGCGCATGCGGTCCTCGAGCATCGGCGTCATCTCCTCGGCGGGGCGCCAGTTGTTGTAGACGCCCTTGTCCTGGGGATCGCTCGTCGCGACGATCGTCCGCTCCTCGGAGCGGGCGGTGTCCTTGTGATAGCTGCGGGAGTAGTAGAGCCCCTCGCCGGCGGGCTCGAGCTCTCCGGCCTCCAGCGCCTCCTTGACCAGGCGCGCGTCATCAGCAGCGCTGACGACCTCGACGCGGTCGGCGCCGGTCAGGTCCGCCCAGTAGCGCACGTACTCGCGCACCTTCGGGTTCTTCAGTCCAGCCAAGTCCAGTGCTGCTTCGACGTCTGCCATGGCGTGCGGTCCTCTCGGTTGGAGTTGCCCCAGCTCGCCGAGGCTAACGGATCTCCCAGCACGCTACCTCAATTGAAGACTTCTTCAAGTCATGTAGTCTGCAAGTGCAAGTGAGATACCCGACATCCCCGTCTGGAGGCCCCGCATGTCCCCCCACGTGCCCCTCTACCAGGCCAAGGCCGAGCTGTTCCGGACGCTGGGGCACCCCGTCCGGATCCGCGTCCTCGAGCTGCTCCAGGACGGGCCGCGCCCCGTGCGGGAGCTGCTGGCCGACATCGAGGTCGAGTCGTCGAACCTCTCCCAGCAGCTCGCCGTGCTGCGCCGGGCCGGGATCGTGACGTCGTCGCGGGAGGGCTCGGTCGTCCGCTACACGCTGGCGACGCCCGATGTCGCGCAGCTGCTGCTCTCCGGGCGCCGCATCCTCGCGTCGATGCTGACCGAGCGCGAGGACCTCCTGGCCGAGCTGCGGGACTCCGGCGAGTCGGTCTGACCCGCGCGGGTTGAGAGCACTCCGGCGGGGGTGTGTCGAGGGGCGACCGGCTGCCGTGGGCACGGTGACGCGGCCGAGTCGAAGGACATCACCCGGATCGCGGCAATCAGCCCTCGTACTCGGTGACGTCGCCCTCGGACTCGCGGATGTAGGAGCGCTGCATCGCGACGTTCAGGTGCGTCACCATGTGGGCGATGATCAGGGCGACGTAGTCGTTGACCTGGGCGCGCAGGTGCGCCGAGGGCTCGGGCTCGAGGTCGGCGGCCGCGATCTCGAGCACCTTGTCGTCCTCCGAGCGGGTCACGACGAGGCGCGGCTCGCCCGAGGTAGCGGCCCACACCGCGACCCGGGTCTCGGTCGTCGCGGCGGGGACGTCCCGCGACCGGGCCAGCACGTGCGTCGTCACGACCACCCCGGACGGTGGGGTGTCGTAGCCCTCCGGCGCGACCGGGACGTCCGACGTGGCGGTGTCGACCTCGATCTCGGCGAGGTGTGCGATCTCGCGGGTGATCTGGTGCGTCGCGATCTCGGTCACGAGGGCGTGCACGGTCTCGGCCAGCTGGTTGATGCGATCGTCGCTCATCCCGTCACCCTAGAGGCAGATCCCCTGTCGCCGCCTGCGCGTCGGCGTCCAGGTTGGCGCTCCCTGACCCCGACCTCGCGCAGTTCGCGGCGATCAGCGACCGGCTGCTCCCGTCGTGGTGGCTCCGGGAAGGCTGACGCCGTGGATCAGGCGGCCCACTTCCAGCTGGCCAGCACCGACGCGGCGGTCTCGTCGCGGTCCGACTGCGAGACATCGGTGCTGAAGGAGAACGTCACGACGTACGAGACGCCGTCGTGGATCGGGTTGTACTGCTCCGTCAGGTAGGAGGCGCCCTGCTGCGTCAGCTTCGAGGAGATGTGGACCGCCGGGTCGCCGTCGACGTCGAGCCGGTCGCCGGCCGTGACGTCCTTGGCGCCGGCGCCCTCCAGCTCCTTGATGAGAGCCGTCTCGAGCGGGTCGAGGTCCTTGATCGGGGCGGGGTCCAGGCGGATGACGTTGATGTTGTCGGCGAAGCCATCGGCGTCGGTCAGGTCGGCGACGAACGTGTCGGTCTGCTCGGTACCGGGGATCTCCTGCTTCGGCACCTCCCAGCCCTGGGGGGCGTTGAAGGCGTAGCCCTTGCCCTTGATCGTGTCGCCGTCGGCGGGCTCGGCGCCGTTGGCCGGGGCGGCGCTCGCCGCGTCCTTGCCGCCGTCGCCGGAGCTGTCGTCGCTGTCACCGCCCCCACATCCGGCGAGGACGAGGCCGGCGAGGAGGGTCAGGGTCGCCGCGTGGCGGGGAAGGGAGCGCATGTGGAGAAAACTATCGCGGATGTGACCGGGGCGGAATTTTGGAGTGCTGGGTGAAGTTGATAAGGTCGGACTCAAGTCAGATGACACCCATTCTTGAAGTTCCCCGATTTCACCCACAGCAGGAGGAAACACCATGGCAAGAGCGGTCGGAATTGACCTCGGAACCACCAACTCGGTCGTCGCAGTGCTCGAGGGCGGCGAGCCCACCGTCATCGCGAACGCCGAGGGCGCGCGCACGACCCCCTCGGTCGTCGCCTTCTCGAAGGACGGCGAGGTCCTCGCCGGCGAGGTCGCGAAGCGTCAGGGCGTGACCAACGTCGATCGCACGATCCGCTCGGTCAAGCGCCACATCGGCACGGACTGGTCGACCGACATCGACGGCAAGTCGTTCAACCCGCAGCAGATCTCGGCCTTCATCCTGCAGAAGCTCAAGCGCGACGCCGAGGCCTACCTGGGCGAGACCGTCACGGACGCCGTCATCACGGTCCCGGCCTACTTCAACGACCACCAGCGCCAGGCGACCAAGGAGGCCGGCGAGATCGCGGGCCTCAACGTCAGCCGCATCATCAACGAGCCGACCGCCGCCGC
>NZ_JAOPXQ010000275.1 GCF_025965075.1 Aeromicrobium sp.
GCCCCGCACGTCACGCCTCCCGAGGCCCTCGGGTCTCAGGAGGCGTGACGCAGCGCGGCGTCGAAGAAGCCGAGGATCCGTCGTTCGTACGCCCGGGGGGTGCGCGTCGATCCCGGCCGCGTGGCCGCGTCGGGGATCCCCCACAGCCGCTTCGGCTCGTCCACAGCATCGTGATAGGTCGGGTTGAGGTCCTGCTCGTGGGCCAGGACCCGCATGGCCGCGGACTGCACGGCGTACACGCTGCGGTCCACGACCGTCCCGGTCTCGAGCAGCATCTCCCCGCCCACCGACAGGGGTAGAGCACCAGCTGGGCGACGACCAGGGCGACCACGACGAGCAGCAGCCGGCGGACGTACCGGACGATCCACGCCACCGAACGCGACCAGTCCGAGCACGCCGAGCGGGACGAGGCCGCTCAGCGCGTGCGCGAGGTCCTCGATCACGACAGCGCGTGCTCGGAGCTCCGAGTGGAGTCCTCCTCGGTGGCGGGTTCGCCCTCGTCCTCGCCGCTCTCGAGGTCGATCTTGGGCAGCAGGCGGTCGAGCCATGCCGGGAGCCACCAGGCCCGCGCGCCGAGCAACGAGAGGGCGGCCGGCACGAGGATCATCCGGACCAGGGTCACATCGAGCAGGACCGCGGTGGAGAGCCCGACACCGAACATCTTGGTCGTGACGTCCGGGTTGAGGATGAACGCCCCGAAGACCGCGATCATGATCAGACCGGCGCTCGTGATGACCCGGCCGGTCGTGCGCATGCCCTCGATGACAGCGCGGTGGGCGTCACCGTGCAGCAGGAACTGCTCGCGGATCCGGCTCACCAGGAAGACCTCGTAGTCCATCGACAGGCCGAACAGGATCGCGAACATCAGCATGGGGGCCAGCGGCATGATCGGCACCGTCTCGTCGATCCCGAACAGGTCGGCGAACCAGCCCCACTGGAAGACCGCGACCACGACGCCGTACGCCGCGCCGACGCTCAGCACGTTGAGGATCGCGGCCTTCAACGGCACCCAGACCGACCGGAAGACGATCATGAGCACGATGAACGACAGGCCGATGACCGTGGCGAGGAACCACGGCATGCGGTCCTGGAGCCGGCTCGAGACGTCGTCGGTCAGCGGGGTGTTGCCGGTCACCAGCGCGTTCACGCCGGTCTGCTCCTCCACGGCGGGCAGCACGGTCGCACGGAACCGGTTCAGCAGGCCGGACGTGTCCTCGTCCTGAGGTGAGGTCGTCGGGACGACCTCGATCGTGGCGACGTCGCCGCCCTCGTTGACCGTCGGTGCGCCCACGGACGCCACCCCGGTCACGTCCTCGAGACCCGAGGCCACGGACTGCGAGAGCTGGCCGAGGTTCGCCACGTCCTCCCCCTCGAGGACGACCGTGAACGGACCGTTCGTCCCCTCCCCGTAGCCGTCGGCGACCAGGTCGTACGCCTGACGGGTCGTCGTGCTCTCGCCGTCGTTGCCCGCGTCCGGGAAGCCGAGCCGCATCGAGAACACCGGGATCGCGAGCACCGCCAGGACCAGAGCGGTGGAGATCCCGAAGACCAGTGGGTGGCGCGTCACGTGGGCGGCCCAACGGGCCGATTTCGACGCGGGGTTGTCGACGGGACGCTTGCGGACGAACGGCACCCGCAGCCGGTCGATGTTGTGCCCGACCGCGCCGAGGAGGGCCGGGAGCAGCGTGACGGCCGCGAGCATCGTGGTCAGGACCATGACGGCAGTCGCCCAGCCCATCATGCTCAGCATCGGGATGCCCGAGACCTGGAGCCCCACGATGGCCAGGATCACGGTCGTGCCGGCGAAGAGGACCGCGAGCCCCGCGGTCGCGTTGGCCCGCCCCACGGCGTCCGGGACCGACATGCCGGTCGCGAGGTTCTGCCGGTGCCGGGTCAGCACGAACAACGAGTAGTCGATGCCGACGCCGAGTCCCATCATGATCGCGACGATGCTGGCGATCTCAGGCATCGAGAACGGCGCGGACAGGATCGTGATGACGCTGGTGCCGATGAGTAGCGCGGTCAGCGCCACCACGATCGGCATGGCCACGGCCACCAGGGTCCCGAACGCGATGGTCAGGATCACGATCGACACGGCGATGCCGTACGCCTCGCTGCTCGGCTCGCTGGCCGCCTCCTCGTAGCCGAGCCCCTGGTCGTACTCCACCTGGATCCCGGCATCACGCACCTGCTTGACGTCCGCTTGCGCCTGGTCGTAGTCCGCGGCGCCCAGCTGGTCCTTGTCGTAGGCGATCGTGACGATCGCCGTAGTGCCGTCCTTGCTGATCGTCCGGGAGGCAGGATCGTACGGGTCGCTGACCCCGAGGACGTCGCCGTTGTGGGCGAGGTCGTTGACCAGGTTGCCGATCGTCCGGGTGGCCGCCGCTGACGTGAGGCCGTCGTCGTCGTGAAGGATCACGTTGGCCGAGTACAGGGTCTCCTGCGGGAAGCGGTCCTCGATGAGGTCCGCGGCACGCTGGGACTCCGATCCGGGCAGGCGGAAGGTCTCGTCCGCCTCGCCCCCGATGGTCTGGGCCAGCACGAGCGCCGTCAGCGCGATGACGACCCAGGATGCGATGAGGCGCCACGGATGGCGCCCCGCGAGATGACCGATGCGAAAGAGCAGATGTGCCATGGCCGTTCCTCTCCTGATCTCCGGAGCGTGCGCCCCCTAGCGGACCCGCACATCGATGAATACCCTGAAGAGATCCCCTGAAGTCGACGACTCGGCCCCCTCGGGAGGCCGTCGGATTGGTGCGTGAACCATGCCGAGGACTCTGGGTCCGCTCGTCGGGCGGACCCAGGAGACACGGATCCTGCGCGAGGCCGTGTCCCGGGTGTGCACGGGTCGACCGGGGGCGGTCGAGGTCGTCGGCGATCCGGGGATCGGCAAGACCCGCTTGCTGGCCGAGCTCGCCGAGCACGCCGCCGGGCGGGGCGCGCTCGTGCTGTCGGGCACAGCGTCCGAGCTCGAGCGCGACCTGCCGTTCGCGGCGTTCGTCGACGCGCTCGACGAGTACGTGCACGCGCTGGACCCCACGATGCTGACCACCCTCGGCTCGCGCGTGAGGGCCGAGCTGGCTGTCGTCTTCCCATCCATGGAGCAGTGGGCGGGCGCGGCCGAGATCGGGCTCCAGCACGAGCGCTACCGGACCCACCGCGCGGTCCGTGACCTGCTCGAGATGATCGCGGCCCGACAACCGGTGGTACTGGTCCTGGACGACGTGCACTGGGCCGACTGGGCCTCGGCCGAGCTCCTGCTGGCGTTGCTGCGCCGACCGCCCGCGGCGGGCGTCCTGCTGGCCGTGGGGCGGCGGGACCGGCAGACCGGTCGGCGCCTCTCGGCCGCCCTCGACCGCGCGCACCGGTCGGGCTCGTTGCGACGGCTCGAACCGTCGGCGCTGACCCGCGCCGAGGCCCGGCTCCTCCTCGGGACGCAGATCGCGCCGGACGTCGCGGACCTGGTCTACCGGGAGTGCGGCGGCAACCCGCTCTACCTGACCGAGTTCGCGCGCTCGGACCTGTCGACGCTCGCCGCCAGCGCGGCGGCGAGACCTGACGTGCTGATGGCCGGGATCGAGGTGCCCGCCGGCGTCGCGGCAGCGATCCACGAGGAGCTCGCCGTCCTGCCGGAGACGACTCGTTGCCTGCTCGACGGTGCGGCCGTGGCTGGGGACCCATTCGACCTGCCGCTGGCCACCGCGGCGGCCGGTCTCGGGGCGAGCACGACCGCCGCACGCCTGGACGAGCTGGTCGGCCTCGGCATGGTGCGGCCCGAGCGGACGCCGACCCGCTTCCGCTTCCGGCATCCGATCGTCCGGCGCGCGGTGTACGACCTGACCGGCGCCGCGTGGCGGATCGGCGCCCACCAGCGGTGTGCGCGGGCGGTCAACGGCTCCGGCGGCTCCGTCACGAGCCTGGCCGGGCATGTCGAGCGGTCCGCGACGACCGGCGACCACGACGCGATCGAGGTGCTGCGCCGGGCCGGCGACCAGGCCAGCCTGCGGGCTCCGGCCTCCGCTGCGCGATGGTACGGAGCGGCGGCCGACCTGCTGCCGGCCGACGCGCCACCGGAGGGGCGGGTCGCGCTCCTGCTCCCTCGCGCGGCGGCCCTCGCCGCGGTCGGTGAGTACGACGCGAGCTATCAGTGCCTGGCCGCGTGCCTCGTCCTCGGAGCACCCGGAGACGACGGGCTCCGCATCCAGCTCACCGCCTCGTGTGCGTCGCTCGAGCAGCTGCTGGGCCGGCACGACCAGGCCCGGCAACGCCTTCTGGCGGCGATCGACGCCCTCCCCGAGGGTGACTCCCCCGCTTCGGTGGCCCTGCGGGTGGAGCTGGCGATGGCCTCGTACTTCGACCTCCGCTACGACAGCATGGCCGCCCGGGCCCGCGAGGCACTGGCCGCCGCCGGTCGCCTGTCCAACACTCCGCTGCGGGCCGTCGCCGGGTCCGCGCTGGCCCTCGCCGAGTCGCTGTCCGCGGACAACCGGGCCGCCGAGGACTGTCGGGCGACGGCGTCCGTGGTCGACGGCACCGACGACGACGTCCTGCTCGCCCGGCTCGACGCGATGGGCTACCTGTCGTTCGCCGAGCTGAACCTCGAACGCTTCGACGACGCCCTCCGCCACGCCGACCGGGTCGTCCGGCTGTGCCGCTCGACGGGCCAGGGCCAGCTGCTGCCGCTCGTGATCCCCGTCCAGGCGGCGGTGCACCTCGTGCACGGCGATCTGGTCCGGGCCCGGCACGTGATCGACGACGCCGTGGACGCGGCCCGCCTCCTGGCGTACGACCGCGCGACCGTCTGGACCCTGGCGAACCGCTCGGCGGTCCGGCTGGCCGCCGGGGACGTCGCCGGCGCACTGGCGGACGCCCAGGAGAGCGCCGAACGGGTGCGTCCTCTCGACGAGGGCCTGGTGCGGGGCTGGACCAGCGTGCGTCTGGGCGGCGCGCTGCTGGCAACGGGCCTGCCGGGCCAGGCCGTGGAGGCGCTCGAGGATCTCGGCGGTGGCCGGGACCTCGCCGACGTGCAGGGCGGGGAACGTGTCGTCGCCCTCGAGCTGCTCACCCGGTGCCACCTCGCCGCGGAGGACCCGCAGTCCGCGAGGCTGGCGGCCCGGCGTGCCGCCGACCGGGCGGCACAGTTCGGCCTCCCCCTGCTGCGGTGCACCGCCGCCCGGGCCGAGGCGGCCGTCCACCTCGCTGACGGTCGACCCGGACCCGCGTCGGAGGCGGCACTGTGGGCGGCCGACACGACCGCGGCCGCCGGTGCCCCCATCGAGGCCGCCGTCTCCCGCACCCTCGCCGGCCGGGCGCTCGCCGCTGCTGGTCACCGCGACCACGCCGTCCGCGAGCTCACCACCGCGGCGGAGGCGCTGCACCGGCATGGTGCCGTCGCCCTGCGCGACGCCGCCGAGCGTGAGCTGCGGCGCTCCGGGCGAGCGGTCCACCGCCGGTCCCGCGCCGGCGCCCTCGGGCGGTCCGGGATCAACTCCCTCACCGGCCGGGAGCACCAGATCGCCGAGCTCGTCAGCCTGGGCCACACCAACGCCACGATCGCCGCCGAGCTCTACCTCAGCGCCAAGACCGTCGAGAGCCACCTGCGCAACATCTTCCGCAAGCTCGACGTGTCCTCGCGTGCCCAGGTCGCCCGCGAGGTGGCCCTCCGCTGACCGTTCGCCTTGCGTCATCAGGATCGAGGACCGGGGGCCTCATCCCGCACTGACGTCCCGCGGTTGTCCACAGATGTGTCTGGCGGGGCTGACAGAAATGCTCGGGTCTGGGTAGTTTCGGGTCATGCGATTCGGGGGAATTGTCTTCGTGGCCCTGTTGGTGCTCGGCGCCTGCTCGTCCGATCCGGTGCCCAAGGAGCCCGCCGCGACCTCGTCGGCGCCCGCCACCCCCACGGCCACGCCCCCGGCCATGCCGGAGCAGGCCAAGCAGGACTCCCCTGAAGGGGCAGCGGCGTTCGTCAAGCACTACGTCGACGTCTTCAACTACGCCGCCAGCACCGGCGACGTCGACGAGCTCTCCCGCCTCTCCGCCGCGACGTGCGAAGGCTGCCAGAGCTACATCACCCTGTACCGCAAGACCTATGACGCCGGCGGCTACTTCAAGGGCG
>NZ_JAOPXQ010000131.1 GCF_025965075.1 Aeromicrobium sp.
TGATGAGCCAGCCCGCCGCGTGGTCGGTGCCGGTCGGCTTCGGGCTCATGATCGGGGTCTCGCTGCTGACCCGCAGGGGCGTCCCCGCCAACGTCTCGCGCACGATGGTCCGGCTGCACACGCCCGAGCGCCTCGAGGTCGATCGCCGCTACTGAGCCGTTCGTCGCGCCGGACCGACCGTTCGTCGCACGACCTCGACCGCACGCCGCAGCGCGTGCGGCCTCCACCGCAGCCGGGGTCCGGTGATCTGGCTCACACCCCCGCGCGCTCCTACCGTCGGTGGTGGCGCGATCCGCGCCGTCCGCCCTACTCACGATTGAGGTGACCCACGGTGGTGGAGAAGATCACGCCGCAAGCACACGAGGCCTATCAACGCATCCACGCCTCCGACGAGTTCGCCGAGCTCAAGCGCTCCTACCTGCGATTCGTCGTCCCGCTGACCATCGCCTTCATGGCCTGGTACCTGCTCTACGTCCTGCTCTCGATCTACGCAGGCGACTTCATGGGGCACGTCCTGTTCGGCAACATCAACGTCGCCCTGGTGTTCGGCCTCCTGCAGTTCGTCACGACGTTCGGCATCGCGATCTGGTACGCGATGTTCGCGGCCCGGCGGATGGACCCCATCGCGGACAAGCTCCGTGACGAGTACGAAGAGGAGATCGAGCGATGAGCACCACCGCCACCGTCCTGCGGGCCGCGACCGACGACGGCAGCAACCAGCTCCTCACCGGGTCCCTGTTCATCGTGATCGTCCTGATCACGGTGGCCATCACGTTCTGGGCCAGCCGCAACAACAAGACGGCGGCCGACTACTACGCCGGCGGGCGCAGCTTCACCGGCGCGCAGAACGGCTTCGCCGTCGCCGGTGACTACATGTCGGCGGCGTCGTTCCTCGGCATCTCGGGGGCGATCGCGCTGTCCGGCTACGACGGCTTCCTGTACTCGATCGGCTTCCTCGTCGCCTGGCTCGTCGCGCTGCTGCTCGTCGCCGAGCTGCTGCGCAACTCCGGCCGGTTCACGATGGCCGACCAGCTGGCGTTCCGGATGCGTCAGACGCCGGTCCGCACCGCCGCGGCGACGTCGACCGTCGTCGTGTCGATCTTCTACCTGCTGGCGCAGATGGTCGGTGCGGGCGCCCTGGTGGCGCTGCTGCTCGGCGTCGACAGCCAGACCGCGAAGAACCTGACGATCGCCGGCGTCGGCGTCCTGATGATCTTCTACGTCACGGTCGGTGGCATGAAGGGCACGACGTGGGTCCAGATCGTCAAGGCCGTGCTCCTGATGGTCGGCACGATCCTCATCACGGTCCTGGTGCTCGCGAAGTTCGACTTCAACATCAGCGACATGCTCGGCACGGCCGCCGAAGAGAGCGGGGCCGGCAAGGCCTTCCTCGAGCCGGGCCTCAAGTACGGCGTCTCGACCGAGGCGAAGATCGACTTCATCTCCCTCGGCCTCGCCCTCGTGCTCGGCACCGCGGGGCTGCCGCACATCCTGATCCGGTTCTACACCGTCCCGACCGCCCGCCAGGCCCGCAAGTCGGTCCTCTGGGCGATCGGCCTGATCGGCTCGTTCTACCTCATGACGCTGGTCCTCGGCTTCGGCGCCGCGGCCCTGGTCAAGGGGGACAAGAAGGCCGAGATCGCCGACTCGGGCGGCAACCTGGCCTCGCCGCTGCTGGCCGAGGCCGTGGGTGGCGGGTCCGGCTCGACCGGTGGCGCCATCCTGCTGGCATTCATCTCGGCGGTCGCGTTCGCGACGATCCTCGCGGTCGTCGCCGGGCTGACCCTGACCTCGGCCTCCTCCGTGGCGCACGACATGTACGCCAACGTGTGGAAGAAGGGCAAGGTCACCGAGCAGCAGGAGGTCAAGGTCGCCCGCCTCGCGGCGTTCGTGATCGGTGGCATCGCGATCGCGCTGTCGATCCCGGCGCAGAAGCTCAACATCGCGTTCCTGGTGGCACTGGCCTTCGCGGTCGCTGCCTCGGCGAACCTGCCGGCACTGCTGTACAACCTGTTCTGGCGCCGGTTCAACACCCGCGGCGCGGTGTGGAGCATCTACGGCGGCCTGATCTCGTGCGTCGGGCTGGTGATCTTCTCGCCGGTCGTCTCGGGCTCGGAGACCGCCATGATCACGGGGGCCGACTTCAGCTGGTTCCCGCTGGCCAACCCCGGCATCATCTCGATCCCGCTCGGCTTCTTCTTCGGCTGGCTGGGCACCGTGACGATGCGCGACTCCGACGCCGAGGCGCGCTACGTCGAGCTCGACGTCCGCTCCATGACCGGAGCCGGCTCGGAGAAGTAAGGGGGCGCCTCGCTCCGTTCGGCACCACAGGCCGAGCGGAACGAGGCATGCGCCCGAGCACCAGCCTTCGCTCGCTGCGCTCGCTCGGCCCACGGTCGGGCGAGCGCGGTGGCAACCTCGGCGCAACCGGGGTGACCCCATCGTGTGGGCTGGGCCACAATGCACGTAGACGTCAAACGATCCAGGAGCACCCGTGACCGAGCAGAACATCAGCAACCTGTCCCACGAGGATCGGGTCTTCGACCCGCCGGCCGACCTTGCGGCGAACGCCAACGTGACGGTCGAGGTCTATGACGAGGCCGCCGCGGACCGGCCGGCGTTCTGGGGCAGGCAGGCCGAGCGGCTCGACTGGGGCACCCCGTTCACCGAGGTGCTGGACTGGTCGAACGCTCCGTTCGCGAAGTGGTTCGTCGGTGGGACGCTCAACGCCGCCTACAACTGCGTCGACCGGCACGTCGAGGCCGGCAACGGCGACAAGGTCGCGCTGCACTTCGTCGGCGAGCCCGAGGGCGACACCCGCGACATCACCTACGCCGAGCTGCAGGACCTGGTGTCCCAGGCCGCCAACGCGCTGATCGACCTGGGCGTGCAGACCGGTGACCGGGTCGCGATCTACCTGCCGATGATCCCCGAGGCGGTCATCGCGATGCTGGCCTGCGCGCGGCTCGGCGCCCCGCACACCGTCGTCTTCGGCGGCTTCAGCGCCGACGCGCTGTCCAGCCGGATCCTGGACTGCCAGGCCAAGGTCGTCATCACCGCCGACGGCGGCTACCGCCGCGGCAGCCCGTCGGCGCTCAAGCCCGCCGTCGACGAGGCGCTGGAGAAGTGCCCCGACGTCACCGGCGTCCTGGTGGTGCGCCGCACCGGCCAGGACGTGGAATGGACCGAGGGCCGCGACGTGTGGTGGCACGACACCGTCGACCAGGCCTCGACCGATCACACGCCGGAGATGTTCGACGCCGAGCACCCGCTGTACGTCATGTACACGTCGGGCACGACCGGCTCCCCCAAGGGCATCCTGCACACCACCGGCGGCTACCTGGTGCAGTCCGCGTGGACGTTCTGGGCGGTGTTCGACTACAAGCCCGACGACATCTACTGGTGCACCGCGGACGTCGGCTGGGTCACCGGCCACTCCTACATCGTCTACGGGCCGCTGGCCAACGGCGCGACCCAGGTGCTCTACGAGGGCACCCCCGACACCCCGCACAAGGGCCGCTGGTGGGACATCATCGAGCAGTACAAGGTGACCCTGTTCTACACCGCGCCCACCGCCGTGCGGACGTTCATGAAGTGGGGCGAGGACATCCCCGCCAAGAGCGACCTGTCCTCGCTGCGGATCCTGGGCTCGGTCGGTGAGTCGATCAACCCCGAGGCGTACGTCTGGTACCGCGACAACATCGGCGGCGGACGCACCCCCATCGTCGACACGTGGTGGCAGACCGAGACCGGCGCCCACATGATCAGCCCGCTGCCCGGCGTCACGTCCGCCAAGCCCGGCTCGGCGATGACCGCGATCCCCGGCATCGCCGCCGAGGTCGTCGACGACGCCGGCAACCCGGTCGACAACGGTGAGGGCGGCTACCTCGTCATCACCGAGCCGTGGCCGTCGATGCTCCGCACGATCTGGGGCGACGACGACCGCTACAAGGAGACCTACTGGTCGCGCTGGCCGCAGTACTACTTCGCCGGTGACGGCGCCCGCAAGGACGAGGACGGCGCGATCTGGCTGCTCGGCCGCGTCGACGACGTCATGAACGTCTCGGGGCACCGGCTGTCCACGACCGAGATCGAGTCCGCCCTCGTGTCGCACCCCAAGGTCGCCGAGGCCGCCGTCGTCGGCGCCACCGACGAGACCACCGGCCAGGCCGTCGTGGCGTTCGTGATCCTGCGGGAGTCCGCGGGCGACGGGGGCGAGGACGTCATCAAGGAGCTGCGCGACCACGTCGGCCACCAGATCGGGCCGATCGCCAAGCCCCGCACCATCATGGTCGTCCCCGAGCTGCCCAAGACCCGCTCGGGCAAGATCATGCGCCGCCTGCTGCGCGACGTTGCCGAGAACCGTGAGGTCGGCAACACCACGACCCTGGCCGACGCCGGCGTCATGGACCTCATCAGCAGCGGCATGCAGACCGCCAAGGACGACGACTGACCGATCGACCGCCCGCCTGCCGCCCGCCCGCCTCGCTGGGCGTGACGTTTGCGCCCCTGATCGGCCCGATTCGGGGCGCAAACGTCACTCCCAGCGGTTCCGGAGGGTGGGGCGGGGCGCAGTGTTGGTCACATGCACAGGCGGGGGACGGGTTCCGTTCAGGTTGGGATCAGGTTCGCTGGGCATCCTGAAGGCATGGAGACGACGACCATGACCTCACCCGCCGTGTCGACCGCGCCCCACCCCCGCGTCCGCAAGGACCTGATCGGCGGTCTCGCCGTCCTCGCCGCCGTGATCGGCGGCCACCTGCTGTGGTTCGTCTCCGACGCGGGAATCCTCGCCGCGCTCGGCTGACCCGCTGACCTGCGCGACCCCCTGACTCACTTGTAGGCTCCCGGGTATGAGCTCAGTGGACGAACCGACCATCGGCCGACTCGTCGGCGACATCAGCCGCGACATCTCCGCCCTGGTGCAGAAGGAGATCCAGCTCGCCAAGAGCGAGCTCAGGGTCAGCGCCAAGGCCGGTGGCATCGGGACCGCGATGATCCTGACCGCAGCCTTCTTCGGCCTGCTCGTCATCGTCCTGCTGTCGATCGCCGCGGCCTACTTCATCGTCATGGCCGGACTCGACCCGGCGTGGGCGTTCCTCATCGTCGCCGGGTTCTACGTCCTGCTGGCCGCCGGCCTGATCCTTGTCGCGGTCCGCGCGCTCAAGAAGATCAAGGCACCGGAGAAGACCATCGCCACCGCCAGCAAGATCCCCGCTGCGCTGAAGGGCCAGTCGTCGACCCGCGAGGTCGTCGAGCCCGCCAGCCCCACGGGACGTCATGCCAGGTGAGGCCCCCAGGCCTCAGGCCCGCTGACGTCCCATGATCGCGCGGCCGGCGAGCCCGACCACGACGGCGACCGCGCCGCAGACCGCGATCGACGTCAGCCACCCGGCCAGCGAGTCCGACGCTCGGTCGGCGAGGAGCGTCTGGAGCGTGCGGGCGAAGCCGGTCTGACCCTCGGTCCGGTCCAGCACCTCGGGCGCGAGCACCGACGACGCGACCCGCAGGACGCCCGCCACGACGATCGCCCCCAGGCCGAGTCCCGCGATCGCGAGCGGCCGGCTGCGCGCGGCGAAGAACGAGGCGGCCACCGCGATCACGACGACCAGCAGCCCCAGCAGCCCGAACGTCCGGGACTGGTCCAGCCGCGCGACCTGTGTCCGGTCCTGCTCGGTGCCGACCGGCACGACGAGGTCCGCCGGCACCGCCAGCGAGACCGGCAGCAGGTCCCCGAGCCGGCCCGTGAGGAACTCCGCCATCGGCGCGACCTGCACCGTCAGCGGACCCGTCCCGCCGTCGAACGCCGAGGTGTGGAAGCTGCGCTGGGTGTCCTCCCACGCCGAGACGAAGCCCGGCCGGTTCGACGTCGACCGCGCGACCACCGTCATGGCGGAGCTCGCCGCCTCCTGCAGGCGTTCCGGCAGCAGCCCGCGACTGACGAAGTCATCCGCCAGGTAGTCCGCGAACGCCGACTGCAGCTCCTCGTCGGTGGCCAGCCGGCTGCTGAACGTGACGTAGCCGTCCTCGTCCGCGACGTTGGCCGACACCCACAGCAGCGGCACCGTCACCAGCGCCGCGACGAGCGCCACGAGCCCCGCGACGAACGAGGTGAACGGCCTCATGCGCAGCCACCGGTCGAGACCGCGCTCGTCGCGGTCGCCCCCTCGCGGGCGTCCGCCGCGACCTGCTCGGCCGTCAGGGCGTACCCCGTGGACTTGTCACTGACCGACGCCGCGAAGATCACCCCGAGCACCTTGCCCTCCTCCGACAGCAGTGGACCGCCGGAGTTGCCCGAGCGGACGAGGCCACGGACCGAGAACGTCTCCCGCACGACCTGGCCCCGATCGTAGATGTCGGGGCTGCGCAGACGCATCTGCGTACGGATGCGGGCGGCCCGCGCGTCGAACGGCCCGTTCTCGGGGTACCCCAGGATCGCGGCCGGCTGGCCGGCCTCCCCGCCCGTGTCGAACGCCAGCGGCTCCAGCCCGAGGCCCTCGACCGCCAGCACCGCGACGTCGAGCTTGCGGTCGAACAGGACGACCCGCGTCGGCACCTGCTGACCGTTGATCACGACGGCGGGCGACTCGACGCCGGCGACGACGTGGGCGTTGGTCATGATGCGGCCGTCGGAGTAGGCGAAGCCCGATCCCTCGACACCCCGGTCGCACGAGGCCTGGCCGAGGATCTTGACGACGCTGTCCCGCGCCGCCCGCACGCCCGGGCTCGCGAGGGTCTTATCGTCCGGCGCCTTGACCGCCGTGATCTCCTCGTCCTCGAACGGGTCGATGTAGCGGGGGAACAGGTTGGCGTCCAGCACCTCGTTGAAGGAGCGGAGCACCGTCGTCGCCTGCATCGGCATGACCCCGTCGACCCGGTCGAGGATCGCGGAGTCCCGCGACGCCGTCGAGAGGTAGGGGATCGTCGTGCCGCTGACCGAGTAGCCCAGCGCCCACGCCGCGCACAGCACCGCCACGATGCTCAGCGCGCTGCCGGCGACGGCATCGACCCAGCGCAGCGGCCGCCACTTCAGGCCGTCGCGCAGGCCCGTGCCGACGAACGTGCCGATCGCCTGGCCGATCGCGCCGGCGCCGATCACGAGTCCGAGGGCCAGCAGCGACGACGAGAGCGTCGGGGTGCCGTCGGACAGCAGCTTCGGGACGATCGCGACCGCCAGCAGCCCGGCCACCAGCAGGCCGATCGTGGCGATCAGGTTGACGACGAAGCCCTGGAAGTAGCCCGAGATGGCGTACGCGATCAGGACCAGCACGATGATCAGGTCGAGTGAGTTCATGGCAGCTCGGGCAGGGGTCGGGTGACGCTGTCGTCCCACGGCTGCTCCCAGCCCAGGACCTCGAACAGCCGGGAGATGACGCCGGCCGTGAAGCCCCACAGCGGCATCGGCGTGCCGACCTCGAACGCCGGACCGCGCCAGCCCGACGGGTGGGTCACGCTGAACCGGTTGTCGGGGTCGACGAGCCGGCGGATCGGCTGGTGGATGACCGTGACGACCTCGAGGTCACTGACCGGCAGGAGTGGCTTGGGCTCGCGCCAGAAGCCCAGCACGGGGGTCACGGCGAAGTTGCTGGGCGGCAGCCACAACGTCGGCAGGGTCCCGAAGACGTCGACGGTGGTGGCGTCGACCCCGACCTCCTCCTCGGCCTCCCGCAGCGCGGTCGCCGCGGCGTCGACGTCACCCGGGTCGGACTTGCCGCCCGGGAACGCGATCTGCCCCGCGTGGTTGCGCATCGTCGAGGACCGCTCCGTCAGGAGCAGCTCCGGCCCGTGCTCGCCCTCGGAGAACAGCATCAGGACGGCGGCCGGGCGGGCGGCGGCGGGGACGCTGGGGAAGTTGGGCGACAGCTGCTCGGCCTCGACCGAGGACGCGAGCTCGGCGAGCGGCCGCAACCATGCCGGCAGGCTGTCCACCGTCATGGCGCCACTCCCAGGTGTCGTTCGATCGCGGCCGTCAGGTCGGCGTACGAACGGAACGACGTACGCTCCGTGGCGACCATTCTTCCCTGCGCGTCCACGAACACGGTCTGCGGCAGGCCCACGACCCCGAACGGCCTGCGCGTCTCGCCCGACCGGTCGACCAGGAGCGGGTACGTCACGCCGGTCGAGCGGGCCAGCTCGAGAGCGTGGTCCGGGGCCGAGTCGTCGAAGTCGATGCCGACGACGCGGACCCGGTCGCCGTACGCCTCGTCGGCGCGGGCCAGCAGCGGCAGCTCGGCGCGGCACGGTGCGCACCAGCTGGCCCAGAGGTTGATGACGGTCGGGGTGCCGGTCAGGCGGGCGAGGTCGACGTCCCGGCCACCGCCGAGGCACGCCAGGGTCAGCTCCGGCAGGTCGGTCGCCGCCTTCGCCCCCGGCGCGGGACAGTCCCGGATGCCGGCCGCCTGCTTGGCGGCGGCCAGCTCGTCGGCCGGGACGGTCGGCGCCGATCCCCCGCCGAACGTCGGCTTGGTGCCGGTCGGCTCCGACGACCCGCACGCCGCCACGGCCAGCAGCACCGCCACGGCCAGCGCGGCGCGGATCCTCATGCCGGCCCCTGCGTCGTGACGAGGGCCGCGGCCTCGACGGGGTCGATCGGGCCCGTCCCGAACGCGGGGCACCAGTGCGCGACGGGGCACGCGCCGCACGCCGGCTTCTTGGCATGGCAGCGGCGCCGGCCGTGCCAGATCAGGCGATGGCTCAGCATCGTCCAGTCGCTGCGCGGGAACAACGCCCCCACGGCGTGCTCGACCTTGACCGGGTCGCCCAGGATGTCCTCCGGCACCCACGCGAACCGGCGGACGAGCCGGGCGAAGTGGGTGTCGACCGTGATGCCCGGGACGTCGAACGCGTTGCCGAGCACGACGTTGGCGGTCTTGCGGCCGACGCCGGGCAGGGTCACGAGGTCGGCGAGCCGGCCGGGGACCTCACCGTCGAACCGCTCGACCAGCACCGCCGACAGGCCGAGCAGGCTGGTGGTCTTGGCCCGGAAGAACCCGGTCGGCCGGATGATCTCCTCGAGCTCGGCCCGGGGCGCAGCGGCCATCGCCACGGCGTCCGGGAACGCCGCGAACAGCGCCGGCGTGATCGCGTTGACGCGCCGATCCGTCGTCTGTGCGGACAGCACCGTCGCGACGAGGAGCTCGAACGGGGTGCGGAAGTCCAGCTCGCAGCCGGCCTCCGGATAGGTCTCGGCGAGCACGCGGTTGATCTTGCGGGCCCGGCGGACGAGTGCCGTGTCCGGTCGCGTCACGGGGGTCGGCACGCCCTCAAGCGTACGTCCCTCGGCGCGTATCTTCGCGAGAGCGCCCTTCATGTGGGAAACTTCGCAAGGGTGCACACACTGTGACCTCTGTGACACGACGATAGGGAAGTCCCGTGACCGACGACGTTCTCCGCCAGGCACCGCTGTTCTCCGGCCTCGATGACGAGGTCGCGCAGACGCTCGAGAGCTCGATGTCGTCGCTGAGCCTGCGCCGCGGCGAGATCCTGTTCAGCGAGGGCGACGACGGCGATCAGCTGTACGTCGTCACCGACGGCAAGATCAAGCTGGGCCGCACCTCGCCCGACGGTCGCGAGAACCTGCTCGCGATCCTCGGACCCGGACAGATGTTCGGCGAGCTGTCGTTCTTCGACCCGGGCCCGCGCTCGGCCACCGCCACCGCGGTCACCGACGTCGAGCTCAAGGGCTTGGGCCACGAGGCCCTGAGCCCCGTGCTCAACGCACACCCCGACGTCGCCCACGCGCTGCTCAACCAGCTCGCCGGCCGCCTGCGCCGCACCAACGAGGTCGTCGGCGATCTTGTGTTCAGCGACGTCCCCGGCCGTGTCGCCAAGGCGCTGCTCGACCTGGCCTCGCGCTTCGGCCGCCGCGCCGACGACGGCATCCACGTCAACCACGACCTCACGCAGGAGGAGCTCGCCCAGCTGGTCGGCGCCTCCCGCGAGACGGTCAACAAGGCCCTCGCCGACTTCGCATCGCGCGGCTGGCTGCGCCTCGAGCCCCGCTCTGTGGTCATCCTCGACCTCGAGCGCCTCCAGCGCCGCGCCCGCTGACCCAGATTTGGTCAAAGGTGCACCACGTCTTCGACGTTCCTCGTGCACTATCGACCACAGCTGGGTCGGGCCAGGGCCCTGCGCACCCGCCGCGCTACGGCATCGAGGTCG
>NZ_JAOPXQ010000087.1 GCF_025965075.1 Aeromicrobium sp.
AAGTAACAGGCGAGGAGTCCGTAGACGGCGACTCGGGCCAGCAGCTTCTCGAAGTCGAGTTTGTCGCGATCTACTGGTGACGCCGCGCTATGGCCCCAACGGGCGAGCACGGCACTTGGGCCTTCGCGTGCGCGATGAGCGCGGCCACTGACGCCGGGGTCAGGGTCCGGTGGACGCGGATCCGCACGAATCTCCGTTCCGAGGTCGTCGCTGCCGGGCCTCTGTTCAGCGGCCAGCCAGGTGCCACTAAGGTAAGCCAAACCTGACCCATAGGAGCTCCACAGTGCGACGCAACATCTTCCTCGGTGCCATCGCGGCACCGCTGATCCTGACCTTGCTGTCCGCGTGTGGTGGCAGTGGCGACGACGGGCCGTCGATCACGGTGTACAACGCGCAGCACGAGGAGCTCCTGGCCGAGCTGGCGCCTGCGTTCACCAAGGAGACCGGTATCAAGGTCAAGCTCCGCAACGGCAGCGATTTCGAGCTGGCCAACCAGCTGGTGCAGGAGGGCGACGCATCGCCGGCCGATGTGTTCCTGACCGAGAACTCACCGGCGATGTCCCTGGTGGAGAGCAAGGACCTGTTCGCCAAGCTGGACGCGTCGACGCTGGAGCTCGTGCCGGCCCAGTACCAGGCCAAGAGCGGCAGGTGGATGGGGTTCACTGCTCGATCGACCGTGCTGGTCTACAACAAGGCCAAGGTCGCTCAGTCGGAGCTTCCGACCTCGCTGCTGGACCTGGCCGAGCCGAAGTGGAAGGGCAAGGTCTCGTTCTCGCCGACGGGCGCCGACTTCCAAGCGATCGTCAGTGCCGTGCTGGAGCTCGAGGGCAAGGCCGCGACCGAGCAGTGGCTGGCGGGGCTGAAGGCCAACGGGACGGTCTACCAGGGGAACAACGTCGTGCTGAAGGAGGTCAACGCCGGCACGATCGACACCGGGGTGATCTACCACTACTACTGGTACCGCGACCAGCAGGAGTCGGGCGCGAACAGTGACGCCTCGGCGTTGCACTTCTTCGGTGACAAGGATCCGGGGGCGTTCCTCAGCGTCTCGGGCGCGGGCGTGCTGAAGGCCAGCAAGCACCAGTCGGACGCGCAGAAGTTCGTCAACTTCCTGGCGAGCGTCGATGGTCAGCAGGCGCTGGCCGACAGCTATGCGTTGGAGTACCCGCTGAACCCCGATGTCGAGCTGGGACGAGGCGTCCGGCCCCTGGCCGAGCTGGATCCGCCGGTGGTCGACGTCTCCTCCCTGAACGGGCCCGAGGTCATCTCGATGCTCCAAGACGCGGGATTCCTCTGATCGGCGCGCCGACGAGACCCCGGCGGCGCGTCCGGCGGGGCGCGACACCGCCGTCACTCCTGCTCGTCGCGGTCGTCGTCGCAGCCTTCGCGCTGATCCCGCTCGGGTACGTGACGGTCTACGTCGTCTCGCTCGGCGGGCACGAGGCCTGGCAGGTCCTGGTGCGGCCGCGGATGGGGGAGCTGCTCTCGAACACCGCGCGACTCGTGGCGCTTGGATGCCTGCTCAGCGTCATGCTGGGGGTGGCGTGCGCGTGGGTCGTGGAGCGCACCGACATCCCGGGGCGGAACGTGTGGCATGTGCTGGCGGCTGCGCCACTGGCGATCCCGGCGTTCGTCAACAGCTACTCCTGGTCATCGCTTGCCGGCGGGGTGGAGGGCCTCCACGGTGCTCTGCTGGTGGTGACCTTGTCGTACTTCCCGCTCGTCTACCTGCCCACCGCGGCGTCGTTGCGTGGTCTCGACCCGGCTCTGGAGGACGTCGCCCGCTCCCTGGGCTTCGGCCCTGTCCGGACGTTCGTCCGGGTGGTCCTTCCCCAGCTCCGTCCCGCCGTGATCGGCGGTGCGCTGCTGGTGGGTCTGCACCTCCTGTCGGAGTTCGGGGCGCTGCAGATGCTGCGCTTCCCCACCTTCACGACAGCCATCTACGACCAGTACAACTCCTCGTTCAACAGCGCCGGTGCCAATGTCATCGCCGCGGTCCTGGTGCTGTGCTGCCTGGTGCTGCTGATCGGCGATCTGCACCTGCGCTCGCGCCGGCGCCTGTCCCGCGTCGGCGGGGGGTCCCGTCGGCACGCCGTCCCGGCGCGACTCGGCCGGCTTCGCGCGCCGGTGCTCGGATTCATGATCACGGTGGTGGCTGGATCGCTCGGCGTGCCGCTGTACAGCCTGGTGCACTGGATGGTGGTGGGGTCGTCGACCGCGTTCCCAGCCGGCGACATCGCCGCTGCCGCGGCCACCTCGGTCGGCCTGGGGCTGGTCGCCGCCGTGGTCGCGGTGCTGCTCGCGACGCCGGTGGCCTGGCTTGCGGTGCGCCACCGGACGCGGACCGCGACGGTCGTCGAGCGCAGCACCTATGTCGCGAACGCCCTCCCGGGCATCGTGGTGGCCCTCGCCCTGGTCACGGTGTCGATCAGGTACGTCCCGAGCATCTACCAGACGTACGTCCTGCTGCTGGGTGCGTACGCCATCATGTTCCTGCCGCGGGCCCTGGTCAGTGTCCGGGCGGCCGCCGAGCAGTCGCCACCAGTGTTCGAGGATGTCGCGCACGGCTTGGGCCTGAGTCCTCTGGCCACGGCGCGCCGGGTCACCCTGCCGCTCCTCGCACCGGGGGTCGGAGCGGGGTGCGCGCTGGTGTTCCTCGCCGTGACGACCGAGCTCACCGCGACGCTGCTGCTGTCACCCATCGGCACGACGACCCTGGCGACCCAGTTCTGGTCGAACTCGTCCTCGGTGGCCTACGGGGCGGCCGCGCCGTACGCCGTGATGTTGGTGCTGATCTCGCTGCCGGCCACCTACCTGTTGAGTCGTCGGCCGTCCCTGGAGGCAATGACATGAGCGGACTGAAGATCTCGGGTCTCAGCAAGGCCTTCGGTGGCCGGCGGGTGCTGGACGGCATCGACCTCGACATCCCGGCCGGCTCGGTGGTCGCGACGCTCGGGCCGTCCGGTGGGGGCAAGACGACGCTGCTGCGCATCATCGCCGGCTTCCTCGACGCCGACGCCGGCACGATCGACCTGGACGGCGTCGAGCTGGTCGCCGGCGGTCGAGGGATCGCGCCGCAACGGCGCGGGATCGGCTACGTGCCGCAGGAAGGGGCGCTGTTCCCGCACCTGGATGTCGCGACCAACATCACCTTCGGCCTCCGCCGTGGCGATCGACGTGCGTTCGACGTCGACAGGATGCTCGCGCTGGTCGACCTCGACCCGGCGCTCAAGCTTCGCCATCCCCACGAGCTGTCCGGAGGGCAGCAGCAACGGGTCGCCCTGGCGCGGGCGTTGGCGCCGGCGCCGGCGGTCGTGCTGCTGGACGAGCCCTTCTCATCGTTGGATGCCGGCCTGCGGGTCGAGACCAGTCACGCCGTCATCGGTGCCCTGCGGGCCGCCGGCGCCACCGCCGTCCTGGTCACGCACGACCAGGACGAGGCGCTCGCGCTGGCCGACCGCGTCGCGGTGCTGCGCGACGGCCGGGTGACCCAGTACGCGACCCCTGTCGATCTGTACCGGACCCCCGTCGATCTGGCCACGGCCGCGTTCGTCGGCAGTGTGGTGGTGGTACCCGGGATCGTCAACGGCCGGGTCGCCACGTGCGCGCTGGGGCGCCTCGCCGTGCCGCCGGACGGCCCGCAGGGGAGCGTGCAGGTCCTGGTTCGCCCCGAGCAGCTCGTGCTGGGGCCACCCTCGGGACCGGGCACGCCGGCGCGGGTCGTCGACGTCAGCTACTACGGCCACGACGCCACGGTGCGCCTGGTCCTGGACGGCGCCGGGGCAACCATCGAGGCCCGGGTGCTCAGCGCGGACCTGCCGGCGCCCGGCGAGGAGGTCACGGTCGCGGTCAAGGGTGACGCCGCCGTGTTCGGCACGGTGGGCGCGGCGTGATCACCGAGCGGCACGCCTTTGCCGCCCTCGCCCGCCACGGGCAGCGGCCTGCGCTGATCGGGCCCGACGACGTCCTCACCTACGCCGACGTCGCCGAGCGGGTCGCCGCCGCCCGGGACGTGCTGACGACCGACAAGCGCCTGGTCGTGGTGGCGGGCACGAACTCGGCCGAGTCGCTCATCGCCTACACGTCGGCGATGGCGCACGGGCACGCCGTTCTGCTCGTGCCCGCCGGCAGCTCCGCCCACCTGGCTTCGATCGTCGACGCGTACGACCCCGACGTGGTGTTCGACCCCGCCACGGGTGACGGATTCGTCGAGCGGCGTGCGGGCACCCGCCACGACCTGCACCCCGACCTGGCGCTCCTGATGTCGACCTCGGGCTCCACCGGCTCGGCCAAGCTGGTCCGGCTGTCGCACGACAACGTCGTCAGCAACGCCCGTGGCATCGCCGACTACCTGGACATCGCCGAGGACGACCGAGCACTGACCACCCTGCCGATGCACTACTGCTACGGATTGTCGGTCGTCAACAGCCACCTGCTCACGGGCGCGGGCCTGGTCGTCACGGACTGGTCGGTCGTCGACGACTGCCTCTGGGACCTGGCCGCGAGCGCGGAGGCGACGTCGTTCGCGGGCGTGCCGTACACGTTCGACCTGCTGGACTCGATCGACTTCTTCGAGCGGGACCTGCCGTCGCTCCGCCACATCACCCAGGCGGGAGGCCGGCTCGCACCCGATCGCATCGCCGCCTACGTCGATCTGGGCCTGCAGCGGGGATGGCGGTTCTTCGCCATGTACGGCCAGACCGAGGCGACGGCGCGGATGGCGTACCTGCCACCGGAGCTGGCGCAGGTCCGGCCCGAGGCGTTGGGTGTGCCGGTCCCCGGCGGGTCGTTCCGGCTCGAAACGGTGCCGGAGCTGGCGGGCACGGGGGTCGGTGAGCTCGTCTACGCCGGGCCCAACGTCATGATGGGCTACGCCACCACCATCGGGGATCTCGCCGCCGGCCCCCAGCTCGCTGAGCTGCACACCGGTGACCTGGCCCGGCGTCACGATGACGGGAGCTATGAGCTGGTGGGTCGGCGCAGCCGGCTCGCGAAGGTCTTCGGCCTGAGGATCGATCTGGATGAGCTGGAACGCCTGCTCCTCGACCAGGGGGTGTCCGCATGGTGTGTGTCGGTCAGTGACCGCCTGCAGGTGTTCGTCGACTGGCACACCGATGCCGCGCAGGTCCGCACAGTGCTCGCACGTTGCTGCGGCCTGCCCGAGCACGTCGTCACGGTGGGCCGCCTGCGCGACAGGCCCCTGACCGCGAACGGCAAGACGGACTACCCGTCGCTGGAACGTCAGGCGCGGCTCCTCGGTCGGTCGAGCTCGCGCCGACGCGAGCGGCCGTCGGCGGAGGGGGTGCGGGCCGAGGACATCCGCGACCTGTACGCCGAGCTGCTGGCCCGACCGGACGCCACCCCCGATGACAGCTTCACCAGCCTGCGCGGCGACTCATTGTCGTACGTGGAGCTCTCCGTGCGGCTGGGGGAGCTCGGCGTGCGCCTGCCGTCCGACTGGCAGCGCCATCGGATGCGTGACCTGGTGACCTCATCGCGCGTCCGACCGACCTGGGGGGTGAGACTGGAGATGTCGGTCCTGCTGCGGGCCGTGGCGATCCTCCTGATCCTGGGAACTCACGCCAACGTGTGGACCGCGCCGGGTGGCGCGCACGTGCTGCTGGCCGTGGTGGGCTACAACTTCGCCCGTTTCCAGCTCACGGACCGGTCGCGCGTCGACCGGGTCCGCGCGAGCGCCGGTTCGCTGGTGCGGCTGGCCCTGCCGTGCATCGTCTGGATCGGGGCGGTCGCGGTGGTGGCGGGAACGTACCGACCCCAGACGGCGTTGTTCCTCAACGGCCTGACCGGCAGTGACCAGTGGACGGTGCAGTGGCAGTTCTGGTTCCTGGAAGCAATCCTGTGGATCCAGGTCGCCGCGGTCACGCTCCTGGCCGTCCCGCTGCTCCACCGTGCGGAACGTCGGGCGCCGTTCGGGTTCGCGAAGACGGTGCTCGTCGTGGCGCTGGTCCTCCGATTCGCGCTGACCGGCGTCGAGGCCGGCCCGACCGAGCGCTACACCCCGTCGATCGTGCTGTGGTGTTTCGCCCTCGGCTGGGCGCTCGCCCAGGCTCACTCGGGGTGGCAGCGACTGGCTGTGTCGGCAACGGCACTCGTCGGTGTCATCGGGTTCTTCGGCGACCCCGAGCGTGAGGCAGTCGTCATCACCGGCATCCTCCTGCTGGCGTGGGTCCCCGCGGTACGGCTCCCCAAGTGGGGCGCCCGGGCTGCGGGAGTGGTGGCGGCGGCCTCGCTCTACATCTACCTGACCCAGTGGCAGATCTACCCCCACCTCGAGGACCGGATCCCGCTGCTGGCCGTTGCCACGTCGATCGCTGGGGCGATGGCCTACCAGCTCGCCTGGGAACGGGGCGTCAGCAGGTGCAGACGCCTCTTCCGCCGCTCGGGGGCGGCCGAAGGGCTCGCTGCCAGCCGCGTCTACGCACCCACCGCCTGAGTCGGGAGACGAGCGACGGATCCGGCCGGTCTTGTCCTCGTCGTCGATCACCGGGCCGTGCCTAGTCTGGGGGCGTGCCCGACCCCACCGAGATCGATGAGCGAATTGACCGCG
>NZ_JAOPXQ010000125.1 GCF_025965075.1 Aeromicrobium sp.
CCTGCCCGCCCAGGCCGACGATCGCCTGGTCGGCGCTGCCGTGGCCGTAGTGCTCGAAGCGCTGCCGGTAGAGCTGCACCATCTGCTGGGTGTGGCTCTTCGGCCAGAAGATGTGGTTGGCGAAGAAGCCGTCGCCGTAGTACGCGGCCTGCTCGGCGATCTGCGGGGACCGGATGGAGCCGTGCCACACGAACGGGGGGACGCCGTCGAGCGGCCGCGGCGTCGACGTGAAGCCCTGCAGCGGCGTGCGGTGGGCGCCCTGCCAGTCGACGACGTCGGTGTCCCAGAGCTGACGCAGCAGGGCGTAGTTCTCGATCGCGAGGGAGATGCCGTCGCGGATCTCCTTGCCGAACCAGGGGTAGACGGGCCCGGTGTTGCCGCGGCCCAGCATGAGGTCGACGCGGCCGCCGGCCAGGTGCTGGAGCATCGCGTAGCCTCCGCGATCTTCACCGGGTCGTTCGTGGTGATGAGCGTCGTGGCGGTCGACAGCTGCAGGCGGCTGGTCTGCGCGGCGATGTACGCCAGCGTCGTCGTCGGCGAGGACGGCACGAAGGGCGGGTTGTGGTGCTCGCCGGTCGCGAAGACGTCGAGCCCGACCTCCTCGGCCTTCTTGGCGATCGCGATCGTCGCCTTGATGCGCTCGTGCTCGGTGGGCGTGGTGCCGTTCGTGGGGTCAGGCGTGACGTCGCCGACCGTGTACAGTCCGAACTGCATGCTGGTCATCTGGGTCTCCTTCGCACAGCTTCACGTGCTGGCCCGTATGGGCTTGTTGAAACTTCAACTATATTAGCACGTGGGGTATTCCCACGTCATCCCTGCTCGATGTGAGGTTGCCCCGTCGACGCGCTGGTGCCGCCGTCGACGGCCAGCGTGGCCCCCGTGATGTACGCCGCGTCGTCACTGGCCAGGAACAGCACCGCGGGGGCGATGTCCTCCGGCTGGCCCGGCCGGCCGAGGGCGACCCGGTTGGTGAACTTCGCGAGCTGCTCCGCATCGTCGGCCACGCCCTGGGTGATCGGCGTGATGGTGAACGCCGGCGCCACCGCGTTGAGCCGCACGCCGCGCCGCCCGTAGTCGAGCGCGAGCGACTGGATGAAGTTGAGCACCGCCGCCTTGCTGGCGTTGTAGAGCGACTGGCCCCAGTCGCCGCGCAGGGCCGAGACGGAGGAGACCGCGACGAGGTTGCCGCCAACCCGCTCGAGCTCCGGCAGGGCGAACCGGGCGAGGTGGACGAAGCCGTCGATGTTGGTCGTGCGGATCTGCTCCCACTCGTCCACCGTGTCGGTGAAATCCCCGCCGGTGTGGGCCGCGGCGTTGTTGACCACGACGTCGAGCCGGCCGAACCGCTCGACGACGGCCGCCACGAGCGCCTCTGCGTCCGAGGGGTCCCCGATGTCGCCGGCGACGGTCAGCGTACGACCGGCGGGCTGTCCCTGGACGGCCTCGACGAGCTTGCTCTCGGTGCGGCCGGAGATCGCGACGTTGGCCCCGTTGTCGAGGAACGCTGTGGCGATCGCCAGGCCGATGCCGCTGCCACCGCCCGTGACGAGCACCGTCCGGCCGCTGAAGTCGTAGCTGTTGTGGGTCATGTCAGGCGCAACGAGACCCGGCCGCTGGGCATTCCACGGTGCGACAGGTCAGACGTGCTTCTGCCAGCCGCCCTCGTAGCCGATCGGGCGGAATCCCATCGCCTCGTTGACGTCGAGCATCGGCCGGTTCTCCTCGGCGTTGTACGTCACGATCGCCTCGACCTCGGGCGCCGACGTCACCAGCAGCTCCGCCGTCGCCGACTTGAGCAGCATCCCGAGGCGCCATCCCCGGTGGTCGCGCAGGACGAGGGTGTCGTCCTGCACCGCGACCGGATCGCCGGCGGAGACGACGATCACCGAGAAGCCGACGAGCGCCCCCGATGCCACGTCCTCGACGGCGGCGGTCACGATGCTCCGACCGCTGGCCACGATGCGCTGATCGTGCTCCCGCACCCGGTCGACGTCCCACAGGTCCTCCGTGATGACCATGCCGGCCATCGGGGCGTCCGTGCTCATGCGCGTGCGCAGGACCGCGAGGTCCGCCGTCCACTCGTCCGGCGTGACCCCGGTCCACGTCGTGAGGCGGTAGCCGTCACCGGCGACTGCCCCAGCGGCGTCCCGCAGCGGTGCGACCCGCTCCGGCAGCCCCGGGGTGTCGAGCAGGCTGATGCGGGAGACCTGCTCGAGCGCGTAGCCGTGGGCCTGCAGGAATCTCACACCGTCGTCGCCGGCCGGCAGCTCGCCGAAGCCCGTGGGCGGCTCGACCCGGTCGCCGCCGGGCACCACGGCGTGGGGCACCGACACCTTGAGCACCGGCGCCGCCGCCCGGCGGGCCACCCGCTCGGCCCGGTCGAGCAGGGTCTGCCCGATGCCGCGACGTCGGTGCTCGGGCAGCACGTCGACCATCAGGTAGGCCCCGGTCTCCGGCGCGTGCGGTCGTGTCGTGACCAGCGCACGGCCGATCACGGCATCCGCCTCACGGACGACGAAGTGCTGCCGGACCCGGTGCGGGTTGTTGCGGTACTCCGCCAGCATCTCCTCCGCGCCCATCGCGAGCAGGTCGGTGCCGAGGGTGTGCGACTCGATCGCGTTGCGCACCGTGGCGTACTCGATGAACTCGTGACCGCCCGGTGCGTCCAGGGACTCCGGCATGTCCAGCTCATCGATCGTGAACGTCATCCCCCACACCTACTCGATGCGGCACCTCTGCGTCGACTCGTCAGGTTGTCGTCACGTCGATCAGCACCTTGCCGACGACGCCGCTCTCGACTGCCGCATGCGCGGCGGCGGTCTGCTCGAGCGGGAAGCGTACGAGTGGGAGCCCGGCGTCCTCGCCGACCGGTAGCGCGCCGTCCTCGAGCGCCGCGGTGATGTCCTCGGTCGCGGCCTGCAGCGCTTCGGAGGAGAGCGTGTAGAGCAGCAGACCCTGGTAGCGGACGTTGAGCGCGAACTGCTTGCGGACGTCGAAGCTGACCCGGTCGCCGCCGTTGTTGGCATAGACCGCGATCGTGCCGTGGTTGGCGATGACGTCGAGGTCGAGGTCGGCGTTGACCGCCGGCGCGACCTCGACCACGATGTCGACCCCGTCCGGGGCGATGGCGCGGATCGCGTCGACGGTGCCCGGCTGGGTGTAGTCGATCGTGTGGTGCGCGCCTGCGGCGGTGGCGAGCGCGGCCTTCTCGGGGCTGCTGATCGTCGTGATCACGGTGGCACCCGCCCAGCGCGCGAGCTGGATCGCGGCGTGGCCCACCGCGCCGGCACCGCCCGCCACCAGCACCGTGACGCCGTCCAGGGCCCCGGGCGAGAGCCGCGCGGGCCCGCCCTCGCGGACGGTCAGGGCGCGGTGTGCGGTCACGGCGGGCACGCCGAGGGAGGCGCCGACGTCGTACGGCGTGCTGTCGGGCAGCCGGACGACGCGGCTCGCCGGCACGACCGTGAGCTCCTGGGCCGTGCCGGTGGCGCGCTGGTGCTGCGCGAGGAGCAGCCAGACCCGGTCGCCCACCGCGAGGTCCGCAACGTCGGGGCCCACCGCGTCGACGACGCCGGCCCCGTCCTGGTTGGGCACGATCTCGGGGAACGCCAGTCCCTGGCCCGTCGCACCGGAGCGGCTCTTCCAGTCGGTCGGGTTGACGCCCGACACGACGATCCGCACGCGCACCTCTCCGGGCCCGGGCTCGGCCGGGTCACGATCGACGAGGGTCAGGACCGACGGGTCCCCTGCCTGGCTGTGGACGACTGCTCTCATGTCAGGTGCAACACGGACCGTCGTCAGATGTTCCGAGCCGGCCTCAGGGGACGAGGTCGCGCAGCAGCCGGTCCGACTCGAGCAGCGCCTCGCGGTCGTACGTCGAGGTGGACGCCATGAGCTCGTCGGCGCCGGTGCGCTCGGCGAGGTCGTCGAGCATCCGACGTACGGTCGCGGGCGACCCGGCCACCGCTCCGGCGAGTGACTTCTCGACCCGCTGCCGGACCTGCGCCGACCAGTCCTGCGCGTGGATCGCGGCGACCGGCTCCAGCGGCGGGAACTCCCCCGTCTGGCGGGACCGGGCCATCGCCCACGCCTCGGGCAGCGCGAGCTCGCGGGCCGTGGCGTCGTCCGCGGCGACGGTGACGTCGAGGGAGATCGTGACGTGGGGGTCGACGGCCTGCTTGCTGGGCTGGAAGTCCCGGCGGTACGTGTCGAGGGCCGCGCCGATCGAGTCCTGGGCCAGGATCGGGCCACCGACGACGACCGGCAGGCCGTGGCGGGCGGCGATCGCCAGGCCCTGGCCGGTCGCGAGCAGCGACACCGGGACCCGGGCCGGCGCAACGGGGTGGGGCGTGACCGGGCCCGTGCCGTCGAGGAGGTCGGCCAGCTCCGCCAGGTCGTCCTCGAAGGAGTCGACCGCGTCGAGGTCGTGGCGCAGCGCCGCGCGCACGGCGGGGGTGAAGCCCAGCGACCGGCCGATGCCGAGGTCGATCCGGCCGGGGTGGAGCGCCTCGAGCATCAGGAACTGCTCGGCGACGACGAGCGGCTGGTGGTTGGGCAGCATGACCCCGCCGGAGCCGAGCCGGATCCGGTCGGTGCGGGCGCCGATCGCGGCCAGCAGCACCGCCGGCGAGCCGCTCGCGATGCCCGGGACGGCGTGGTGCTCCGCGACCCAGAACCGTTCGTAGCCGACCCGCTCGGCGAGGACAGCCCGCTCGACCGAGCCGGTCAGCCCCTCGCGCTCGGGACGTCCCGCGCGGGTGCGCGACCGGTCGAGGAGGGAGAGCTTCACGAGGTGGTCAACGGCCCCGGCCCGCGGATGCTTCCCGCGCCCCAGCATCGCCCGGCAACTCCCCGTGGCAAGCCCGTACGTACCGGGGGAAGCTTCCTGCGGGGAGCGCAGGCTTGCTCAGGGACCGTGGTAAACCTCACCGGTGCTGGGCGAAGAACTCCAGCAGCAGGGCCGTCGACTCCTCGGCCCGCACCCCGCTGCGCACCTCGGGGCGGTGGTTGAGCCGGCGGTCGCGGACGACGTCCCACAACGACCCGACCGCGCCGGCCTTGTCGTCGAACGCCCCGAACACCAGCCGGGCGACCCGCGACGACACGATCGCCCCCGCGCACATCGTGCAGGGCTCGAGCGTCACCACCAGGGTGCAGCCCTCGAGCCGCCACTCCCCCACCGCCGCCGCGGCCTCGCGGATCGCGACGACCTCGGCGTGCCCGGTGGGGTCGCCGTCGCGCTCGCGAGTGTTGCGCCCGCGGCCGATGACGGTCCCGGCCGGGTCGATGACGATCGCGCCGACCGGCACGTCCCCGTCGGCCATGGCGGAGCGGGCGAGGTCGAGCGCCTCACCCATCAGGTCGTCGTCGGTCACCCGATGATGGCCTCGAGCTCGGGGCCGAAGCCGAGGCGCTCGGCGACGTCCATGAGGATGTCCTGGGGATAGAGGTCGTCGTCATCGCACAGCATCCCGAGGTCGAGCGCCGACATGCCCAGATCGGCCAGGATCTCCAGGTCACCACCGGCCTGCCCGTCATCATCGATCTCCGGCAGGTCGACGAGGTCCGCCACACCGACCGCGAGCGGCCAGTCGTCGATCGCCGTGACGTCCGACAGCATCGCCCGCACCCGGGTGCCGGACCGGCGCAGGATGACGAAGAAGTCGTCGCTCATCGACACGATCCCCAGCACCCCGACGTCGGACGGGAAGCGGCCCAGCGCGTCGCTCAGGTCGTCGACGTCCTCGCCGAGGCGTGGGTTGAGCTCGACCACCTGCCACGCACCCTCGTCCCGATAGGCGGCGACGGCGAAGTCGACATCGTCTTCGGCCACGGGGTGCCTCCTGATCGGGGAATGATGTCTTCCCTGCGATGGTGACAGGTCACCGGCGGCCACCGCTAGTCTCGTGGCATGCAGGTACACGTCGCCGACCACCCACTCATCTCGCACAAGCTGACCTTGCTGCGCGACGAGACCACCGACTCCCCGACGTTCCGGCGCCTGGCCGACGAGCTGGTGACCCTGCTGGCGTACGAGGCCACCCGGGACGTGCGCGTCCACGGCGTCGACGTGCAGACCCCGGTCGCGCTCGCGCGGGGGGTACGCCTGACGGATCCGCGGCCGCTCGTCGTCCCGATCCTGCGGGCGGGGCTCGGCATGCTCGAGGGCATGCAGCGGCTGCTGCCGACCGCCGAGGTGGGCTTCCTCGGGATGGTCCGCAACGAGGAGACGTTCGAGGCCGTCACGTACGCCGAGCGGCTGCCCGACGACCTGACCGGGCGCCAGTGCTACGTGCTCGACCCGATGCTCGCGACCGGCGGATCGCTCGCCGCGGCGATCGCCTTCCTGGTGCAGCGGGGCGCCGACCACATCACGGCGATCACGCTCCTGGCCGCGCCGGAGGGCGTCGCCCGGATCGAGGCCGATCTCGCGCACCTCGACATCCCGGTCACGCTGGTGACCGCCGGCCTGGACGAGCGGCTGGACGAGCACGGCTACATCGTCCCGGGCCTCGGCGACGCCGGCGACCGCCTGTACGGCGTGGCCGGCTGAGCGCGGCCTCCGCACCTCGACCAGCCAGACAGCTCACAGCGCCTTGAGGATGGCCTCGACCCGCTCCTTGGCGTCACCGAACAGCATCTGCGAGTTGTCCCGGAAGAACAGCGGGTTCTGGACGCCCGCATAGCCGGTGGCCATCGACCGCTTGAACACCACGACGTCGGCCGCTTCCCACACGGTCAGCACCGGCATGCCCGCGATGGGTGAGGACGGGTCCTCGGTCGCGGCGGGGTTGACGGTGTCGTTGGCGCCGATGACCAGGACCACCGAGGTGTCCTTGAAGTCGTCGTTGATCTCGTCCATCTCCAGGACGATGTCGTAGGGCACCTTGGCCTCGGCCAGCAGCACGTTCATGTGCCCGGGCAGCCGGCCGGCGACGGGGTGGATGCCGAACCTGACGTCGATCCCGCGCTCGCGCAGCGTGCGGACCAGCTCGGCGACGGGATACTGCGCCTGCGCGACGGCCATCCCGTAGCCGGGCGTGATGATCACCTTGGTCGCGTCCTTCAACAGATCCGCGACGTCGTCTGCCGTTGCCTCGCGGTGCTCGCCGTAGTCCTTGTCGTCCGCCGGGCCGGCCTCGATGCCGAAGCCGCCGGCGATGACGGAGATGAACGACCGGTTCATCGCCTGGCACATGATGTAGGACAGGTAGGCACCCGAGGACCCGACCAGGGCGCCGGTGACGATCAGGGCGTCGTTGCTCAGCAGGAAGCCCGACGCGGCCGCGGCCCAGCCGGAGTACGAGTTGAGCATCGACACCACGACGGGCATGTCGCCGCCGCCGATCGAGGCCACCAGGTGCCAGCCCAGCGCCAGCGCGACGACCGTGACCGCGGTCAGCAGCCAGATGCTGGGATCGATGACGAACCAGGTCGTCAGGAGCGCGAACGCGGCCAGGGCGCCGAGGTTGATCCAGTTCTTGCCCGGCAGGACCAGCGGGTTGGACTTGATCCGCGCCGACAGCTTGAGGAACGCCACGATCGAGCCCGTGAACGTCACCCCGCCGATGAAGACGCCGATGAACACCTCGGCGTTGTGGATGTCCGCCAGCGACTGCAGGCCGAATGCCTGGTGCTCCAGGTAGCCGTTCCAGCCCACCAGCACTGCCGCCAGACCCACGAACGAGTGCAGCAGGGCGATGAGCTCGGGCATCCCGGTCATCTCGACCACCCGGGCGCGCCACAGGCCGATCGCGGCGCCGATGACCACGGCGACCAGGAGCAGGATCACGGCGGTGCCGTCGGCCAGATCGGCCACGACCCCGAACGTCGCGGCCAGCGCGATCGTCATGCCGGCGATGCCGAACAGGACACCCTGGGAGGAGGTCTCGTGCTTGGACAGCCCGGCCAGGGACAGGATGAACAACAGGGCCGCGACGATGTAGGCGGCGGTGGCGATGCTCTGCGAATCCATGGTCTGCCTCTACTTCGAGAACATGCTGAGCATGCGACGGGTCACGGCGAATCCACCGAAGACGTTGATGGACGCCAGCAGGATCGCGATGAACGACAACGTACGGATCGCGGTGTCGTCGTCGCCGATCTGCAGCATCGCTCCGACCACGATGATCCCGCTGATCGCGTTCGTCACGCTCATCAACGGGGTGTGCAGCGCGTGGTGGACCTTGCCGATGACGTAGTAGCCGATCACGACCGCCAGCACCAGCACCGTGAAGTGCTGCGGCAGCGGGTCCGGGGCATACGCGTTGACCAGGAACAAAGCCAGCACGCCGATCCCGACCAGGGTCAGCTTGCGGGCCGGGGTCATCGGCTGCTTGGCCGGCTTCGGCTCGACGGCCGCGGCGGGGGCGGCGGCCGGGGCGGCGGACACCTGCACCGGCGGCGGGGGCCACGTCGTCTGCCCGTCGCGGACCACCGTGATGGTGCGTTGCACGACGTCCTCGAAGTCCAGCACGAGCCGGCCGTCCTTGGCCGGGGTCAGCAGCTTCATCAGGTTGACCAGGTTGGTGCCGTACAGCTGCGAGGCCTGCGTCGGCAGCCGCCCGGCCAGGTCGGTGTAGCCCAGGATCGTGACGCCGTTGGCGGTCACGACCTTCTCCCCGGCGACCGACCCGGCCACGTTCCCGCCGTTGGCGGCGGCCATGTCGACGATGACGCTGCCCGGCTTCGTCGAGGCCACGTCGGCCTCGGTGATCAGCACCGGCGCCGCCCGGCCCGGGATCAACGCGGTGGTGATGATGATGTCGACCTCGGCGGCCTGCTCGCTGTAGATCTCCGCGGCCCGCGCGTCGTACGCCTCTGACGTCGCCTTGGCGTAGCCGTCGGTGGACTGCTCGGTCTCGACCTCGACGGCGAGGTACTCACCGCCCAGGGACTTGACCTGGTCGGCGACCTCCGCGCGCGGGTCGGTGGCCTTGACGATCGCGCCCAGGCTGTTGGCGGTGCCGATCGCGGCGAGACCGGCGACACCGACTCCGGCCACCAGGACCGTCGCCGGCGGGACCTTGCCCGCAGCGGTGATCTGGCCGGTGAAGAACCGGCCGAAGACGTTCGCGGCCTCCACGACCGCGCGATAGCCGGCGATGTTGGCCATCGAGGACAGCACGTCCATCGACTGCGCCCGCGAGATGCGCGGCACCGCGTCCATCGCGAGCACCGTGATCGGCCGCGTCGACAGCTGCTCGACCAGGTCCGCGTTGAGTGCCGGACCGATGATGCTGATCAACGTCGCGCCGTCGGCCAGCAGGCCGATCTCGTCAGCGGTGGGGGCGTTGACCTTGAACACGATCTCGCTGCCCCACACGTCCGCCTTCGCGGCGATCGTGGCACCGGCCTCGACGTACGCCTCATCGGTGAAGGACGCCTTCGCGCCCGCACCCGACTCGACCCACACCCCGTACCCCAGCCCGATCAGCTTGCCCACCGTCTCCGGTGTGGCCGCGACCCGGGTCTCCCCGGCGCTCGACTCGGCAACTACTCCCACGACACTCATTCGGCGAACGTTATCCGTTCGTCACCCGGCGCGACACCTGGTGAGACGCGAGTCTCACTGGATGGAGATTCAGTCGGATGCGCGGATGAGTGCGACCAGGGGCTGACCGAGCAGGCCCTCGCGGCGACCCACGACGACCGACCACACGACGGTCGCGGCAACCGCGGCGAACGTCAGGGTCATGATCACCCCGCCCTTGATCATGACGAAGTCGACGGTCGACAGCGTCATCAGCAGCCAGAGCGTGATGACGCCCTTGACCACGATGATCAGGCCCCACATCAGCGTGAGCTGGCGGAACAGCCGGCAGATCCCGGGCCGCGCAACGAGCTCAGTGCTGAGCGGACAGAAGTCCGGCGCGAGGCGCGCGACCAAGGGCTGGGCCGACCCCAGCGACGCGAGGAAGATGGTCGCCACAGCGGCGTCGACGAAGACCGGCTGGACGAAGTAGATGAAGGTGTTGCCCGTCGCGAAGGTGATGCTCGTCTTGGCCGTCATGATCGCGCCGGTCAGCACGAGCAGGCCCGACAC
>NZ_JAOPXQ010000141.1 GCF_025965075.1 Aeromicrobium sp.
CGATCGGCATCTCACTGATCGCCACCATCCTGTCCGTGGTCCTCGCCACGCTCGCCGCATACGCCATTGCGCGCCTCGAGTTCGTGGGCAAGAAGTTCGTGCTGACGACGGCGCTGGTCATCGCGATGTTCCCCGTCGTCTCGCTCGTGGGCCCGCTGTTCGACATGTGGCGCCGGTTCGGCATCTACGACACCTGGCCGGGGCTCATCATCCCTTACATGTCCTTCACGCTCCCGCTCGCCATCTGGACGCTGTCCGCCTTCTTCCGGGAGATCCCGTGGGAGATGGAGCAGGCGGCCCAGGTCGACGGCGCGACGTCGTGGCAGGCGTTCCGCAAGGTCATCGTGCCGCTCGCGGCGCCCGGCGTGTTCACCGCCGCGATCCTGACGTTCTTCTTCGCGTGGAACGACTTCGTGTTCGGCATCTCGCTGACCTCGACGGAGCGAGCTCGTCCCATCCCCGCGGCGCTGTCGTTCTTCGTCGGCGCTGATCCGTTCAACCGGCCGTCCTCGTTGCTCGCCGCCGGTGCGGTGGTCGCCACGATCCCGATCGTCGTCCTCGTCCTGTTTTTCCAGCGCAAGATCGTCGCCGGCCTGACCGCCGGTGCAGTGAAGGGTTGATCTCATGGCAGCCATCGAGATGAAGAACATCGTCAAGAAGTACGGGGACGGGTTCCCGGCGGTCAACGACGTCAGCATCGACGTCGCGGACGGGGAGTTCATGATCCTGGTCGGTCCGTCCGGCTGCGGGAAGTCCACGCTGCTGCGAATGATCGTGGGGCTCGAGGACATCACCTCGGGCGACATGCTCATCGGCGGCGACCGGGTCAACGACCTCGCGCCGCGCGACCGCAACCTGTCGATGGTGTTCCAGAACTACGCCCTCTACCCGCACCTCACGGTCTACGAGAACATCGCCTTCCCGCTGCGGCTGGCCAAGCGACCCGACAAGGAGATCGACGAGAAGGTTCGCGAGGCCAGCAAGACCCTCGACCTGGACGAGCACCTCCAGCGCAAGCCGGCCAACCTCTCGGGCGGCCAGCGCCAGCGCGTCGCGATGGGACGCGCCATTGTCCGCGAGGCCAAGGCGTTCCTGTTCGACGAGCCGCTGTCCAACCTCGACGCCAAGCTGCGCGGCCAGATGCGCACCGAGATCGCCCGGCTGCAGAGGCGCCTCGGCATCACGACGGTCTACGTCACGCACGACCAGACCGAGGCCATGACCCTGGGCGACCGGGTGGCGGTCATGAAGCGCGGCGTGCTGCAGCAGCTCGCCACCCCGCGCGAGCTGTACGAGCAGCCGGTCAACCTGTTCGTGGCCGGCTTCATCGGCTCGCCGCCGATGAACTTCCTGCCCGCGACGGTCGAGGGCGACCAGGTCACGCTGCCGTTCGGCACGTTCCCGATCCCGGCCGCGAAGGCCGAGCGGACCGCCGGCAAGGGACTGCTGATGGCCGGCATCCGGCCCGAGCACTTCGAGGACGTCTCGGTCATCGAGGCCGACAAGGTCGACTCGTCGCGGACCTTCGAGGCCCACGTCGACGTCCGCGAGTGGCTCGGCGACCAGCAGTACGCCTACGTCCCCTACGAGGCCGAGGTGAAGGTGCAGGACCAGCTCAAGGAGCTGGCCCGCGAGTCCGACAGCGACTCGCTGCGCACCCAGCTCGTCGTGTCGCTCGACGCGTCCAGCTCGGTCAAGGAGGACGACGACGCCACGTTGTTCATCGACACCGACAAGATGCACCTGTTCGACCCGTCGAGCGGCGACAACCTGACGGTCGGCCTCTGAGGCGAGCGACGGGGTCGCCGGGAGCTCAGCGCTTCCGGCGGCCCTTGCGCCCGACGGCCTCCATGACCTCGGCGTTCCACTCGTGCTCGCGGATCAGCCGGTAGCGCTCACCCGCGACGCGCAGGTAGGCCGCGGCGGGGCGCTCGTCGTCGCCGCGGACGCCGGCGTCCTCGATCATCTGCACGACGGGCTTGAACTCCTCGGCGTACCACCGCGCCGCCATCGTCGGCTTGTCGAAGTAGGCCTTCTCGGCGTGCATCGTGCGCGCAGCCCATGCCTCGACGGTCTCGGCGATGATCCCGTAGTCGACCGGGTCGTCGACCGCGACCGCCGCCCGGGCCTCCCCCGTGAACGGGACCCGCTGCAGCATGAGGCGCCGCCAGTACTTGCGCTCCAGGTCGGCGCGGGCACCGATCCCGACGGGGGCCAGGAATGTCTCGACCACCGTGACCTTGGCCTCGATGACCTGCAGCCGCAGGCTCCGCGCGACCGAGACGCGGTGGTGGCCATCGCGGACGAAGTAGTAGTCGCCGACCTGGTAGACCTCGATCGGCGGGATGACCTCACCGGTCCGGCTCGCCCGCGCCAGCCGCTCCCAGCGCTCGCGGCTGCGGGCCGACGTCGGGCGGAAGCGTCGGTCGAAGTCGCGGACCTTGTCGACCGACCCCACGATCGCGTCGAGCGGGATGACCCGGGTCCCGACGTAGTGCTCGGCACGACGGCCCAGCGCCTCGACGACTTCGTCGAACGACATCGTCTGGGCGACGTCGTCGCGGTCGTTGCGCAGCCGGGCCGCAAGGCTCGACAGGACCTGGTGGCGGCGCGCCCGCAGGAAGTCGCTCTCGGCGTCGACCCGTGGCGACCCGGAGTCCATCTCAGCTCCCCGACGCCATGACGACCGCGGTCGCCGGCTCGATCTCGATGACCTGCCACGGGATGATGTTGCGCAGCGTCGTGGGACCGACGTGGCGATCCGGCTTGCGCATCCCGTAGGGGTGGATGTGGCCGTGCAGGTGCCACGACGGCTGCAGCTCGGCCAGCACCTCGTGCAGCGCGGAGATGCCGATGTGGGCCGGGTCCGGCTCGTCGCCGAGCCCCAGCGGCGGTGCGTGGGTCAGCAGGACGTCGACGGGGCGCCGCTCACGGCGTACGGCCTTGAGCAGGTCACGGGCCCGGCGGTCGTGCTGGCGCTGGGTGTACTGGTGCTCACCGCCGTTGTAGCGGACGCACCCGCCGAGCCCCGCGACCCGGAGACCGCCGACGTCCGCCACACGGCCGTCCAGCGCGACGAACCCGCGCGGACCAAGCCCCCGCCCGGTGCGGGGGTCGTGGTTGCCGGGCACGAACGCCGCCGGCACGCCGAGCAGGTCACCGATCGTCTCGAGGTAGCCCCAGGGCAGGTCACCGGCGGCGAGGACGAGGTCGACGTGCAGGTTGCGTGCCCGCGACTCCATCGTCGGGACCTCTTCGTCCGCCACTGCCAGCACGCGCACCATGCCCTCGACAGTAGCGCGCCGTGCTAGGGGTCACACCGCTTGGCGGGCCCGTCAGTCGTCCTGAGCGGCCTCGCGCGCCCAGCGCGCCTTGTCGTCCTCGATCCTGCGGCCCAGGAAGAACGCGCCCAGCCACAGCGCCGCGAACATCGCGCCGACGAAGAACATGATCGGCACGAGGAAGCCCAGCGCGATCGCCCCGATCTGGATCGCGTGCCCCACGACGTACGCCCGGGGACGCCGCAGCGATCCCGCGACGAGGATGCACAACAGCGCCAGCCCCAGACCCGTCGTCAGCGCCAACGGCTTGCCGACGTCCTCGACCGAGATCATGACCGGCACTGCCAGCGCGAGGATGATCGCCTCGAGCGTCAGCATCGCCGCGCACATGCCCCTCATGCCGGGCCCCTCACGACGGCTTGCCCCCGAAGAGCAGCCGGGCCTCGCCGGCCGTCACGACCGATCCGGTCACGAGCACCCCCCCGCTGCCGATCGCGTCGTCGTAGCCCTCAGCCGCGTCGGCCTTGAGGATCGCCCGCTCGACCGCGTCGTCGAGCCGCGGCGCCAGGGTCACGCGCTCCTCGCCGAAGATGTCGGCGGCGATCTCGGCGAGCTCGACCGCCGGCATCGCGCGCGGGGTGCTGTTCTGCGTGCACACGATCTCGGCCATGACCGGCTCGAAGACCCGCAGCATCGCCTCGACGTCCTTGTCGGCCATGACCCCGACGACGCCCATCAGGGGGCTGAAGGAGAACTCGTCCTGCACGGCCCGCATCGTGGCCTCGGCGCCGTGCGGGTTGTGGGCCGCGTCGAGCAGCACCGTCGGGCTGCGGCGGACGACCTCGAGCCGGCCCGGCGAGGTGACCCGCGCGAACGCGTCCCGCACCAGGTCGACGTCGAGCTGCCGGCTGCCGGTGAACGCCTCGACGGCCGCGAGGGCGTACGCCGCGTTGTGCGCCTGGTGGGCGCCGTGCAGCGGCAGGAAGATGTCCTCGTAGGAGCCCGACAGCCCCTGCAGCTCGACCTGCTGGCCGCCCAGGGCGGTCACGCGGGCGTTGACGCCGAAGTCGACGCCCTCGCGCAGCGCGATCGACCCGACGTCCAGGACGCGGCGCATCAGGACGTCCATGACGGCGGGCTCCTGCTCGGCCAGGATCGTGTGCGAGCCGGGCTTGATGATCCCGGCCTTCTCGACCGCGATGATCTCGGGGCGATCGCCCAGGTAGCTCGCGTGGTCGATCCCGATCGGGGTGATGACCGCGACGGTGCCGTCGGCGACGTTGGTCGCGTCCCACGAGCCGCCCATGCCGACCTCGACCACGGCCGCGTCGACGGGGGCGTCGGCGAAGGCCGCGTAGGCCATCGCGACCATCATCTCGAAGTACGACAGCGGGTGCTGGGCCGAGTCGTCGACGATCTGGGCGTACGCCGCGACGTCCGCGAACGCGTCGACGAACAACGCCTCGCTCAGCGGCTCGCCGTCGAGGCTGATCCGCTCGGTCATCGACTGCAGGTGCGGGCTCGTGAACCGGCCGGTCCGCAGGTCGAGCGCCCGCAGGAGCGTGTCGATCATGCGGCTCGTCGACGTCTTGCCGTTGGTGCCGGTCAGGTGGATGACCGGATAGGCCTGCTGCGGGTCGCCGAGGAGTCGGCACAGCGCCGCGATGCGATCGAGGGACGGCTCGAGACGGGTCTCGGGCCACCGGCCGAGGAGCGCGCGCTCGACCTCCGCGTATGTGGGTGTCATCGGCTCCATTGTCGCAGCACATCCGGGACGGTCCCGGACGGCCACGGGTGTTCAAACTGTCGGGAGTTTCCGCCAGTATAAAAAGTACTGAGTTCCCGTGTCCCCAGACGCAGTCTTCAGGAGCTGCCATGAAGCGGAGCATCGCCGGGTGGATCACCCACCACTGGATCAAGTGGGTCGTGCTGGCCCTGTCCCTCGTCGTGCTGGCCGTGATGGGCTCGTTCGGCGCCAAGCTCACCAGCGTGCAGGACAACGACATCGCGTCCTGGCTGCCGGGTGACGCGGAGTCGACCAAGGTCATCGAGCGATCCCAGCAGTTCGCCGATCCTGACGACATCAATGCCGTCATCCTCTACGTGCGTGACGGCGGGATCACGCCGGCCGACACGGCCAAGGCCACCGCCGACATCGAGCAGATCCGCAAGGTGCCGACGGTCTCGGACAACGTCACGGGACCCGTCCCCTCCAAGGACGGCAAGGCGCTGCAGACCATCGCGACGATCCGGATGAGCGACGACGGCTGGGAGGACCTGCCGGACCGGGTCCACGCCATCTCGGCGATCGCGGATCGGGACGCCGGCGGGCTCGACGTCAGCATCGCCGGACCGGCCGCCCTCGGCGCCGACCAGGCCGACGCGTTCGCGGGCATCGACGGCGTCCTGCTCCTGGCGGCACTGGTGATCGTCTTCATCATCCTGCTGATCACCTACCGGAGCCTGCAGCTCGCCCTGCTCTTCCTGTTCTGCGGGCTCGGCGCGGTCTTCCTGGCCCAGGGAGCGGTCTACCTGCTGGCCAAGCACGCCGACGTGACGGTCAACGGCCAGAGCGCCGGCATCCTCAGCGTTCTGGTGCTCGGCGCGGGGGTGGACTATGCCCTGCTGCTCGTGGCCCGCTACCGCGAGGAGCTGCACAACTACCAGGACCGGCACGAGGCGATGGCGCACGCCCTGCACCGGGCGGCGCCGGCGGTGCTCGCCAGCGGCGCCACGGTCATCATCGGCCTGTTGTGCCTGACGGTCGCCCAGATGAACTCGACCAGCAGCCTCGGGCCGGTCGGCGCGACCGGCATCGCCTGCGCGCTGCTGGTCATGCTGGTCACGCTCCCGGCCCTGCTCGTGATCCTCGGGCGGTGGATCTTCTGGCCGTTCATCCCGCACTACGGCGACCCGCTGCGCACCAGCACGGGCGTGTGGGCCCGGGTCGGCCAACGCATCGCGAGGGGCCCGCGCAAGGTCTGGGTCGCGACGTCACTGGCGCTCCTCGCGGTGTCCTTCGGGGTGGTCCAGCTCGACGCCACGGGCCTGACGAACGAGCAGAGCTTCACCAAGGAGCAGCCCTCCACGATCGCGGAGGACAAGCTCGCCGAGCACTTCCCAGGCGGTGCGGGCTCCCCCGTCGCGGTGATCGCCAACGGCGACCGAGTCGACGAGGTCAAGCAGGTCTTCTCCGGGGTCCGGGGCATCGACCCCGACTCGGTCGTGGTCAAGAGCCCGGCCACGAGCCCCGTGGCCTATCTCGAGGGCACCCTGACCTCGGCCCCCGACTCACGGGCCGCGAACGACACGGTGGACCGGACGCGCGACGCGGTCCACGCGATCGAGGGGGCCGATGCGCTCGTCGGTGGCAACACCGCGGTCAACAAGGACGTGCAGGAGGCGTCTGCGGAGGACAACCGGCTCATCATCCCGATCATCCTGCTCGTCGTGCTGGTCATCCTGGGCCTGCTCCTGCGCGCCATCGCGGCGCCGGTGATCCTCCTGCTGACGGTCGTGCTGTCGTTCACGGCCGCGCTCGGGATCAGCGCGCTGGTGTTCCGCCACGTGTTCGACTTCGCGGGAGCCGACTCGTCCTTCCCGCTGTTCGCCTTCGTGTTCCTCGTCGCCCTCGGCATCGACTACAACATCTTCCTCATGACCCGGGTGCGCGAGGAGACGCTCCGGGTCGGCACCCGCCGGGGCGCGCTGATCGG
>NZ_JAOPXQ010000149.1 GCF_025965075.1 Aeromicrobium sp.
TGGCCCACCTCGACCCCTACAGCCACGCCAACGTCATGGCCCGCGGGCTGGTCGGCAGCCGGGGCGGCACCCCCACGGTGGCGTCGCCGATGCACAAGCAGGCGTACGACCTGGTGACGGGCCAGTGCCTCGACGACCCGACCCTGTCGCTGCGGGTCTGGCCCACCCGGGTCGTCGACGGTGCCGTCGAGGTCCTCGTCGAGGAGGGCGTCGACGCGGCATGACGACCCTCGGACCGGTCCTCGCGGGCACGCAGATCCTCGTCACGGCCCAGCGCCGGGCGGGCGACCTGTCGCTCGCGCTCGGACGTCGTGGCGCGTCCGTGACGGTCGCGGCGTCGCTGGGCGTCGAGTCCCACATCGACGAGGACACCCTGCTGGCCCAGACCCGGCAGATGGTCGCGACGGGCGCCGACATCGTCGTCGTGACGACGGGCATCGGCTTCCGGGGGTGGCTCGACACCGCGGAGACCGCGGGGCTGGGCCACGACCTGGTCGAGGCGCTGCGCGGCACCCGTCTGGTGGCGCGGGGCCCCAAGGCCCGCGGCGCCCTCCAGGCCGCGGGGCTGGTGCCGGACTGGGTCGCGGAGTCCGAGACGTCGGCCGAGATCGCCGACTTCCTGGTGACCGAGGGCGTGCAGGGCCTGACGATCGCCGTCCAGCACCACGGTGCGGGCGACGACGGCCTGGAGAAGCGGCTCGCCGCCGCCGGTGGTCGCCCGTTCGGCCTGGTCGTCTACCGCTGGGGCCCCCCGCCGGACCCCGAGGCCGTCGAGCAATCGGTCCGTGACGCGGCCGCCGGGGCGTACGACTCGGTGGTCTTCACCTCGGCGCCGGGGTCCGCAGCCTGGCTGACCGTCGTCCGCCGGCTGGGTGTCGGTGACGAGCTGCGCCGGCTGGAGACGGACGGGCGCCTCGTGCTCGCCGCGGTCGGGCCGGTCACGGCCGACCCCCTGCGGTCCGAGGGGTTCGACCCGCTGCTGCCGGAGCGCTCGCGCCTCGGCGCGCTGGTCCGGTCGCTCGTCATGAAGCTCGGCGACGCGTCCGACAACGTGCGCACCGACGCCGGCCGCCTGCGGGTCCGCGCCACCGCCGCGACCCTCGACCACGAGATCCTGCCGGTGTCGCCGAGCGGGCTGACGATCCTGCGGGCGCTGGCCGCCGAGCCCGGCACGGTCCGCTCCCGCGAGGAGCTGCTGATGGTGCTGCCCGGCGACTCCGACGACCCGCACTCGGCGGAGGTCGCGGTCGCCCGGCTCCGGGAGGCGATCGGCCGGCCCATCGTGCAGACCGTCGTCAAGCGTGGCTACCGGCTCGCGGTCAGCGAGGACCCGGCATGACGATCTCCCTCGTGGCCACGAGCCACGGCACCGACGTGCCCGCCGCACGGGAGGCGATCAGCGCGCTGGTCGACGCCGTGCGGGTGGCGTCCCCGCACCTGGACGTCCGGGAGGCGTTCGTCGACATCCAGCTCCCGCAGGTCGAGACCGTGGTCGACCTGGTCGACGGGCTCGCGGTCGTCGTGCCGCTGCTGCTGGCTCCCGGTTTCCACGTCCGGGTCGACATCCGCCGCGCGGCCGACCGGCCGTGGGTCGTGGCCGCCGGGACGCTGGGCGTCGACTCCCGACTGGTCGACCAGGTCGTCCGCCGGCTCCACGAGTCCGGCGCGACCCGCGGCGACGTCGTGGTCCTGGCCGCAGCCGGCTCGACCGACGTCCGCGCGCTGCAGAGCGTCGAGGCCACCGCCCGGCTGCTCGGCAAGGCCTGGGGTGCCCCGGTGCGGGTCGGCTACATCGGCGGGGACGGCACGCCGGTCACCGACGTCGTCCGGGACGTCGCGGGACCCGGGCGCAGGGTCGTCGCGGCGAGCTATCTCATGGCGCCGGGCTTCTTCCACGACCGGCTCGCGCAGTGCGGTGCCGACGTCGTCACCCGGCCCCTGCTGGACGGCACCGCGGTCGACCCGGCGATGGTGTCGCTGGTCCTGGACCGGTTCGCGGACGCCGCGGCGGCCCTCGACTGGTCCGCGGAGGCGTCGGCTCCGGCCGGCTGACCTGCGGTGACGCGTCCCGGCCGGAGATGTAACCCAATACCGCCCCTGAGTTAACCGCGCCGAAACAGCCGTCGCCGAACCTGAAGTGGCTGATGGGGAGACCCTGATCCGATGGCCAAGGGGTGACACGTGCAGGTCTGCGACACCTTGCGGGCGGCGGATCCCTCCCTCACCGAGCACCCGGGCGGAGTCCCTGTTCACGCAACAGGGTCACCGGTCCCGATCCTCGGCGACATCAGCGCGGCGCGAGCTGCCGGCGGAGCCCACGGGGGTGTTCCGTCGGCAGCTCGGCGCCCAGTGCGACCCACCGCGGGCATCTCGGGTTCCTCGGTCGGTCGCATCGAACGCTCGGGGGAGGCGGCGTGAACCGCACCCTGATCCTGTGTGCCCACGGCTCGGAGAGCCCGCGAGGTCGAAGCGCGTTCTCCGGGCTCGTCAACGCCGTGCGGCGTGAGGCCCAGGACCTCGACATCGTCGACGCCTTCGTCGACGTGCAGGTGCCGCGCATCGCCGAGGTCGTCGAGGAGACCGCCGGGCCCCGCGCCGTCGTCCCGCTGATGCTGGCGTACGACCGCCCGGTCAGCGTCGACATCCTGCAGGCCTCGCACCTCGATCCCGCCGTCTCGGTCACCGCGCCGCTCGGCCCGGACTGGATCCTCGCCGAGGTCGGCGTCCGTCGGCTGTTCGAGGCCGGCGCCCGGTCGGGGGACACCATCGTGCTCGCCGCGGACACCGCGACCGACGACCGTGCCGTCGCCGACGTCGGCAAGGCCGCCCGCCTGCTCAGCGCGGTCTGGGGCGGACGGGTCCACGTCGGCACCCTGGGCGGCCCCGACACCCCGCTCGCCGACGCGGTCGACGTCGCCCGGGCGTACGGCCAGCGGGTCGTGGTCTCGACGTATCTCCTGACCCCCGGTGCGGTGCACGACAGCATCACCGAGGCCGGCGCCGACGTCGTGACGGAGCCGTTCCTCGACGCGGGCCCGCCCGATGCGCGCCTCGTCAGCCTGGTGCTGGCCCGGGCGCGATCCCGCGGTAGCTGGACCGCCGTCGGGGGAGACCCCGGCCCCCGCCTGGCGCACCAGTAGGCCACGTGCCCGGCCCGCGCGGTGGATTTCTCCACCGTACGAGGGCCGAATCGGGCTGAGAAGGTGGAGGATCCACCCACTACTCGGCGACCGGGCCGAGAACCCCGGAACCCCCCGGAACCGCGTGCCTGCGGCCAAAGTCTCGATAAGTGGTTTAGCCTTTGACCATGGCGACCCGAACGACTTCCCCGCCGCGCAAGCGGCCGTCCGGCAGCCAGGCCCGCAAGAAGCCCGCCGCGACCAAGCGCAAGCCCCAGGCCCGCA
>NZ_JAOPXQ010000205.1 GCF_025965075.1 Aeromicrobium sp.
CTCTGCTGAGCCGTCGTGCTCACTGGAAGGGACACTCTGATGGGCGCAGGACACAGCCACCCACCGGCACCGGCTGGACATGCGGGAGGCCGGTACCGTCGCAAACTGGCTATCGCATTCGGCCTCATCGCGGCCTTCTTCGTCGTCGAGCTGGTCTACGGACTGGTCGCTGACTCCCTGGCATTGATCTCAGACGCCGGGCATATGGCCGCCGATGTGGTTGCTCTCGGAGCCGCGCTCGCCGCTACGAAGATTGCCACTCGCAAGGACAAGACCGGCCGCCGAACGTTCGGCTCATACCGTGCCGAAGTCTTTGCCTCCGGGCTGACGGTCCTGCTCATGCTCGGCGTCTCCGCCTACGTCGTCATCGAAGCAGTCAGCCGCATCGGCAGCGACCCCGAAGTCTCCAGCGGTCCCATGATCATCGTCGGCGGCATCGGCCTGCTCATCAACATCGTCGTCATGTTCCTGCTCAAGAGCGGCGCCAAAGAAAGCCTCAACGTCAAGGGCGCTTACTTCGAGGTCGTCGCAGACACGGCAGGCTCCGTCGGCGTCGTCATCGCCGGAATCCTCATTGCCACCACCGGCGAAGTCTGGTGGGACACAGTCGTCGCTCTCGCAATCGGGGCCTTCGTGGCTGTGCGTGCGATCTTTCTGGGTCGCCAAGTCCTCGCTGTGCTCGGACAGCACGTGCCCGAAGGCATGGCCATCGAACACGTCACCGACGACCTTGCCGCAGTCCCTGGGGTGACTGACGTCCACGACCTGCACGTCTGGGTCCTGACGTCAGGCATGAACGTGGCGACCGCTCACCTCGTTGCCAGCGACACCGCCGACTTCCCGCGCATCCTTGACGAAGCCCGCACCATGTTGAAAGCCACGTACGCCATCGAGCACGCCACGATCCAGGTCGAACGCACTGCTGCCCGCGAGTGTCACGAAATCGACTGGTGACGACCACGAAACGAGACCTCCCGATGAAAATCACCCAGCAGACCACCATCGCCCTTGGCTTCGCCCTCGTCGCCGTCGCACTGTTCGGCGGGGCATTCGTCTACCAGAATCTCGCCGCGCCCGAACCGGCCGACGCGTCCGAGCGAAAGAACATCACCGTCCGCGCTGACAGCCACCGGCTCAGCACGGCCGAGGACGACAAAGTGACGCTCGTGGAGTTTCTCGACTTCGAATGTGAAGCCTGCGGCGCCGCCTACCCGTTCATCGAAGATCTGCGGGAAAAGTACGACGGCAAGGTCACATTCGTGGCCCGCTACTTCCCCATCCCAAGTCATACGAACGCCAACAACGCCGCCTACGCCGTCGAGTCGGCAGCCCGTCAAGGCAAGTTCGAAGACATGTACAAGCGCATGTACGAGACGCAGGCGCAGTGGGGTGAAAGCCAAGACTCCAAGGCCGCCCTGTTCCGCACGTACGCCGTAGACCTGGGGCTGGACATGGCCAAGTACGACGCTGATGTAGCCAGCCCCGACGTAGCAGCGCGGGTGCACAAGGATATCGACGACGGGACCAAGCTTGGCGTCAGTGGAACGCCGTCGTTCTACCTCAACGGAGAACGGCTCATCCCGTCCACCACCGAGGAGTTCGTCCAAGCCATCGAAGACGCGCTGGCGAAGTAGAGCGAGCGCCTGCGAGGGCATGTGTTTGCTCAACCTGAACGGGAAGATCGACTGGCCTTGAGCGGCCACCGACCCGAAAGCGTGCCCCTGACTGCCATACGGGGGACAAGTCGCTGAGGAGGCGGTCGCTCCTGGCGGACCAACCACCAGGAACTCCGCCGGCCCTAGCCGAGTGGCTGGGCCGGGATTACGTTGGAGGGGAAGCGACTCGGGCACTTCACGACCCGAAGGAGCAGCCATGTTGAACGACAGCAAAGTCACCGCGAACGTACCCGTGTCGGACCTCGACCGGGCCCGGAGCTTCTACGCCGACACGCTCGGCCTCACGCCCGCCGACGAGAACCCGGGCGGACTCATCTACACCACCGGCGGCGGGACGACCTTCTTCCTCTACCAGACCGAGTACGCCGGCCAGGCCGGTCACACCATCGCCCAGTGGCACGTCGGCAGCGTCGACGACGAGGTGCGGGACCTCAAGGCCAAGGGGCTGGCGTTCGAGCACTACGACATGCCCGGCGTGACCTGGGACGGAGATGTCGCCCGCATGGAGGGAATGGGGAGCGCCGCCTGGTTCAAGGACAGCGAGGGCAACATCATGTGCCTGGACGACGCCTGGACCGGCTGAGCACGAGTGGCCGGGGCGCGTCAGCCCAGCTGCTCGAACAGGGACACGATGATCCCCTCGGGCCCACGCACGTAGGCCATGCGCACGCTCTTGTCGTACTCACCGATCCCACCGACGAGCCCGTAGCCGTCCGCAGCCACGGCGTCGACGGCCGCCTGGAGGTCGCCGACCTCGAAGGACACGTTGCGCAGACCCAGCTCGTTGGCCATCGCCGCCGGCGAGCCGGGGACGTGGTCGGGCGTGACGAAGCTCGCGAGCTCCAGCCGGGCCCCGCCGTCGGGCGACCTGAGCATCACGAGCCGGCAGTGCGCGCCCGGGATGCCGCAGACGGTCTCCACGAACTCGCCCTCGACCGATCCGGTCCCCTCGACCTCCAGCCCGAGGCCGACGAAGAAGGCGGTCACCGGGTCCAGGTCCGCGACGGTGATGCCGATGTGGTCGAAGCGACGTACGTGAGCCATGCCCTCCATCCTCCGGGAAAGCCCTGCCGGTTGTCATGCGGATGCCAGGTCTACTCCCGCAGCTGGTCACTCCGCACCGACCAGCTGGCCCCCGTCACCGGGTGTCCGGATCCCGATCCCGGGGTGGGACCCGGCACTTCCCCGATGGCGGCACTTCCGGCGCGCCGCCTACGTTGAGTCCAGAGAGAGTCCACGAACGAGAGGCACCCCGCATGAAGTCCGAGCTGTTCAACCAGGCCAACCTCGAGGTCCAGACCACCGAGCGGTTCACGTTGCAGAACCCGCGGATGCTCAAGGTCACGCTCGGCGCTCCCGTCCTGGCGACCAAGGGCGTCATGGTCGCCTACCAGGGCCGGGTCTCGTTCGAGCACAAGTCGGCCGGCAGCATCGGCAAGCTCATGAAGAAGGTCGTCACCTCCGAGGACAACCCGCTCATGACGGTCGCCGGCGAGGGCGAGGTGTTCTTCGCCGACACCGCCAAGAACGTCTTCGTGCTCAACCTCGAGGGTGACGGCATCTCGATCAACGGCCGCAACCTGCTGGCGTTCGACGCGAGCCTGGACCACGACATCCGCCGGGTCAAGGGCGTCGGCGTCGCCGCCGGTGGGCTGTTCAACACGATCGTCAGCGGCCACGGCCAGGTCGCCCTCGTCGCCGACGGCGATCCCATGATCCTGGACTGCTCGCAGCAGCCGACGTACGTCGACATCAACGCGGCGGTCTGCTGGTCGGCCAACCTGCAGCCCCAGATCCACAACAGCATGAGCATGCGCTCGACGATGCGCGGCGGCTCCGGCGAGGCGTTCCAGTACGCCTTCGCGGGCCCGGGCTTCGTCGTGGTGCAGCCGTCGGAGGGCCCGAGCTATCAGGCGGGCGCCGGCAACAACGGCAGCAACGTCGCCGCGGCCGCGGTCGGCGGCGGCATCCTCGGCGGGATCCTGGGCGGCAGCTGACCTCAGGCCGGGACGGTCCGCCGCGGCACGGCGAGCAGGGCGACCCCACCCAGCAGGACCACGAGGCCGAGCCAGCCGGCGGACGAGACCCGCTCGTCGAGCAGGACCAGTCCCAGCACGCAGGCGGTGACCGGCTCGGCGAGCGTCAGGGTCGAGACCGTCGCGGCGCTGAGCGACTGCAGGCCGACCGCGAACAGGACGTACGCCACCACGACGGTCACGATCGCCAGCCACCCGACCATCCGGACCCCGGGCCACGACGCCAGCGGCGCGAGGTCGACGAGCAGGAGGAACGGCAGTCCCAGGACGGCAGCCGTCCCGAAGACGCTCCCGATCGCGGCGGTCGGCGTCCACCCGTCGGTGAGGAGCCGCTTCGCCGCGAGGGTGTAGACCGCGTAGGACAGCGCCGCTCCCAGCGAGCCGGCCAGCCCGGGCAGGCTGACGTGGTCGCCGGCGCCCTCGGCCAGCCCGCTGAGCAGCACGACACCGACGACGGCGCAGCCGGTCGCGACGAACCACGTCCGGGCCGGCACGGTCCGGGTCAGGCACCACTCCAGCAGGCCGGTCAGGGCGGGCGCGGCGCCGAGGGTCACCACGGCGCCGATCGCGACCCCGTTGAGTCGGGCGCCGGCGAAGAACGTCGGCTGATAGGCCAGGACCGCGGCACCACCGACCAGGACGGCCCACAGCCCACCCCGGCTCGTGCCGAGGGCGCGAGGGGACGGACGGCCGGCGACCCACCAGGCCACCAGACCCAGCAGGGCCCCACCGGCGACGATGCGGGCAAGGCCGACGGCCGAGCTCGAGGCGGCGTCCGGACCGTACGCCTGCGCGGTGCCGGTCGTCCCGAAGCACACGGCGGAGGCGATGACGAGGAGGGCGGCGCGCACACCACATTGTTGCGCAGCGGCCACCGCCCCCCGTCGTCGACCGGGACTACGGCGCGAGCTTGCCGATCCCCTTGGAGATGCTGGTCTGCAGGATCTTGCCGACCAGTCCGGCGACGCCGGGGATCGGCGCGTCGAAGCCGATCGTGTAGTCCAGCGCCGTGCCGCCGTTGGCGGTCGGCGTCAGGACCTGGCGGCCCCAGTGGCCCTTGAGCGGGCTGCCCTTGCTGATGGCGTACTCGATCAGCGTGTGCGGCTCGGCCACGGTCGTGGTCTCGTGGAACGCCGGCAGCGGCCCGATCTTGAGGGCTCGGGTCGAGCCGACGCCGTTGCGGGAGGTCGCTCCGTCGGACACGCGGGTGATCTTGGCGCCGAAGACCGGACCGAGATTCTCGTGCTCGGAGAGCTTCTCGAAGACCGTGGCGGGATCGGACGTGAACGTGTGCGTGACGTGGACGCGCTGGGGAGTGGTCATGGTGCCTGAGTCTAGGGTGAATGCCCATGGAGCGGGAGTTGAAGGGCGGCGCGGCCCGCCCCGATCTCCAGCAGCCCCTCAGCGCCGGCGTCGTCGCCGCGCTCGTCGGCTACACCAGCGCGTTCGCGGTCGTCCTGACCGGTCTCACGGCGGTCGGCGCGAGCCCACGGCAAGCCGCCTCCGGCCTCCTCGCCCTGTGCCTGACCCAGGCGGTCGGGATGCTGTGGCTGAGCCGCCGCCACCGGATGCCGTTGATCCTGGTCTGGTCGACGCCCGGCGTCGCCCTGCTCGCCGGCACGGACGGCTTCGACGGCGGGTGGCCGGTCGCGGTGGGGGCGTTCCTGGTCGCCGGCGCGGCGTACGTCCTGACGGGCCTGTGGCCCGCGCTCGGCAACCTCATCGCCCGGATCCCGGCGCCGATCGCCCAGGCCATGCTGGCCGGCGTCGTGCTGGAGCTGTGCCTGTCTCCCGTCACCCACCTCAAGGACAACCCCTGGGCCATCCTGCCGATCGTCGTGGTGTGGCTGCTCGGGGTGCGGTTCGCACCGCGCTGGGCCGTCCCTGCCGCGTTCGTGGCGGCGGCCGCGGTCATCGGCGTCGACATGGTCCGCGACGGCACGACGATCGCCGGCTCCTCCCTCGCCCCCGCCCTGTCGTTCACCGCCCCCGAGCTCAGCTGGGCGGCGCTGGTCGGCATCGCGCTGCCGCTGTACGTCGTCACGATGGCGTCGCAGAACGTCCCGGGCGTCGCGATCATGAAGTCGTTGGGCTACGACGTCCCGTGGCGCAGCTCGATGGTGAGCGCCGGCGTCGCGACGATGGCCGGTGCCACCGCCGGCGGCCACTCGGTCAACCTGGCGGCGATCAGCGCGGCCCTGGCCGCCGGACCACCGGCTGGACCCGATCCGCAGCGCCGCTGGATCGCGTCGCAGTCGGCCGGCTGGACGTACGTCGTCCTGGCCGCCGCGTCCGCCGCGCTGGCGGCCCTCGTGGCGGTCGCCCCGGTCGGGGTCATCGCGACGGTCGCCGGCCTGGCCCTGCTGGGCACGCTCGCCGACGCGCTGGAGGGCGCGGTCAGCCAGCGGCGGGGCCGCGAGGCCGCCGTCATCACGTTCCTCGTCGCGGCGTCCGGCGTCTCGGCGGCCGGGATCGGGTCCGCGTTCTGGGCGCTGGTCGCCGGCCTCGTCGTCCACCTCGTCCTCGACGTCCGACTCCCGAAGGGGCCCTGACATGTTCCGCATCCTGTTCTTCGAGCCGCGCATCGCCGGCAACACCGGCGCCGCGATCCGCCTGGCCGCCGTGACGGGCGCCGAGCTGCACCTCGTCGAGCCCCTCGGCTTCGACCTCGAGGAGTCCAAGCTCAAGCGGGCCGGCCTGGACTACCACGACCTCGCGGTCCTGACGGTCCACCCGGACCTCGACACCGCGCTCGCGGCCCTGGCGCCGGCCCGGGTGTTCGCCTTCACGGCCCGGGGCGAGGAGCTCTACACCGACATCGCCTACGTCCCCGGGGACGTCCTGATGTTCGGGCCCGAGCCGACCGGGCTCCCGCCCGAGGTCCTCGACGACCCCCGGCTGGCCGGCCGCGTCCGCCTGCCGATGCTGCCCGGGCTGCGCTCGATGAACCTCGCCAACACCGCCTCGGTCGCGGTCTTCGAGGCCTGGCGACAGCAGGGCTTCGCCCTGCCGGAGTGACCTGCGGCACCCTGCTGACCTGCACAGATGGCCCTTTCGAACCATTTTGGGTGACAGGTTGATTGCTTACGCTGAATTTGGAGATCCGGGGCCGCCCGCGGACGTACAGTGGCCGTTCCTCGGGAGGAAGACAGCACATCATGATCATGCCCAGGGCGGCCACTCGCAGATCGGTCGCCATCGCCCTCGTCATCGCGACGATCGTCGCCCCGTTCATGGCGTGGCAGGGTGCACAGGGTGGTGAGAAGGAGGCGCTCTCGGCCCTCGCGCCGCAGGGCATCGTGGTGGTCGGCGACTCGATCTCGGCCCGCTACGACGACGAGGTCGGCGGCGAGGACCAGGCGTGGTGGAGCATCACGGGTCGCCGGTTCAACGCGAACGTCACGACGTACGCCCAGTCCGGCTCGGGCTACCTCCGACCGGGCCGGCGCTGCACGGGCGACCGGTTCATCGATCGCACCCCCGCCTACGCCGGCGACGCGCCGTCGATCCTGATCGTCGAGGGCGGCCGCAACGACTGGTCGCGTTGCGACGACGGCCTGTTCGTCCCGTCGACCGACGCCGAGGTGCAGCACGCCGTCGACACCTACCTCGACGTGCTGCAGGGATGGCTCCCCCGGTCGACCCGGATCATCGTGCTGGGGCCGCCGTGGGGCCCGTTCGACCCCGAGAACGGGCAGCGGGTCACGGCGATCATCGAGGCCGAGGCGAAGGCCCACGGCCTGCAGTTCATCAGCACGACGGGGGCGCTGACCGCCTCCCGGGTGGTCGACGGCATCCACCCCAACCGGGCCGGCAGCGTCGCGATCGCCCGCAAGGTCATCGCGGCCCTCGACAGCTGAGTCCCGCCCGGGAGCGGTGCACCGGGGTTCAGTGGCTCAGGGCCTCCACGACCGCCGGGGCGATCGCGACCAGGGCCTTGCCACGGTGGCTGATGCGGTCCTTCTCCTCGGGCGGCAGCTCGGCGGTCGAGACGTCGTGGCCGTCGGCGGCGAACAGCGGGTCGTAGCCGAAGCCGCCTCCCCCGTGCTCGGCCGCCAGGACCCGCCCGGCCATCTCGCCGAGCTCGACGATCTCGCGCCCGTCCGGCGTGCACAACGCCACGGCCGCCCGGAACCGGGCCGTGCGGCGCTCCGCGGGGACGTCGCCGAGCTGGCTCAGCAGCAGCGCGTTGTTGGCGGCGTCGCCGCCGTCGGCCTTCGCGACACCCGACCAGCGGGCGGACAGGACGCCGGGCATCCCGTTGAGGGCGTCGACGCACAGCCCCGAGTCGTCGGCCAGCGACGGCAGCCCGGTCGCGGCGAGCGCCGCCCGGGCCTTGATCAGGGCGTTGCCCTCGAAGGTCGGCTCGGTCTCGGCCGGCTCGTCGTACGCCGGGAAGTCCGCGAGCCCGAGGACCTGGATCCCCGGCACCAGCGGCTCGAGGATGCGGCGCAGCTCGGCGAGCTTCTTGGCGTTGTTGGACGCCAGGACGACCCGCCGGCCGCCGTGCTGCGGATCGGTCATCGACCGAGCGCCTCGTTCTGCAGGCGGGTCAGGTCGGCGCAGCCACCGGCGGCGAGCTCCAGCAGCGCGTCGAGCTCGGCCTTGTCGAACGGCGCGCCCTCGGCGGTGCCCTGCACCTCGACGAACTTGCCCGAGCCCGTCATCACGACGTTCATGTCGGTCTCGGCGCGGACGTCCTCGACGTACGGCAGGTCCAGCAGCGGGACGCCGTCGATGATGCCGACGCTGATCGCGGCGACCGACTCGACGAGCGGCTCGCCGGCGAGGGCACCCTTGGCGCGCAGGTGCTCGACGGCATCGGCCAGGGCGATGTACGCCCCCGTGATCGCGGCGGTGCGGGTGCCGCCGTCGGCCTGCAGGACGTCGCAGTCGATCGTGATGGTGTTCTCCCCCAGCGCCTTGTAGTCGATCGCCATCCGCAGCGACCGACCCACCAGGCGGGAGATCTCGTGCGTCCGGCCACCGATCCGGCCCTTGACGGACTCACGGGCGGAGCGGTCGTGCGTCGCCTGCGGCAGCATCGCGTACTCCGCCGTGACCCAGCCCAGTCCGGAGCCCTTGCGCCAGCGCGGGACGCCCTCGCTGGCGCTCGCGGCGCACAGCACCTTGGTCTTGCCGAACTCGATCAGGCACGAGCCTTGGGCGTGGTCGAGCCAGTTGCGGGTGATCGTCACAGGACGGAGCTGATCGGCGCTGCGGCCGTCTTCGCGGGTCATGCTGCGAGCCTATCGGCCGGGTCAGATCTCGTAGGTGGCCCCGGCGGTCACGAGCTCGTACGGGCCGTTCCACGTCGTCTTGACGTCCGACTCGACCTCGGCGCGGTCGGTCCAGCTCG
>NZ_JAOPXQ010000212.1 GCF_025965075.1 Aeromicrobium sp.
GCGAGGAACGTCTCCAGGGCGCCGGGGATCGCGCCGAGCATCGTGCGTCGCTTCTCCAGGGCCGAGTACGCCCGCTCGTCGTCGGTGACGATCGCGCCGAGGATGACGTCGCCGTGGCCCGACAGCAGCTTGGACGCCGAGTGGACGACGAAGTCCGCGCCGAGGTCGAGCGGCCGCTGGCGCAGGGGAGTGGCGAACGTGTTGTCGACCGCGACGGCCGCACCGGCGGCGGTCGCGGCGCGGGCGATCGTCTCGATGTCGGCGATCTCGAGGGCCGGGTTGGTCGGCGACTCGATCCACAGCAGCGCGGCACCCCGGCAGGCGTCGATGACCTGCTGGGTGTCGTCGATGTCGACGAGACGCAGCTCGATCTGGCCCCGTCGGTCCCGCTCCACGAGCTGGGCGACGGTGCCGTAGTAGGCGTGGCGTGGGGCGACGACGGCGGCGTGCAACGGGACGAGGTCGAACAGCGCGGTGGTCGCCGCGATGCCCGAGGCGAAGGCCAGGGCCCGGCCCCCCTCGAGGGCGCCGAGCACCGTCTCGAAGGAGTCCCACGTGGGATTGCCGTGCCGGCCGTACTCCGAGGTCCCGCCGGGCACGAGCGCGCTCGCGAGCGTGATCGGCGCGTTCAGCGGTCCCCCGGGGACCCGGTCCGGTCGTCCGGCGCCGACCGCGAGGGTCGAGGGCGAAAGATCGTGTCCATGCATGAACCCATCATGCCTTGACGGGTATCGTGCAGGGCAATGAGCCTCTCGGTGGACACCTCAGTCGGCAGAACACGTCTCGGAGTCATTTTTGGCGGCCGTTCCAGCGAGCACGGGGTCTCCTGCCTCACGGCCCGCGAGGTCCTGGCCGCGATCGATGCCGACCGCTACGACATCCGCCTCATCGGCATCACGCGTGACGGCGCGTGGGTCGAGGAGACCGCCCAGTGGGGCGAGCTCGAGCCCGGCACACTGCCCTCGGTGCGCGACGACATGCCCCCGTTCGCGTGGGAGGGGCTGCACGAGCTGGACGCGGTCTTCCCGCTGCTGCACGGCCCGTGGGGCGAGGACGGCACGATCCAGGGGCTGCTCGAGATGGCCGACGTCCGCTACGTCGGCGCCGGCGTGCTCGCGAGCGCCGTCAGCATGGACAAGCCCTTCACCAAGACGGTGTTCTCCGCCGCGGGCCTGCCGCAGATCCCCTACGTCACGATCCGTCCGTGGGAGTGGAAGCAGGACCGCGAACGCGTCGAGGCCCGCATCCGTGCCCTCGGGCTGCCGGTCTTCGTCAAGCCCGCCCGCGCCGGGTCGAGCTCCGGCGTCATGATGGTCGACACGTGGGACGAGCTCGACGTCGCCGTCACCCGGGCCCGCGACTTCGATCCCAAGGTCATCGTCGAGTCCGCCGCCCGCGGCAAGCGCGAGCTCGAGTGCGCCGTCATGCAGGGGCCTGACGGCAAGCCCGTCGCGAGCGTCGTCGGCGAGATCACCGTGGCGGAGGAGTCGTCGCACGAGTTCTACGACTTCGAGGCGAAGTACCTCGACGGCACGAGCCTCAACGTCGTCCCGGCCGACATCCCGGTGACGCTCAGCGAGCGCATCCGGACGTACGCCGTGCAGGCCTTCGAGGCCGTCGGCTGCGAGGGCCTGGCCCGGGTCGACTTCTTCCACACCGACGACGGCCTCGTGATCAACGAGATCAACACGCTCCCGGGCTTCACGCCGTTCTCGATGTTCCCGCTGCTGTGGGAGGCGAGCGGGGTGGCCTATCCCGAGCTCGTCGAGCGGCTGATCCAGCTCGCCCTCCAGCGCGACACCGGACTGCGCTGAACGGGCCGCGCTAGCCGGACTCCCCGCAGGGCTTGACCGACGGATCATGCTTCTGGACCGCGTCGGCGAGGTCGGCCAGCGCGTCGGCCGCCGGGTCGTACTCCTTCGGCACCTCGACGCTGACGTAGTGCCGGCGGCCGATCGTCGTGAACAGGTAGCCGTCGGCCGTGGTCTCGGCGAACCAGTCGACCCCGTCGACCAGGAAGCACTGCGAGGTCGCCGTCAGGGTGGCCGGCTGCTCCATGCCGCAGCGCAGGATGATCGGCGGCGAGCCCCACGCGATGGCATTGTCGTCGGCGACGAGGATCGAGTCCTCGCCCGCGACCTCCCGCGGCGTGTCGGCGAACAACGCCTTGCAGTCGACCCGGGTGCCGGGCTCGGTCGGGTACGCGTCGACGTCGAGGCCGCGACTGCAGCCCGCCACCAGGAGCAGCGGGAGCGCGGCGAGAAGGAGTCTCCTCACGCCTGGCGGCTGGCTAGATGCGGACGATCGGGCAGGTCAGCGTGCGGGTGATCCCGGGGACGACCTGGATGCTCGAGACGACGAGCGAGCCGAGCTCGTCCATGCTGGGGCCCTCGGCCCGGACGATGACGTCGTACGGTCCGGTGACGTCCTCGGCGAGCGTGACGCCGTCGATGGCCCCGATCGCCAAGGCGACATCGGCTGCCTTGCCGACCTCGGTCTGGACGAGGATGTATGCCTGCACGGCCATCGGGTGCTCCTTCGTTATGCGGGACTGTGCCACGCTACCGGATGTCGCGCGCGGGACGGGACGTGCCTGCGAGAAGATGGACCCATGACGACGAATGCCGCTGGCGGCCCCACGATCGGCGACCTCGGCGAGTTCGGCTTGATCGACCAGGTCCGCGCCCAGATCGGGCACAACCGGCACGTCCTGCTGGGCCCCGGTGACGACGCCGCCCACATCTCGAGCAACGACGGGACCTACCTCGTCACGACCGACCTGCTGGTCGAGGGACGGCACTTCCGCCGCGACTGGTCGGGCCCCGAGGACATCGGCCGCAAGGCCGCCGCCTGCAACTTGTCGGACATCAACGCGATGGGCGGCGTCGCGACCGCGCTGACGGTGGGCTTCGGTGCGCCCGCCGACCTGCCGGCGTCCTGGGCGCTGGAGATGATCCGCGGCTTCGAGGCCGAGTGCGCCCACGTCGGCGCGCACATCGTCGGGGGAGACGTCACGGCGTCGGACAAGATCATCATCGCCGTGACCGCGTTGGGGGACGCGGCCCGGCCGGTCCTGCGATCGGGCGCGATGCCCGGCGACGTCGTCGCATACGCCGGACAGCTCGGGCTCGCCGCCGCGGGCTTCGCGACGCTGAGCCGCGGCTTCCGCTCACCCAAGCTGGCGGTCGAGGCGCACCGCGCCCCGCACCCGCCGTACGCCGCGGGGCCGCAGGCCGCCAGTGCCGGGGCGACGTCGATGACCGACGTCAGCGACGGGCTGGTCGCCGACCTGGGGCACATCGCGGACGCCAGCTCGGTCGCGATCGACCTGGACTCCACGGCGTTCGTCATCGCGCCGCCGGTCGCGACGGTCGGCGAGGCGCTCGGCACCGACCCGCTCCGGTTCGTGCTCAACGGCGGTGATGACTACGCCCTGGTGGCCACGTTCAGCTCCGAGACGGTCCTGCCGCAGGGCTGGACCCGGATCGGCACCGTCGCCGACGGCAGCGGCGTGACGGTCGACGGCACGACGTACGAGACGGCCGGCCACCAGCACTTCCGCTGAGCGCGCCTCAGCCCTGGATGCGGGCGAACGGCTGGGCGGCCTCGAGCTCGTACGCGATCTCGAGCAGGGTCTGCTCGTCGCCGTGATCGGCCGAGAAGTGGACCCCGATCGGCATGTCCACCGACGAGCGTCCCAGCGGCAGCGAGATCGCCGGTCCGCCGGACGCGTTGTTGAGCGGCGTGAACGCGGCGTACTGCACGAGCCGGTCGAACATGACCGGGAAGTCGACCGCGGGGGACAGGTGCCCCAGCTCGGGGGTCGCGTAGCCGAGGGTGGGCGACAGGACGAGGTCGACGTCCTCGAACGCCGCGCGGTAGCGCTGCTCGGACCGCTTGAGCCCGCGGATCGCCGCCGGTGTCCGCCAGGCCTGCCGCACGAAGCGGCGGGCGAGCCCGCGGGTCAGCGGATCGGTCAGCGTCTTGTCGAAGTCCGGGCTCATGACCCGGCGGCCGAAGTGCTGGGTCGAGAACGCGAGCATGCCCCAGTAGTGCTTGAAGTCCTCCATGAACCGCCGGTCGACCGGCAGCTCGACCTCGACGACGTCGTGACCGAGCGCCGTCAGCAGGTCCGAGACCGCCAGGACCGCCTTGCGGGTGTCCTCGTCGGTGGGGATGCCGGTCACGGAGTCGAGGATCAGCCCGATCCGCAGCCGCCGGTCCGCGCCGCCCTCGACGAGCCCCAACGCGGGCAGGCCGACCGCCGGGCGGTACGCCTGGGTGGCCGCGAGGAACGTCGCGGTGTCGCGGACGGTGCGCGTCACGACCCCGTTCGAGACGATGTCGACCGGCAGCTTGGCCGCCTCGGCCGCGGCGACGACCCGACCCCGGGTCGGCTTGAGCCCGACCAGGCCGCAGGCGGCCGCGGGGATGCGGATCGACCCGCCGCCGTCGTTGGCGTGCGCGATCGGCACGACGCCTGACGCCACGAGCGCCGCGGCGCCGCCGGAGGAGGCGCCGGCGGAGTAGCCGGTGTGCCACGGGTTGCGGGTGGGCGGCAGCGTCTCGTACTCGGTCGACGCGTTGAAGCCGAACTCGGGCATCGTCGACTTGCCCAGCACCGTGAACCCGGCCGACAGGAGCTGCTCGATGAACGGGGCGTGGGACGCGGCCGGCCGCGCCTTGACGGCGAGTGAGCCCTGGTCCGAGGGGAGGCCCGCGACGTCGGTGTTGTCCTTGACGAACGTCGGGACGCCGGCCAGCAGCCCGGTCGACGGGGTGTCGCTGGCGGTGAGCGCGCGCTCGAAGTCGGGGCGCTGGATCGCGTTGAGCGAGGGGTTGACGAGCTCGGCGCGTGCGATCGCGGCCTCGGCGGCCTCGCGGGCGCTGATGTCGCCGGCAGCAACAGCAGCGGCGACCCCGACAGAGTCGAGGTCGCCGAGTGCGTCGTCGCCAAAGGCGTGGACACGGGTCGTCATCTCGTTGGTCACGAGATGACTCTAGGGTCAATTCAGGGAATCGACCACCAGATTGCTAGCGCGAGACCTTGCCGGCCTTCAGGCACGAGGTGCAGACGTTGACGCGCTGCGGGGTGCCGTTGATGACGGCGCGCACGCGCTGGATGTTGGGATCGAAGCGACGCTTCGTGCGTCGGTGCGAGTGGGAGACGTTGTGGCCGAAACCAGGTCCCTTGGCACACACATCACAGACCGCAGCCATGGCGAACTCCTGAAAACTTGAGACTTCACGAAAAAGGGGGCGTCCGCGGACCGAATGGTCCGTTGACAACCGCTCAAGAATAGCCGACGACCCCGCGCCGACGCGAATCAGCCCATCGGGTCCGTCGAACCGGGGGACCCGACCGATAGCCTCGGCCCATGGGCCTCACCCTCAACGCGGCGGCGTTCCGCGACTGGACGCAGCTGTGCGCCGCGGCCCTGTCGGCCGCGCGGGCCGAGATCGACGCGCTCAACGTCTTCCCCGTGCCGGACAGCGACACCGGGACCAACGCCTATCTCACGCTGATGGCGGGAGCCGACGCCGTCGAGCCGCTGGGTGCCGAGGAGCCGTTCGAGGCGGTCGTCAGGGCGTACGTCGTGGGGCTGCTCACGGGGGCCAAGGGCAACACCGGCGTGATCCT
>NZ_JAOPXQ010000233.1 GCF_025965075.1 Aeromicrobium sp.
CGACCCGGGCGTCGACTCGGGGCACATGATCGCGCAGTACACCCAGGCCGCGATGGTGTCCGAGCTCAAGCGCCTCGCGGTCCCCGCCAGCGTCGACTCGATCCCGTCGAGTGCGATGCAGGAGGACCACGTCTCGATGGGCTGGGCGTCGGCCCGCAAGCTGCGGACGTCGGTCGACCTGCTGACCCGGGTGCTGGCGATCGAGATCCTGACCGCGGCCCGTGGGATCGAGCTGCGGGCACCGCTCGTGCCGTCCGCCGCGACCGGCGCCGCGATCGCGGTCCTGCGCGAGACGGTCGCTGGCCCTGGCCCGGATCGCCACCTGTCACCCGAGCTCGAGGCGGCGGCCGAGCTCGTACGCTCCGGCGCGCTCCTCGCCGCCACCCACCACCCCGCCACCCACCAAACCGCTGGCAGTGACGTTTCGGCCCCGAAATCGGGGAATCCGGGGCCCGAACGTCACTCCCAGCGAGATCTGGAGAACTGACATGCGGAACGTTCGTGCGGCCCGGGGCTCGACCCTCACGGCCCGGTCGTGGCAGACCGAGGCCCCGATGCGGATGCTGATGAACAATCTCGACCCCGAGGTCGCCGAACGCCCCGAGGACCTGGTCGTCTACGGGGGCACGGGCCGGGCGGCGCGGAGCTGGGAGGCGTACGACGCGATCGTCCGAACGCTCGAGACCCTCGCCGACGACGAGACGCTGCTGGTCCAGTCCGGCAAGCCGGTCGGGGTGTTCCGCACCCACGAGTGGGCCCCCCGAGTGCTGATCGCCAACTCCAACCTGGTGGGGGACTGGGCGACGTGGCCCGAGTTCCGCCGGCTGGAGGCGGAGGGCCTGACGATGTACGGCCAGATGACCGCCGGGTCGTGGATCTACATCGGGACGCAGGGGATCCTGCAAGGAACGTATGAGACGTTCGGCGCGGTCGCGAGGTCGAGATTCGGCGGCTCGCTGGCCGGGACGCTGACCCTGACCGGGGGGTGCGGCGGGATGGGGGGCGCCCAGCCCCTCGCCGTCACGATGAACGAGGGCGCGGTGCTGGTCGTGGACGTCGACGAGACACGGCTCGAACGCCGGGTGAAGCACGGCTACCTCGACGAGTACGTCACCGACCTCGACGAGGCCGTCACGAGGGTCGTCGCGGCCAAGGACGAGCGACGGGCGCTGTCGGTCGGGATCGTCGGCAACGCCGCGACGGTGTTCACCGAGCTGCTCGAGCGCGGCGTCCCGATCGACGTCGTGACCGACCAGACCAGCGCCCACGACCCGCTGAGCTATCTGCCCGAGGGCATCTCGGTCGCGGACTGGCACGCCGAGGCGGCGCGCGACCCCGAGGCGTTCACGGGCCGGGCCCGCGCCTCGATGGCCAAGCAGGTCCGGGCGATGGTCGGCTTCATGGACGCCGGCGCCGAGGTCTTCGACTACGGCAACTCGATCCGGCAGGAGGCCCGGCTGGGCGGGTTCGACCGGGCGTTCGCCTTCCCCGGGTTCGTCCCCGCCTACATCCGGCCGTTGTTCTGCGAGGGCAAGGGACCGTTCCGGTGGGCCGCGCTGTCGGGGGATCCTGCGGACATCGCCGCGACCGACCGGGCGGTCCTCGAGCTCTTCCCCGAGGACGAGCACCTCGCCCGCTGGATCACGAAGGCCCAGGAGCTGGTCCACTTCGAGGGCCTCCCGGCGCGCATCTGCTGGCTCGGCTACCGGGAGCGGCACCTCGCCGGGCTCCGGTTCAACGAGATGGTGGCCTCGGGCGAGATCAGCGCCCCGGTCGTGATCGGGCGGGACCACCTCGACTCCGGCTCGGTTGCGTCGCCCTATCGGGAGACCGAGTCGATGGCCGACGGCTCCGACGCGATCGCGGACTGGCCGCTGCTCAACGCCCTGCTCAACACCGCCTCCGGGGCGACCTGGGTGTCGATCCACCACGGCGGCGGGGTCGGGATCGGCCGCTCGATCCACGCCGGTCAGGTCATCGTCGCCGACGGCACGGACCTCGCGGCGCAGAAGATCGAGCGGGTCCTGGTCAACGACCCCGGCACCGGCGTCATGCGGCACGTCGACGCGGGCTACGAGCGCGCCGCCGAGGTCGCCGCCGAGCGGGGCCTGCGGGTTCCGATGCTGGAGGGCTGATGCTCGACGCCATCGCCGACATCGGTCGCGATCCCGGCACGGGTGGCTATCGCCGCTACGCCTGGGGCGACGCCGACATGCTGCTGCGGGAGTGGTTCACCGGCGAGGCCGCGGCTCGGGGCATGGACCTGGTCGAGGACGGCAACGGCAACCAGCTCGCGTGGTGGGGCAGCGGCCCGGACGCCCTCCTGCTGGGCTCGCACCTGGACTCGGTGCCGGACGGCGGGGCGTACGACGGACCGCTCGGGATCGTCTCGTCCTTCGCCGCGGTCGACCGGCTGCGCGCCGAGGGATTCCAGCCCTCCCGTCCGGTCGTGGTGGCGAGCTTCGCCGACGAGGAGGGCGCCCGCTTCGGCATCGCGTGCGCCGGGTCGCAGCTCGCGACCGGCGCCTTGGCGCCCGCTCGGGCGCTGGCCCAGAAGGACCGCGACGGGATCACGCTGGCCGCGGCGATGGCGGCGCGCGGCCGTGACCCACGAGCCGTCGGACGTACCGCTTGGCTGGCGGACGTCGGCGCCTTCGTCGAGCTGCACGTCGAGCAGGGCCGGTCACTGGTGCACTCCGGCGCCGCGGTCGGCGTGGCCTCGGCGATCTGGCCGCACGGGCGGTGGCGGCTCGACTTCTGCGGCGAGGCCAATCACGCCGGTGCGACCCGGATGGAGGACCGGAGGGACCCGATGCCGGCGTATGCCGCGACGGTCCTCGCGGCCCGACGGCTCGCGACCGAGTCGGGGGCCCGGGCGACCTTCGGCCGGCTCGAGGTCGAGCCCGGCGGCACCAACGCGATCCCGTCCCGCGTCTCGGCCTGGCTCGACGCCCGGGCGGGCGACGAGGAGTCCCTGGACCGGCTGGTCGCGGAGCTGGTCGCCGCGGCGAGGACGGCCACCGCTGCGGACGGCACGACGCTCCACCTGGTCACGGAGTCGGTCAGCCCGGCGGTCCGGTTCGACGTCCCGCTGCGGGACCGGATCGCCTCGACGCTCGACGCCCCGGTCCTGGCGACAGGAGCCGGCCACGACGCCGGCGTCCTGAGCGCCCGCGTGCCGACCGCGATGCTGTTCGTCCGCAACCCGACCGGCGTCTCGCACTCGCCCGCCGAGCACGCCGCCGACGACGACTGCACTGCCGGCGTCACGGCCCTGACCGCGGTCGTCCGGGACCTGGCGTGACGGCCGTCCCGGCGTTCGCGAGCTGTCACAGCCACGTCTTCCACCGGGCCCTGCGTGGCCGCGTCACGGGCGCGGGCTCGTTCTGGCGCTGGCGGGACCGGATGTACGCCCTCGCGGCGGTCCTCGATCCCGATCTCCTCCACGAGCTGGCCACCGCGACGTACGCCGAGATGCGCCTGGCCGGCATCCGCACGGTCGGTGAGTTCCACTACCTGCACCACGGCCCGGACGGGACGCCGTACGAGGACCAGAACGCCATGGGGGAGGCGCTGATCGCGGCGGCACGGAAGTCCGGCCTGCGGATCGCGCTGCTGGACGCCTGCTACCTGGCGGGCGGATTCGGGCGCGGGGTCGACGGGGTGCAGCGACGGTTCAGCGACGGTGACGCCCACGCCTGGGCGATCCGGGTCGAGGCCTTGGCCCGGAAGCACGCCGGGGACGACGACGTCGTGGTCGGGGCCGCGATCCACTCGGTGCGCGCCGTCCCCCGCGACCAGCTCACCACCGTGGCGAGTGCCTTCCCCGAGGCGCCGCTGCACGTGCACGTCTCGGAGCAGCCGGCCGAGAACCACGACTGCCTCGCCGCGACCGGACTGACGCCCGTGCGGCTGCTGGCCGAGGCGGGCGCGTGGACGCCCCGCACGACCGCGGTGCACGCGACCCACCTCGACACCCCCGACATCGCGACGCTGGGGGACGCCGGAGCGTACGTCTGCCTGTGCCCGACGACCGAGGCCGAGCTCGCCGACGGGATCGGCCCGTCGGTCGCCCTGCGCGAGGCCGGGGCGCGGATCACCCTCGGGACCGACAGCAACACCGTCATCGACATGTTCGCCGAGGCACGGGCGGTCGAGATGCACGAGCGGCTCCGCACCGGGGTCCGCGGCGCATGGACCGCCGAGCAGCTGTGGGCCGCCGCGGGCACCACGGGTCACGCCTCGCTGGGCTTCGCGGAGCCGGCGTCCATCGAGATCGGTCGGTCGGTGCGGACCGCCGGGGCCGACGAGCTGCTCTGGGCGGCATCCGCGGCGGATGTCGTCGGCGATCCTGAGGACGTGGCGCAGCGGCTGGACCGGGCCGTGGCGGCCTGCTGGAGCCGGGCATGACGTCACGGCTGGTGACCAACATCGGCGAGCTCGTCACGTGGGAGCCCGACCGGCCGGTCCGGCACGATGCCGCGTTCGTGGTCGAGGACGGTGCCGTGGCGTGGATCGGTGCCCCCGGCGACGCGCCGGCGACCGACACGGTGCAGGACGTGGGCGGCGCCGCGGTGGTCCCGGGCTTCGTGGACTCCCACACGCACCTGGTGTTCGCCGGCGACCGGTCGGCGGAGTTCGAGGCTCGGATGACGGGTCAGCCCTACGCCGCCGGCGGCATCCGGACGACTGTCGAGGCGACCCGCGCGGCGACCGACGACCAGCTCGCCGGCACCGTGGCCCGGCACCTGGCGGAGATGCGCGCGCAGGGGACGACGACGGTCGAGATCAAGAGCGGCTACGGCCTGACGGTCCACGACGAGGAACGCTCGTTGGCGATCGCCCGGCGCAGCACTCCCGAGACGACGTTCCTCGGGGCGCACGTGGTCCCGGCCGGAACCGACGTCGCGGCCTACGTCGACCTCGTCACCGGCGAGATGCTGCGGCGCTGCGCCCCGCACGCCCGGTGGATCGACGTGTTCTGCGAGGACGGGGCCTTCGGGGGCGACGAGGCACGGACCGTGCTGACCGCGGGGATCGCGGCGGGGCTGCTGCCGCGGATCCACGCCAACCAGCTCGGCCCCGGCCCCGGCGTCCAGCTGGCCGTCGAGCTCGGAGCCGCGGCCGCGGACCACTGCACGTACCTGACCGCGTCCGACGTCGACGCGCTCGCCGGCTCCGGCACCGTCGCTGGCCTGCTCCCGGGCGTCGAGTTCTCGACCCGGCAGCCCTATCCGGACGCGCGGCGGCTGGTCGACGCCGGCGTGACCGTCTCGATCGCGACCGACTGCAACCCCGGCAGCTCCTACACGTCGTCGATGCCGTTCTGCCTCGCGCTCGCGGTCCGCGACATGGGCCTGTCGCCGCTGGAGGCGCTCCGTGCCGCGACCCAGGGTGGCGCGACCTCGCTGCGCCGCGACGAGGTCGGGCACCTGCGGATCGGTGCGACCGCCGACCACGTCGTGCTCGACGCCCCGTCCTACGTCCACCTGGCCTATCGGCCCGGAGTACCGTTGGTGACCTCGGTGGGGTGACCCTCGGCTGGACCAGAATGCACGACGTGAAAGGCAGTCTCCTCGAGTCGCTGACGTTGGCGGACGCGCGCCGCCGTCGGCGGCTCAACCGGCTGCTGCGGAAGATGGCCCGCCTGGATCCGGTGCCGCCGTCCGGGCTGTCCCCCCGACGTCGGGCCATGGCGGCGGTGCTCCTGCTGGTCCTGCTGCTGGTCGGGGTCTGGCGCCTCGGGCTCACGGGGGAGGACCGCGCGGGCTTCCCGGATCGCCCGGCGGACGCGCAGGCCCGACCGATCGGCAATCCGCCCTCGCAGGAGGTCACGAGCACCGCGTTCGACTTCCTGCAGACGCAGCCCGGGAGCAGCGAGCCCGTGACGTACGACCCGTGCGCCCCGATCCACCTGGTCGTCGATCCCCGCACGATGGTCGACAAGGGGATGAGGATGCTGGAGGAGGCGGCGGACGAGATCCGGGCGGCGACCGGGCTGTCGCTGGTCGTCGACGGGCTGACGGACACCGGCGCGTCGCCCGGTCGCACGGCGACCTCCGCCGACGGCAGCACCTGGACCCCGGTCCTGGTGTCGTGGACCGATCCAGACGCGACCCCCAGGCTGGGCGGGATGACCGCGGGATACGCCGGCAGCACGGCGGTCGAGCGCGACGGTCACCGGTGGTACGTGACCGGCGTGGTCATGCTGGACGGGCCGCAGATCCAGCAGACCCTCGCGACGGACGGCTGGACCGCCGCCCGCTCGGTCCTGATGCACGAGCTCGGGCACCTGGTCGGGCTCGGCCACGTCGACGCCCGCGGCCAGCTGATGCAGCCGACGAGGGAGAGTGGCCTGGATGCGTGGGGTGACGGCGACCGCGCCGGGCTGGCGGCGGTCGGCCGGGGGCGGTGCATCGACTACTAGGTCGCTCAGTGGATCCCGTCGAGGTAGAACCAGCACCCCTGCTCGCGGGTGAACCGGCTGATCTCGTGCTGCCTGCCGGCGCCCGTCGGGGCGCGGTAATAGGCCACGAACTCGACCACGCCGCTGGTGTCGAAGGGGCTACCGGCGCGGGTCTCGATGATGTCCAGCCGGTACCACGTGCGGTCCTCGTCGAGCTCGAGCGTCGCCGGCCGGGTCGACGGGTGCCAGGTCGCGAGCAGGTAGTCGCCGTCACCCCGGGCGAACGCGCTGAACCGCGAGCGCATGAGCTGCTCCGCGGTGTGCGCCGTGCTGCCGCCGGCATGCAGCCGCCCGCAGCAGTCGTCGTACGTGAGACCGCTCAGGCAGGGGCAACGAGATTCCGACACATTTTCAGTATCCCCCGTTACTTTGTCGATCCTGCGTCGTTGTCACTTCTGAACCGGGCACACTCCCTCCCGCCCGGTTGCGACGCTGATCTATCTGGATCAGCACGAAGTCCGACTCGTGGCTCCCTCCCGGTCGGACTTTTCGCATTCCACGGGTGCGCCGGGCCCATGACGTCATCACTGTCGAGGCCCTGGGCCACGGTCCTGATGACGCCCCGAGACAAGGTGGTCCCGAGGCAATGAGAAGGGGCGCCCCCAAAAAGGAGCGCCCCGCCTCGTGCCGTACGGACCTCAGGACGTCGCGTCGTCCTTCTTCGGCTCGTCCTCGACGACGTCGTCGAAGGCGAGCTGCGTCGCGGCGGCGCTGAGGTCCTTGCCGCTGGGGTTGGCATCGCTGAGCTCGGCGATGTCCTCGGAGACCGGATCAGCGGTCGACTCGATGTCGTCCACCGACGTGATCTCGTCGGGCGCCTGGGCCTTGGCCTCGTCCTTCGCGGCGTCGGCCTCCTCCTCGCGTGCGTCCTCCTCGACCGGCTCGGTCTCGTCGGGCACGTGGGTGACCTTCTCGGCGGGTGACTCCTCGGGCTCCGGCGCAGGCTCGGGCTCTTCGGTCACTGCCTCGGCGGTCGCCGGCTCGGGCTCGGCCTTCTCCTCGACCTTGTCCGCGGCGGGCTCGGACGGGGTCAGGTCGGTGTTGACCGGGCCGACGTTGGCCCAGGCAGCCTCTTCCTTCTCACTGGCCGGGTCGTCGTTGACCTCGGGCTCGGCGTCGGCCTTCGCCTCGGGCTCGGCGTCAGCCTTCGCCTCGGGAGCCTCCGCGCGGGCATCGGCGTTGCGGGGCTCGTCGGGTGCCGCGGACTCGTCGGCGTGACCGCCGCCGGACTCGTCGACCTTGACGTTGCTCTCGGCGGCGGTGGCCTGGTCGGCCGCGTCGCTCGAACCGGCCGGCTCGTCGAGCTCGTCGACGTCGGTCGTGTCCTTGTCGGCGGGGTCGCCCTCCTCGTGCGCCTTGGCAGCGGCCCCGGCGTCAGCAGTGTCGCTGATCGAGTCGGGATCGGCCTTGTCCTCGGCATCCGGCTCGGCCTCGGTGGCCTTGTCGGTCACCGCAGTGTCGGCAACGGCACCGGCGGTCGCGGCCTCCGCGACGACGGCCTTGTCGTCGTCCTTGGTCGGCTGCGCGGCCTTGACCGGCGCACGCTTGACCGAGGTCAGCAGCATCTGCGCGACGTCGAGCACCTCGACCTCCTCGCGGGCCGCACCCTCGGACTGCTTGAGGGTCAGGCCGTCGGACAGCATGACCCGGCAGAACGGGCAGCCGACCGCGATCTGGTCGGCACCGGTCGCGATGGCCTCCTCGGTGCGGTTGACGTTGATGCGGGAGCCGAGGCTCTCCTCCATCCACATGCGCGCTCCACCGGCGCCGCAGCAGAACGACTTCTCCTGGTTGCGGGGCATCTCGGTGAACTCGGCGCCGGGGATGACGTTGAGGAGCTCGCGCGGCGGCTCGTACACCTGGTTGTGACGACCCAGGAAGCACGGGTCGTGGTAGGTGATCTTCTTCTTCTCCTCGCCCGCGACGGGCGGGAGCGGCTTGAGCTTGCCTTCGCGCACGAGCCGGTTGAGCAGCTGCGTGTGGTGGACGACCTCGAGCTCGACGCCGAACTCGGCGTACTCGTTCTTGAGCGTGTTGAAGCAGTGGGCGCAGGTCGAGACGACCTTCTTGACCTTGGTCTCCTTGAAGACCTCGGCGTTCTGCATCGCGAGCTGGGCGAAGACGATCTCGTTGCCGGC
>NZ_JAOPXQ010000236.1 GCF_025965075.1 Aeromicrobium sp.
CAGCTCGTCGGCGTCGGGGACCCGGTCGACGACAACGGTGTCACCGTCGCGGACGTCGCCCGAGAGCAGCGACCGGGCCAGCCGGTCACCGATCGCCTGCTGGACGAGCCGGCGCAACGGCCGCGCACCGTAGGCCGGGTCCCAGCCCGTCAGGGCGAGCCACTCCCGCGCGGCCGGGGTCACGTCGAGCGTGATGCGTCGGGCGTCGAGCCGCTTGGCCAGCGCCGCGACCTGCAGGTCGACGATGTGGGCGAGCTCGTCGGTGCCGAGCGCGTCGAACGTGACGATCTCGTCGAGCCGGTTGAGGAACTCGGGCTTGAACGACGCCTTGACGACGTCCATCACCGCCGCGCGCTTGGCCGACTCGTCGAGCGTGGCGTCGGCCAGGAAGGACGAGCCGAGGTTCGACGTCAGGACCAGGATCTCGTTGCGGAAGTCGACCGTGCGACCCTGCCCGTCGGTGAGGCGTCCGTCGTCGAGCACCTGCAGCAGGATGTCGAAGACCTCGGGGTGGGCCTTCTCGACCTCGTCGAGCAGCACGACCGAGTACGGCCGGCGGCGCACCGCCTCGGTGAGCTGGCCACCCTCGTCGTACCCGACGTAGCCCGGAGGGGCACCGACCAGGCGGCTGACCGAGTGCTTCTCGGAGTACTCGCTCATGTCGACCCGGATGATGGCCCGCTCGTCGTCGAACAGGAACTCCGCCAGCGTCTTGGCCAGCTCGGTCTTGCCGACACCCGTCGGCCCGAGGAACAGGAACGAGCCGGTCGGACGATCCGGGTCGCTGATGCCGGCCCGGGACCGGCGGACGGCGTCGGAGACCGCGGTGACCGCGGCCCGCTGACCGACCAGGCGCTTGCCGAGCTCCTCCTCCATCCGCAGCAGCTTGCCGGTCTCGCCCTCGAGCAGCCTGCCGGTCGGGATGCCGGTCCACGACGCCACAACCTCGGCGATGTCGTCCGCGCCGACCTCCTCGTGCACCATCAGCTCGCCGTCGTGAGCCGCCTCGGCGGCCTGCGCCTCGGCCAGCTGGCGCTCCATCGCCGGGATCTCGGCGTAGAGCAGGCGGCTGGCCTGCTCCATGTCGCCGTCGCGCTGGGCCCGGTCGGCCGCGACGCGAACCTCGTCGATCCGCTCCTTGATGTCGCCGACGGCGTTGAGGCTCTGCTTCTCGGCCTCCCAGCGGTGCTCGAGCGCACGCAACGCCTCCTGCTTGTCCGCCAGCTCGATCCGGAGCTTGTCGAGCCGCTCCCGGCTGGCCTCGTCGGACTCCTTCGCCAGGTGCAGCTCCTCCATGCGGAGCCGGTCCACCGACCGACGGAGCTCGTCGATCTCGACGGGGCTCGAGTCGATCTCCATGCGCAGGCGGCTGCCGGCCTCGTCGATCAGGTCGATCGCCTTGTCGGGCAGCTGACGGCCTGGGATGTAGCGGTCGGAGAGCGTCGCGGCGGCCACGAGCGCGGCGTCCGAGATCGACACCTTGTGGTGGGCCTCGTAACGCTCCTTGAGGCCGCGCAGGATCGCGATGGTGTCCGCGGGGGTCGGCTCACCGACGAAGACCTGCTGGAACCGTCGCTCGAGGGCGGGGTCCTTCTCGATGCGCTCGCGGTACTCGTCGAGCGTCGTCGCGCCGATCATCCGCAGCTCGCCCCGGGCCAGCATGGGCTTGAGCATGTTGCCGGCGTCCATCGCGCTGTCGCCTCCCGCGCCGGCGCCCACGACGGTGTGGAGCTCGTCGATGAAGGTGATGACCTGACCCTCGGACTCCTTGATCTCGGTCAGGACGGCCTTGAGCCGCTCCTCGAACTCGCCGCGGTACTTCGCACCCGCGACCATCGCGGCCAGGTCCAGCGAGATCAGCCGGCGTCCCTTGAGCGACTCGGGCACGTCGCCGGCCACGATGCGCTGGGCGAGGCCCTCGACGACGGCGGTCTTGCCGACGCCCGGCTCACCGATCAGGACGGGGTTGTTCTTGGTGCGCCGCGACAGGACCTGGACAACGCGGCGGATCTCGCTGTCGCGACCGATCACGGGGTCGAGCTTGCCGTCGCGGGCGACGGCGGTCAGGTCGACGCCGTACTTCTCCAGCGACTGGTAGGAGTCCTCGGCGTCGGCGCTGGTCACCCGCGCCGTGCCACGCACCGCGGAGAACGCTGCCTGCAGCGCCTCGGCGGTCGCGCCGGCGTCGACCAGGACGGTCCGGGCCGGCGAGTCCACGGTCGCGATGCCGACGACGAGGTGCTCGCTCGAGACGAAGTCGTCACCCAGCTGGTCGGCCAGGTCCTGGGCGCGCTGCAGGACCTCGTGGCTCGACCGGCTCAGTCCCGGGTTCTGCACGCTGGACCCGCTCGCGCTCGGCAGCGCCTCGAGAACGGACTTCAGGGCGCCGCGGACCGCCTGGACGTCGACACCCGTCGCCTGGATCAGCGGCGCGGTCGTGCCACCGTCCTGCGTCAGGAGGGCCGAGAGGACGTGGGCCGGTTCGACGGCCGGGTTGCCCGCCGCGGCGGCAGTGGAGATCGCGCTGCTCAGCGCCTGCTGGCTGCGCGTCGTGAACTTCGCAAGATCCATGGGTCTGCTCCTGAGGTGGTTCGGACGGTGTCATTGATGGTCAACACCTACAAAGTTGAGTCCATTCCTGTCAACTCTACGTTTCCTCCGGGAGGTGGGGCAGACCGGTCAGTAGCCGGTGAAGTAGTCGGTCTGCACCGACCGGCACCGCTTCCGCAGGCCGGGCCGGACCGAGTTGACCATCGCCGGCGGCCCCGAGACGTACGCCCGCCGGTCGGCCAGGTCGGGCACGGCGTCGGCGATGACCTCGGGCGAGAGCACGGGCGCCTCGACGTAGGTCCACCCGTCCGGCAGTCCGGCCGGTCGCCCCGGGCAGACCAGTACGACCCGCACGCCGGCCAGCTCCTCGACGAACGGCACCTCGTCGGGCGACGACGCCCCGTAGACCAGGACCGCGTCCCGGTGCGACTCGTGCCGCAGCTGGCTCAGGAACGGGGTGATCCCGATGCCGCCGGCCACCAGCAGCAGCGGCACGGACGAGTCGGCCGGCAGCACGAAGTCCCCACCCACCCCGGTGCCGTGGATCGTCCGACCCGGCTCGAGCCCGAGCAGGGCCCGCTTGAAGCTCGATGACCGCTCGGGGACGCGCAGGGCCACCGACACCGTGCCGTCCGCGGCCGGCGGGGAGCTGATGCTGAACGTCCGTCGGCTGCCGCGGCTGTCCACGCCGCCGTGCGGGACGGACAGCTCGACGTACTGGCCCGGGACGAACCTGACCGGCCGCCGCGACCGGAACGTCAGCTCGTGCGTCTCGGCCGTCAGCTGCCGTGATCCCGCGAGCTCCAGGGCCAGCCCGCGACGGCGCGCGAACGCGAACGCGACCAGGTTGCCCAGGAGGATCGCGACCTCCGGCAGGGCCAGCGAGACGACGCCGATGCTGGGTGCCGTCTCCTCGACCAGCGCCAGGAGCGGGGCCGTGGCGAAGAAGATCCCGGTCACGACGGCCACGACGAGCTGCTGCACCCGCCGCGGCGGCAGCGTGAGCGGCTCGGTGACCATGAACGCGCCGGCGAAGACGATCGGGAACGAGTAGGCGGCCATGCGCACCGCGTCGCCGAACGGGACGTCGAACGCGCCCGCCGCCATTCCCCAGACCGACAGCCCGAAGGCGGTGATCATGAAGAGCAGACCGATGTCGATGCGCCGCGTGCGCCACAGCACCAGGACCGCGGCCACCGCGACGTACGGCAGGAGCTTCTCGGACGCGATCCACCACGTCGCGTTGATCGGCGCGTCCCGACCGACCAGGTCCTGCACCACGATGACCAGGACCGTGCCGGCCGCGGCGGGGTTGAGCACGTGCCGCCCCCGCCAGGCCAGGACGTACTTCGACAGGTTGGCCAGGAAGGCCGTGGCCGCGAGCCAGGCGAGGTCGACGCCGTCGGTCGTCGGCCAGAACAGGAACCACAGCAACAGGGCCGTGATGACGGCGGACTCGGTGTGCGGGCGCACCCGCCACACCAGACCCAGCGCCCGGCTGCTGACCACCGATGCCGCGACGAGCACGGCCAGCGAGACCAGCTCGGCCCGCACCGTGAACGGATCGGTGAACGTCCCGGCCGCGGTGTAGCCGATCATGACCGCGGCGAGGAGCAGCAGCAGGATCGTCGCGAGGCGATACATCGTCACCCGCCCGAGCTGGCCGTCCAGCACGTCCCTCATGCGTGCGATCACGCGAAAATCTCCCCCCGGAAGCCCAACGACCACTCGACGCGGCCGTCGTCGTGCATCCGCACGAACTCGTGACGGAAGCGTCCCACAAGGCCGGCCTGATCCGTCATGAAGTGGGCCGTGGCGAGCCCGTCGGCCACCATGCACGAGTCCGCCACGACCCAGGTCGCGACGACGTCCTCGGTCGGCCGGCCCGTGCGCCCGTCCAGGACGTGGTGCAGCCCGTCACCCCACGCGCGCCGGTTGGTCGCCGAGGCGCACAGCGCGAGCCCCGGCTCGAGCACCGCGACGCCGATCGCCCGGGTCGGGTCCGCGGGGTGCTCCAGCGCGACCCGGAGCGGCGCGGCACCGGCGTGCAGGATGTCGCCACTCGCGTCGACCGTGACCGCGTCGACGTGACGCCGCAGGATCGCCGCGACCAGGTCGACGAGCAGGCCCTTGCCGGCGGCACCGACGTCGAGCAGCACGGGCCGGGAGGTCGTCAACGTCGGCGACCGCCACGCGACCGTGCTCCACGGCGGCACCGCGGCCGGCTCGGCCGACGCGACGAGCGAGTAGTCGGCGTCGTAGCCGAGATCGGCGAGCGTACGTCCGACGAGCGGGTTGACCGCGCCTCCCGTGACGTCGTCGAGCTCGCCGTAGAACGAAAGCAGCGCGTCGGCCTCCGCGGGCATCGCGTGCGCGCCGGGGCTGCGCGCGATGTCACTGACGAGCGAGTCGTCGCGGAAGCGGGACCACGCCCGGTCGAACCGTTCGATGCGGTCCAGCACCTCGGCGACGACCGGCCCGGCGAGCGGCTCCGGGGTGTCGATCCGCCACGCCGTCCCGATCGCCGTGAACCGCCAGGAGGCCATGTCAGGCCTGCGCCTCGCCCTTGATCTGCTCGATGGCCTGGTTGAACCCCTCGCCCGTCAGGGATGAGCCCGCGACCGCTCCCACCTCGAGCTCGTCGATGCTCTTGCCCACGACCTCGTCGGCGATGCCGCCGGCGAACTTGGTCTGGAACTGCTTCGAGGTCCCGTTGGTCGCCTCGGGGGTCACCGTGACGTCGGTGATCTCGTTGTCGGCGAGCGTCAGCTCCACTTTGACGCTCGACTGACCGCCCGGGTTGCTGTAGCTGCCCTCGGCCTCGTAGTCGCCGTCCTCGAACGTCCCGGTGCTCGACGAGTCGCCGCCGTCCTTCGCGGCCGGCGCCGAGCTGCTGGAGTCGCTCGCGGACCCCGCGGGCTCGCTCGACCCGCACGCGGCGGTCATGAGGAGAGCGGACGCCGCGGCGGCCGTGGAGAGCATCATGCGGAGGGCGGGAAGCTTCATCGGTCGGGCTCCTGGGCGTCGAGAGGAAGGATGAACGATCAACCATGACAACGCGTCCCACCGGGATCGAGTTCCGTTCGCGCTCCACTGTGCCATCACCGCGCACCCCCATGTGACCCGCGCCACACGGATGGCGTCCGCTGCGCGAGACAGGATTCGCCGCCTTGGTGCGTGCTCTTAGGCTTCCCTTAGCATGTCGATTCTTCCCAGGAGCAGTCAATGAGCAGGCAGTTGCGAGTCGCCGTGATCGGCGCCGGCCCGGCCGGCATCTATGCCGCGGACATCCTCACCAAGTCCGAGGACGTCGATGTCACGATCGACATCCTCGACCGGGA
>NZ_JAOPXQ010000244.1 GCF_025965075.1 Aeromicrobium sp.
GTCTGCGCGCTGTTCCGTCACGCCGCCCAGCGATGCGTACTGGGGACTCTTCTGGTCCGAGAGCGGGAGTGGGAAGTGGACCTACGCGAGTCAAGGCGTCGTTTCCTTGGTCGTGCCGCAGGGAGGACGGGTCGCGCTGGTGTTCCAGAGATCCATGAAGCGCACCTACCCCAGTGTCGCGCCGGCCGGCTCGGCCCGGACGTCGACAGGCGCCGACGTGGACCCGACCCCGGTTGCCGCCTCCACCGATCCCGGCCGGTCCCGGTGGGTCGCCGCGGGGCTGGCGCTGGCGCTGCTGGCCGGGATGGGTGGTCTGTGGTGGCGCCGCAAGGTCTCGGGGGGCGAGGCGCCATAAACAGTGTCCTGCCGCGTGACCTGCACCCCGGGGCCTGGTGGATCTGGGCCCTGGGGCTGGCGGCCGGCGTGTCCCGCATGGTCAACCCGGTGCTCATCGGGCTGATCGTGCTGGTGGCGTGCTTCGTGGTGATGGCCCGACGGACGGAGGCACCGTGGGCGATGTCGTTCCGGCTCTACCTCTACCTCGGGCTGCTCGTCGTCGTGATCCGCGTCGTGTTCCGGATCGTCTTCGGCGGCGACGGGGGTGGGCCCGTCGTGTTCACCCTGCCGTCGATCCCGCTGCCGGACTTCGTCGCTGGCATCACCGTGCTCGGGCCGGTCACCCGGGACGCGCTGCTGGCTGCGCTGTACGACGGCGTGCGGCTGGCCGCGATCATCATCTGCGTCGGCGCAGCCAACGCGCTGGCCAACCCCAGGCGCCTGCTCAAGTCGATGCCGCCGGCGCTCTACGAGGTCGGCACGGCGATCGTCGTGGCGCTGTCGGTCTTCCCCCAGCTCGCCGAGAGCGTGCAGCGCGTACGTCGCGCGCGCCGGCTGCGAGGCGACCCGGGCAAGGGCGTCGGGTCGCTGCGACGCATCGTCGTCCCGGTCCTGGAGGACGCCCTCGAGCGGTCCATCACGCTGGCCGCGGGGATGGACGCCCGCGGCTACGGCCGGTCGGGCCAGGCGAGCCGGACCGAGCGGATGGTGACCGGGACCCTGATGCTGGCCGGGCTGACCGGGCTGTGCGTCGGGACGTACGGCTTCCTGGACTCCACCGCGCCGCGGCTCCTGGCCTGGCCGATGCTGCTGCTGGGGGTGCTGCTGGCCGTCGGCGGGTTCGTCGCGGCCGGTCGCCGGGTCGAGCGCACCCGCTACCGGCCCGACACGTGGCGCCTCGGTGAGCTCGTGGCCGCCGGGTCGGGGCTGGCCGTCGCGGTGCTGGTCCACGTCATCGCCGACCGTGACCCGCTCGTGGTCCTGACCACCCCGGGCTCGGCGCCGCTGCTGTCCGGGGCGGCGCTCGCGGCTGTCATGATCGGGGTCCTGCCGGCGTTCCTCACGCCCCCGCCGGTCCTGGACCCGATGGCGGAGGTGCGCGCATGATCGAGCTGCGCGATGTCTCGTTCCGCTATGACGAGGCTCCCGCCGCGGCCCTGCGGCACGTCGACCTGACCCTGCCGGAGGGCGAGCTGGTGCTGGTCGCCGGGCGGACCGGCTCCGGGAAGTCGACGCTGCTCGGCACGTTCAACGGCCTGGTGCCGCACTTCAGCGGCGGCGAGCTGTCGGGCGACGTGCTGGTCGACGGGTCGTCGATCCGCGGCCGCGCACCCCGCGACCTGGCCCACCTGATCGGCTACGTGGGGCAGAACCCGCTGGCCGGCTTCGTCAGCGACATCGTCGAGGACGAGCTCGCCTACGGGATGGAGCAGCTCGGGCTCGACGGGCAGACGATGCGCCGCCGGGTCGAGGAGACGCTGGACCTGTTCGGCATCGCGTCGCTGCGCTCGCGGCCGCTGCGGACCCTGTCCGGCGGCCAGCAGCAGCGGGTCGCGATCGGGGCGGTCCTGACGATGCACCCGCGGGTGCTGGTGCTGGACGAGCCGACCTCGGCGCTCGACCCCACCGCCGCGGAGGACGTGCTCGCGGCGCTGGCGCGTCTCGTCGACGACCTCGGGCTCACGGTCGTCGTGGCCGAGCACCGGATGGAGCGGGTCATCCCGTTCGCCGACCGGCTCGTGCTGGTCGAGGGCGCCGAGGTGCGCGACGGTCCGCCCGCCGAGCTGCTCGTCGACTCGCTCGTCGCCCCGCCGGTCATCGAGCTGGGTCGGCTCGCCGGGTGGTCGCCGCTGCCGCTGTCGGTGCGGGAGGCCCGCCGCGCCAAGGGCCCGCTGGGTGATCTCCCGGCGCCCGTCCCGCCCGCTCCGTCGGCATCGGTCCCGCTGCTGACCGCCAAGGGAGTCTCCGTGGCGTACGGCTCGGTGGTCGCGGTCCGGGACGTCGACCTCGTCGTGCCGGCCGGGCAGGTCGTGGCGCTGATGGGCCGCAACGGCTCGGGCAAGTCCTCGCTGCTGTGGGCGCTGCAGGGCACCGGAAAGCGACGTGCCGGCACGGTCGACGTTCGCGGGCAGGACCCCGGCGCGCTGTCCAGCAGCAAGGCCCGGTCGCTGGTCGGCCTGGTGCCGCAGACCGCCGACGACCTGCTCTACCTCGAGACGGTCGACCAGGAGTGCGCCGCCGCCGACCGGCAGGCGGGAGCCTCGGCGGGCAGCTGCCGGTCGATCCTGGACCGGCTGGCCCCCGGCATCGCCGGCACGGGCCACCCCCGTGACCTGTCGGAGGGGCAGCGACTCTCGTTGGTCCTGGCGATCGTGCTGACCGCGAGCCCGCCCGTCGTCGCGCTCGACGAGCCGACTCGCGGGCTCGACTACAGCGCGAAGGCGGCGCTGACCGACATCCTGCGCGGCATCGCCGCCGAGGGCCGTGGGGTGCTGCTCGCGAGCCACGACGTCGAGTTCCTCGCGCACGTCGCCGACCGGTGCGTCGTGATGGCCGAGGGTGAGGTCGTGTCGGACGGACCGACCGCCAAGGTGCTGGCCGAGTCGCCGGCGTTCGCGCCCCAGGTCTCCAAGATCCTCGGCCCGGGCTGGCTCACGGTCGATCAGGTCGCGGCGGCGATGGCATGACCGGGCGCCTGCGGCCGCGCTCCGTCGCGGTGCTGGTCGTCGCGTCGGTGGCGGGGCTCATGATGTTCCTCTGGCCCATGCTGCTCGTGCCGGAGCCGGGCGTCACCCGGGTCGACCCTCCGTTCTTCTTCATGCTGCTGCTGCCGATCGTGGTCGGGGTGGTCGTCGCCGAGCTGTCCGAGGGCGGCATGGACTCCAAGGCGCTGGCGATGCTGGGGGTGCTGACGGCGATCAACGGCGCGATGCGGGCCCTCGGCGCGGGGACGGCCGGCATCGAGCTGGTGTTCTTCCTGCTGATCCTCGCGGGACGGGTCTTCGGCGCCGGGTTCGGCTTCGTCCTGGGCTGCTCGTCGCTGTTCGCCTCGGCCCTGCTGACGACGGGCGTCGGGCCATGGCTGCCGTTCCAGATGCTGGCCTCGGCCTGGATCGGGATGGGCGCCGGCCTGCTCCCGCGCCGGGTCTCCGGCAAGGCCGAGATCGTGATGCTGGTCGTCTACGGGGTCCTGTGCGCGTACGTCTTCGGGCTCCTCATGAACTTCTCGTCCTGGCCGTTCGCGTTGGGCGTCCAGGTCCCCGGCCACGAGGGCGGGCTGTCGTTCATCCCCGGGGCGCCGCTGCTGGAGAACCTGCACCGGTTCGGCATCTACACGTTGCTGACGTCGACCGGCGGGTTCGACACCGGCCGGGCGATCACCAACGCGGTCGCGATCGTGACCCTCGGCCCGGCGATCCTGGCGACGCTGCGCCGCGCCGCCCGCCGAGCCCGCTACGGGCCGGTGGCGACCCTCCCGACGGTCGAGGCGCCGACCGGCTGAGCGTCAGCCGAACAGGTGGGCGTACGTCCCGGGGTCCACGTCGGCCAGTGCGGGCGGGTCCCAGCGGGGCGCTCGGTCCTTGTCGATGACCTGCGCGCGGATGCCCTCGGCCATGTCCGGGATGTCCAGCAGCGCGGTCGAGACGACGAGGTCCTGGTCCAGCGCCGCCCGCAGGTCCGGCAGGCGAGCGGCCCGACGCAGTGCGGCGAGGGTCAGCACGACGGCGGTCGGCGAGCGGGACTCGATGTCGTCGGCGGCCCGACTGGCGGCCTCGGCGTCCGACGAGCGGAGCCGCGCCACGATCGCGGCGGCGTCGTCGCCGACGTAGGCGGCGTCGATCCAGTCCCGCTCCTTCGCGAGGTCCGAGCCCGGCGGGGCGACCGCCAGCAGGTCGAGCACGTCGTCGGCGGAGCCGGACTCCAGGGCGACGACGAGGTCGGGGAGGCGGTCGATCGGGACCAGTGCGTCGGCCAGTCCGAGGGCGATCGCGTCGGCGGCGTCGGCGTTCGAGGCGGTGAGGGCCAGGTGGGTCCCGAGCTCGCCCGGTGCCCGCGACAGCAGCCACGGTCCGCCCACGTCGGGCACGAACCCGATGCGGGTCTCGGGCATCCCGATCGAGGTCCGCTCGGTGACCACGCGGTGCGAGGCGTGGGCGGAGATGCCGACGCCGCCGCCGAGGACGATGCCGTCCATCAGGGCGACGACGGGCTTGGCGTACGTCGCGATGGTGTGGTCGAGGTCGTACTCCTGCCGCCAGAAGTCGACCGACCCCAGCGTGCCGTCCCGCGCGTCGCGGTACATGCCCTGCAGGTCGCCGCCGGCGCACAGCCCGCGCTCGCCGCCGCCGGTCACGAGGACCGTCGCGACGGCGTCGTCGCCGGCCCACGCGTCAAGCGCCCCCTGCATGATCCGCACCATGCCGAGGTCGAGGGCGTTGATGGCCCGTGGCCGGTTGAGCGTCAGCACGCCCAGGTGCCCCCGGCGCTCGACCAGGACGGCGGGCTCGGCGTCGATCGAGGCGGTCATCGGGGCTCCCAGCAGCATCTCGGTGGGGCGGGCGCACCCGCCGAGGACACCCTGCCACGAGGGCCTTTGGCTCCCAACATCTGGACACCTGGCGAGACAACGCGCCGCAATGGGGCACTTTCGGGTCAGACCCGCTAAGGTGGTGGCAGTTGCACGACGTTGGGCTGTACGAACGAATGACGTTCCATCTTTGGTCTTGATTTCTTCTCGGTTGGATGTGTGTCGCGACGGCTGTCCGCGAAAGGCGTGGACGGCAATTCGCAAGAAGGAGCAAGACAATGGCTACAGGAACTGTCAAGTGGTTCAACGCTGACAAGGGCTTCGGATTCATCGCCCCCGACGACGGCAGCGAGGACGTGTTCGCGCACTTCTCCGCCATCGCGACGAGCGGCTACCGCTCGCTGGACGAGAACCAGAAGGTCGAGTTTGACGTCGAGCAGGGCCAGAAGGGCCTGCAGGCGACGAACATCCGTCCCCTCTGATCTGAAGTCTTCCAAGACTTGATCTAGGCAAGGCCCCCGGAGCTTCGGCTCCGGGGGCCTTTGTCGTTGTCCCGTCCCTCGCCTGCTCGCTCGCGACTCCTAAGGTTGACCCCATGTCCGGTCCCGTCACCGTCTCGATCACGCGCCAGGTGGATCCCTCGCAGGAGGACCAGATGCTGGCGTGGCTGCGAGCCGGCACCGAGCTCGCCGAACGCTTCGACGGCTTCCTCGGCTCGGGCTGGATCCGGCCCGAGACCGCGTCGAGCGAGTGGCACATGCTCTACCGATTCGCGTCACAGGAGTTCCTCGAGGCGTGGGAGTCGTCGGCGCAACGGCGCTGGTGGCTCGATTCGTCCCAGGGCTTCGTCGACGAGTCCTCGCGGGAGCACCGCACCGGGATCGAGGGCTGGTTCGACGAGCCGTCGAGCGTCGACGTCCAGGACCTGCGGCCGATCCCCCGTCCTCCGCCGCGGTGGAAGCAGATGACCGCGATCTTCATCGTGTTCTTCCCCATGAGCCTGGTGGTCAACGAGCTGGCCCGGATCTACATCCCCGACTGGTGGCTGCCGGCGCGGGTGCTCCTGACGGTGTCGGTCATGATGCCGCTGATGACGTACGTCCTGCTGCCCTGGATGACTCGGCTCCTGGCGCCCTGGCTCAACCGGCAGCCGCGATGACCGGCGCGCTCCTCGTCGCGGGCACGACGTCCGACGCGGGCAAGAGCATCCTGACGACGGGGCTGTGCCGGGCGTTCGCGCGCCGGGGGCTGGACGTCGCGCCCTACAAGGCGCAGAACATGTCCAACAACTCGATGGTCTGCGCCGGGCCCGACGGCGAGGGTGTCGAGATCGGCCGCGCGCAGTGGATCCAGGCCCAGGCGGCCCGGGCGACTCCCGAGGCCGCGATGAACCCGATCCTGCTGAAGCCGGGCGGCGACCGCACGAGCCACGTCGTCGTGATGGGTCGCCCGTTCGGCGAGATCACCTCGGCGGAGTTCATCGGCGGTCGTACGCACCTGGCCGCGGCGGCCCATGCGGCCTACGACGACCTGGCGGCCCGCCACGACCTCGTGGTCTGCGAGGGCGCCGGCAGCCCGACCGAGATCAACCTGCGGGCCGGCGACTACGTCAACATGGGGCTCGCGCGGCACGCCGGGATCCCCACGATCGTCGTCGGCGACATCGACCGCGGTGGGGTGTTCGCCGCGATGTACGGCACCGTCGCGTTGCTCGAGCCCGAGGACCAGCGGCTGGTCGCGGGCTTCGTGATCAACAAGTTCCGCGGCGACCAGAGCCTGCTGGGGCCGGGACTCGACCAGCTGGAGGCGCACACGGGACGGCGGGTCTACGGCGTGCTGCCGTGGAGCCCCGACCTGTGGCTGGACTCCGAGGACGCGCTCGACCTCGACGGCCGGCGGGCCACCGACGGCGCCGCGGGGTTGCGGGTCGCGGTCGTCCGTCTGCCCCGGATCAGCAACTTCACCGACGTCGATGCGCTGGGCCTGGAGCCGGGGGTCGACGTCGTGTTCGCCGGCGACCCGCGCTCGATCGCGGACGCCGACGTGGTCGTGCTGCCGGGCACCCGGGCGACGATCTCGGACCTCGCCTGGCTGCGGTCGCGGGGCCTGGACCGGGCGATCGTCGAGCACGCCGCCGCGGGGCGACCCGTGCTCGGGATCTGCGGCGGGTTCCAGATGCTCGGGCGGACGGTTGCCGACCCGGATGGGGTCGAGGGTGCCGCCGGTGCCGTCGTCGAGGGGCTGGGGCTGCTCGACGTCACGACGACGTTCGCCGCCGACAAGGTGCTGCGCCTGCCGACGGGTGAGGCACTCGGCGCCCCCGCCGGTGGCTACGAGATCCACCACGGCCGGATCGAGCGCGGCGGCGACGAGGAGTTCCTCGGCGGGGCCCGGCGCGAGCAGGTCTTCGGCACGATGTGGCACGGCAGTCTGGAGTCGGACGCCTTCCGGCGGGCGTTCCTGGTCGAGGCGGCGCGGTTGGCCGGACGGACGTACGAGCCGTCGGCGGTCAGCTTCGCCGACAGCCGCGAGGCGCGGCTCGACCTGCTGGGGGACCTGGTCGAGAGCTGCCTCGACGTCGAGGCAATCCTGGCGCTGGCGACCGACGGGCCCCCCGACGTACCCACGTTGAGCCGGGGGCCGGCATGACGATCCTGCTGCTCGGCGGTACGTCCGAGGCGCGCGAGCTCGCCGTGCTGCTGCACGAGGCGCACGTCCGCTTCGTGTCCTCCCTCGCCGGTCGGGTCGCCCGCCCGCGGCTGCCGGTCGGCGCGGTCCAGATCGGTGGCTTCGGTGGGGTGAGCGGCCTGCGGGCATACCTCGGCGAGCACCGGATCGCCGCCGTCGTCGACGCGACCCACCCGTTCGCGGAGGGGATGAGCGCCAACGCGGCCGCGGCGTGCCATGCTGACGGGGTGCCGCTGCTGCGGCTCGAGCGCCCCGGCTGGGCCGAGGCGCCCGGCGCGGACACGTGGCACTGGGCGGACGACCACGACGAGGCCGCGGGCATGGCCGCGAGCTTGGGGCACCGGCCGTTCCTGACCGTGGGCCGACAGTCGCTGGGCCGGTTCGTCGACCCGCTGGCGGGCAAGGCCGCGGTCGTCCGGGTCGTGGACCCGCCGGAGATCGAGCTGCCCGAGCCGTGGACCGTCCTGCTGAGCCGCGGGCCGTACGACGTCGAGGGCGAACGGGCCGTGATGGCCGATCTCGACGTCCTCGTGACCAAGGACTCCGGCGGCCGTTACACGTGGTCGAAGATGCAGGTCGCGGGCGAGCGTGACATGCCCGTCGTCATCGTGCGCCGGGCCGCGGTCCCCGACGGGATCGAGACCGTCACCGAGCCCGACGCCGCGCGCGACTGGGTCGTGCGGCGATCCCCGCGCTGACCAGCGTCGAAGCGAGGCCGACCGCGTCAGCGAGGCGGACCGCCCGCTGGATGTCGTCGGGGCGGGCGGGTCGCCCGTCGCCCATCTCGGCGCGGTGCTCGACCCGGTCGCCGTAGACGTTGGTGCCGCCCAGCCGGATCCCGAGCGCGCCGGCGAACGACGCCTCGACGGGTCCCGCGTTGGGGCTCGGGTGGCGGTGCGCGTCGCGGGTCCACGCCGAGAAGGCGTCGCCCGGCCGGCCGCCCACCAGGGGGGCGAGGGCCGCGCCGAGCAGCGCGGACAGGCGGGCCGGCGCGAGGTTGAGCAGGTCGTCGAGCCGGGCCGACGCCCAGCCGAAGCGGAGGTGGCGGGCGCTGCGGTGCCCCACCATGGCGTCCAGCGTGTTGGCGGCTCGATAGGCGACCAGCCCGCCGATGCCGCCGACTGCACCGGCCAGGAGGGGTGCGACGACGGCGTCCGACGTGTTCTCGGCGACCGACTCGACCGTGGCGCGGGAGATCTCCCCGGCGTCGAGCCGGCTCGGGTCCCGGCCCACGAGGTGGGTCAGCTGTTCCCGGGCGGCGGGCAGGTCCCCGCGGTCGAGGTGGCCGTGGACCAGGGCCGCCTCGCGGCCCAGCGACCGCCCGCCGAGGACGGCCCACGTCGTCACGGCGGTCGCGAACGTACGCACGAGGGGGTGCTCCCGGGTCAGTCGGTCCACGGCGAGACCGGTCACGCCGGTGCCGCCGACCAGCACCGCGGTGTAGGCGACCCCGGTCGGCCGGTCGTCGGCCCACACGGCCCGCTCGACCGTCCCGGCCGCCTGGCCGAAGATCGCGACGGGGTGGTGCCGGGCCGGGTCGCCCAACAGGCGGTCGGCGGCGAAGCCCAGGACGAGACCGGCGGCACGGGCTCGCATCGTGGTGGGACTCCTGGAGGGATGGAACGGGCCTGCGGGACTATGGTGAGGTCGACACTAAAGCATGCTGAGCGAGGTCCGATGAAGGTTATGGTCACTGGCGGCGTGCGCTCGGGCAAGTCCTTCCACGCGGAGTCCCTCCTGGTCGCCGAGCCGCACGTCACGTACGTCGCGCCCGGGCCCGAGGCGGACGTCGCCTCCGATCCGGAGTGGGCGGCACGCGTCGCGATCCACCGGGCCCGGCGGCCCGCCCACTGGGGCACGGTCGAGACGCGCGACATCGCCGCGGCGGTCCGGGACGCCGAGGGAGCGGTGCTGATCGACTGCCTCGGGACGTGGCTGGCGGCCGTCATCGACGAGCTCGACGGCTGGGACCAGGTGCGTGAGGACTGGGAGCCGGTCCTGCTCGACCGGCTGGGCGAGGCGGTCGAGGAGATCGCGAAGCACGACGGCACGGTCGTCGCGGTGACCAACGAGGTCGGGATGAGCGTCGTGCCGGAGCACCTGTCCGGCCGGGTGTTCCGCGATCTGCTGGGCATCGTCAACCAGCGGGTCGCCCAGGAGTGCGATGACGTCCTCCTGGTCGTGGCGGGTCGTGCCCTGAAGCTCTGACGACGTCACGTGGCGGCCACGAGCATCGCGGCGAGGGTGACCTCGACCGTGGCGCCGAAGACGTCACCGGTGACGCCGCCGAAGCGTTGGACGCAGCGGCGGACCAGTGCCGCGCCGACCAGGAGCCCCGCCGCGGCGACGACCGGGCCGCGCCACCAGTCCCAGCCGGCCCAGTGCAGCATGCCGGCCAACAGCACCGCGACGACGAGCCACGTCACGGCGGTGGCGGCCCGGCCGACGGAGCCGACGTACGTCTGACCGAGCCCGTCGGTGCGTGCCGCCGGGAGGCCCCGGGTGCAGGTAACGGACAGGATCGCCCGGGAGGCGCAGACCACCAGCCCCGCCACGACCGGACCCCGGGGTACCGTGCAGACCGCGGCCAGCGAGGCGACCTGGATCCCCAGGACCAGCACCAGCGCCGCGGCCCCGGCCGGGCCCGCGGTGCCACCCTTCATGACCGCGAGCGAGCGCTCCCGCTCGAAGGACGCGGTCAACCCGTCGGCGACGTCCGACAACCCGTCGAGGTGGAACGCCCGGCTGCCCAGCGCCAGCGCGCCGACCGCGATGAAGGCGACCGCGAGCGGGGCCAGCCCCAGCTCCCGCCCGCCCCACGTGACCAGGGCGACCAGCAGGCCCAGCGGGACGACCGCCACGGGCGCGAGCAGCATCGCCCGGCCGGCGATCCGGCGGTCGACCGTCGCCGGGGGGCGCACCCGTAGCGCGGTCAGCGTCCCGACGGCGAGCCGCCAGGAGTCGATCGCCGGGGAGGTCACGCGACGGCTACGGGGCCAGGTCGGCGAACAGCGCGACCTCGGCGAGCAGCAGGGCCGCGGAGCGGACGAGCGGGACCGCCGCGACGGCTCCGCTGCCCTCGCCGAGGCGCATGCCGAGGTCGAGGACGGGCTCCAGCCCGAGCTTGTCCAGAGTCAGCGACTGGGCCGGCTCGGTCGAGCGGTGCCCCGCGGCGAACCACGCTGCGGCGCCCGGGGCGAACCGGTCGGCCAGGACCGCGGCCGCCACCGAGACGACGCCGTCGAGCAGGACCGGGACACCGGCCCGGGCCGCGGCGGCCATGAACCCGGCCGAGGCGGCCAGGTCGGCGCTGCCCAGGGCGGCCAGGGTCTCGACGGGATCGGTGACCCGGTCCGCGGCGCGGTCGACGGCCTGCTGGACGATGGCGGTCTTGCGGGCCAGGCCCGCCTCGTCGACGCCCGTGCCGCGCCCGACGACGTCGGCGACGGCCAGGCCCAGTGACGCGGCGATCAGGGCGGAGGCCGGGGTCGTGTTGCCGATGCCCATGTCGCCGCAGATCAGCAGCTGGGCGCCGGCGGCGATCTCCTCCGCGGCGACGGCCTCACCTACGGCGATGGCTTGCCGGGTCTCGTCGGCGGTGAGGGCGTCCTCGAGGTGGATCGCCCCGCTGCCGCGGCGGATCTTGTGCGCCATGACCTCGGGTGGGACCCCGGCCAGGTCGTCGTCGACGCCCAGGTCGAGCACGCGGACCGTGACGCCGTGCTGCGCGGCGAGGACCGAGACGCCGGCCCTGCCGGCCAGGAACGTACGCACCATCGCGGGGGTGATCGCCTTGGGGAAGGCCGAGACACCGTGGTCGGCGACCCCGTGGTCGCCCGCGAAGATCACCGCGCGGACCCGGTCGACCGGCACCGGCGGGCACTGGCCCTGGGTCGCGGCGACCCAGACCGCCAGCTCGCCCAGACGGCCCAGCGCACCCGGCGGCGTCGCCAGCCCGGCCAGCCGCGCGGCCGCCGCGGAGCGTACGCCCGCGGGTGGGGGATCGGCCGCGGACGTCACAGGCTCGCCGCCAGGTCCCGACGCGCCGCGACCGCGGACTCCTGCTCGTACACCCGGCCGATCAGGCCGGTCAGGATCACGCCGATCGCGGCCCACATCGTGGCGTTGGTCAACAGCGAGGCGCGGCGGAAGTACCAGAGCGTGTCGCCCGGGAAGTCCCCGATCTCGTTGACCGTCGGGAGGAGCAGCCCGGCGACGATCGTGACGGCGAGGAACGCGGCGCCGGAGATCAGCAGCGTGCGGTACGTCCCGTGGTCGGCGAGCAGGCGGCGGGCCAGCAGGACCACGCCGATCATCGCGAGGACCGAGATCGCCTGGATCGAGAAGTAGTAGAGCGTCCGGTCGCCGATCGTCTCGCCGTCGCCGACCGCCGGCGGGGTCGCCGGATACTTCAGGAACGGCACGAGCCACGCCGCGACGAAGCCCAGCAGGGCCACGACGGCGGTCGACTGTCCGGGGCGCAGGCGCCCGAGCCGGCCGACCGCGAACGCCGAGACCAGCCCGACGACACCGCCGATCGCGATGCTGACGGCCAAGATGCCGGTCGCGAGTCCCCACGTCGACTGGGTGTCGCGGGAGACCTGCGTGCCGGAGTCCTCGTCGGCGTCGGAGTGCGAGTGGGTGTGGCCGTCGCCGGCGGGCTGGTCGGAGTGGGCGGCGCCCGCCTCCTCGACCGCGATGGCGGCGTCGACCTGGGGCTCGCCGACGGTGTAGGCGACGGCGAAGGTGAAGAATCCGGCGAGCAGCCCTGCGAGGAGGCCACGGACCAGGAAGGTGCGAGGGGTCATGTCTGTTCGATCCTGTTTTGGGTAGCACCAGCAGACCGACCGCAGCGGGTGCTGGTCGGGTGGTGCCTGCGGGGCCGTCAGTGGCAGGGGAAGCCGAGGAGGTGGCGTCCGTCGTGGACCCACTCGTGGATGGCCGTGCCGGACGGGATCGAGACGACGCCCTGGTCCGCGCTGATGAAGAACAGCACGATGGCGGCGGTGAGGAAGACGAAGGCTGCCCACGGGGCGAGCTGGGTGACCGGGATCGACGGGATCTCGATCTCGGGCGTGATGGCAGAGGCCTGTGACATGTGGTTCTCCTGACGGGATGAGTGCGTCCCTCGAGTGGATGTGACCACCACTACATCGGGTCTGGCTTCGCCGCGGGGGGCGTCACAGTAGCGCTACTGCGCCGGAGTCTCACCGGCTTCCTCAGGAGTGGTGATCACATACTAGGGACTGGGTCGGAGGGGGTCAACGACGGGGGACGACGACACTGACCTTCCGCGTCCGGGGATCCACGCTGAGGATCGACCCGTTCGCCGGGAGCTCGGGGCGTTGTCCGCTGAGCAGGCCGACGGCCAGCCCGATCGTGTCGCCGTGGCTGACGACGACGGTGTGGTCGGGCAGGTCCCGGTCGAGCACCTGTCGCACCCGGACCAGGACCTCGACCATGCTCTCCTCCAACCCCTTCTCCAGCAGCATGGGGTCCTCGACGACGTCGAGCCCCAGCCGGGCGCCGATGATGTCGGCGGTCTCCCGGGCGCGGACGGCCGGGGAGCTGAGCAGGCGTACGACACCGGCGTCCGCGAGCGACTCGGCGGCGGCCGCGGCCTGCTCCCGGCCCAGCTCGGTCAGGGGCGGGCTGAGCTCGTGGCCCTGCATCCGGTCGATGAGGTTCCAGGTCGACTGCCCGTGGCGCACCCAGAGGATCATGCGAGCCCCGGGATGTCCGCGACGTCGCCGATGACCGCGACGGCCGGTGCGCCGATGCCGGCGGCGGACGCGACCTGGTCGAGCGTGGCGAGGGTCGCGCGGACAACACGCTGGCTGGGCAGCGTCCCGTCCGCCACGACCGCTGCGGGGGTCGACGGGTCCAGGCCGGCCTCGACGAGGGCCGCGCAGATCGCGCCCAGCGTGCGGACGCCCATCAGCACGACGAGGGTCGTGCCGGTACGTGCGAGGGCGGCGTAGTCGAGCGTGCTGTCGGGGTGCCCCGGCGGCACGTGTCCCGAGATCACGGTGAAGCCCTGGGTCAGCCCGCGGTGGGTCACCGGGATGCCGGCCGAGGCGGGCGCCGCGATCGACGACGAGACGCCGGGGACGGCGCGCACCTCGATCCCCGCGTCGAGGCAGGCCAGGATCTCCTCGCTGCCGCGGCCGAACACGAAGTTGTCGCCGCCCTTGAACCGGACGACCCGCCGACCGGACTTGGCGTGCTCGACCAGCAGGCGGTTGATCTCCTCCTGGCTGGTTGACCGGCCGTGGGGGATCTTCGCGACGTCGATGATCTCGGCGTCCGGTCGGGCCCAGGCGAGCGCCGCCAGCGGCGCGAGCCGGTCGGTCACGACGACATCGGCCGAGGCGATCGCGTCGCGCCCGGCGACCGTGACGAGCCCCGGGTCGCCGGGGCCGCCGCCCACGAGCGTCACGGATCCGGTGCCGAGGATCCGGTCGGGTCCCGGATCGGCGGAGCGTGCCGGCCTGAGGACGAGATCGGCGCCGGTGAGGTCGTCGGGCCCTGCGTCCCGGGCGACCAGGTCGATCAGGCCGCGGGCCGCGAGGTCCTCGAGCGTGGCAGTGGCCTCGGCGGCGACGACCGTGACGCGGGCGCCGGACTCCAGCAGGGCGGCGACCTGTGCGGCCGCACGGATGTCGCCGCCCACGACGACGGCGTGCAGGCCCGTGACGCTCAGCTCCATGGGCCCTCGATCCTCAGCGTCGCGAGCAGCTTGCGGGTCGTGTCGGGACGGCGCACCGCGATGCGTACCCAGCTGTCGTCGAGGCCCGGGAACGTGTCGGCCCGGCGCACCGCGTAGCCGGCCGTCCGCAGCCGGTCGTGCGCGCCGGGACCGACCCGGGCCAGGACGAACGGGGCGGACGGTGCGACGTACGGGATGCCCAGCTCGGTCAGCCCGTCGGTGAGGATCGCGCGGTGCTGGGCGATCCGGGTCGTACGTCGCGCGGCCTCGGCCTGCGCCTCGGGTGCCGCCGTCGCGATCATCGCGGCGATCGCGGTCGACGAGACCGACCACGGGGCCTGCTGGGCGCGCAGGTCCGCGAGGAGGGCGGGGTGGCCCAGGACGTACCCGGCCCGGATGCCGGGGATCGACCACAGCTTGGTGAGGCTGCGGACGACCAGCAGCCCCGGCAGGAGCGTGCCGGCCAGGGAGTGGCGCTCGGCCGGCACCGAGTCCATGAACGCCTCGTCGACGACCACGACGCGGCCGGGCCGGAGCAGCCGGCGGATCGTCTGCTCGGGGTGCAGGACGCTGGTGGGGTTGGTCGGGTTGCCGATCATCACGAGGTCGGCGTCGTGGGGCACGAGTGCCGGGTCGAGGACGAAGCCGGCGGCCGGGTCGCAGTGGACGCGCTCGGGGTTGTGGCCCGCCGCGGCGAGGGCGACGTCCGGCTCGGTGAACTGCGGGTGGACCACGACCGGTCGACGCCAGGGCCGGGCCCGGGCGATCAGCGTGAAGGCCTCGGCGGCCCCGGCGGTCGCCAGGACCTCCGTGGCGGGTCGGCCGTGGCGGCGGGCGATCGCGTGCTCGGCGTCGCCGGGGTGCGGATAGGCCCCGACCTCGTGCAGGCTCGCGCGCAGGGCGTCGTCGAGCCAGGCCGGCCGGGCGTCGTCGTGGATGTTGACCGCGAAGTCGATCAACCCGGGGGAGAGCTCCTCATCCCCGTGGAACGCGAGCCCCGCGCCCGGCCGAGTCCCCCCGGACCGCTGGGAGTGACATTTGGGCCCCTGATCGGTCGTTTCTGGGGCGCAAACGTCACGCTCAGCGGGGCGGGAGGGGGGTGGGACGTAGGCGTGGACGGCGTCGGCGAAGCGTTGGGCGAGGTGGGGGTGGCCGGCCCAGTGGGTGTGCAGGTACGACGCGTGGAGCGTCGCGGAGCCGAAGCCGTGCGGCCGGCCGTCGACGAGCCAGGCCGCACCCTCGCCGGCGGAGGCGGGGGTGACGGTCGTGCGGTGGAACTCGTGCCCCGTGACCCGCGTGCCGGCGGCGCCGCTGAGCTGGTCGGTCGGCACGATCGCGGTGCGGTAGGACAGCGTCAGCCGCGGGGTCATGACGGCGTCGGCGTCGAGCGCGCCCACCATCGGGACACCGTCGACGGTGCGGCAGAGATAGAGCAGGCCGGCGCACTCGGCGACGGTCGGCATGCCGGAGTCGACCGCGGTCCGGAGCGCCTCGCGGAGCGGGGCGTTGGCGGCGAGCCCCGCGGCGTGGACCTCCGGGAAGCCGCCGCCGAGGTAGAGGCCGGCGGAGCCCGCGGGCAGGCGCTCGTCGGTCAGCGGGTCGAACGTCACGACCTCGCAGCCGGCGGCACGCAGGAGCTCCTCGGTCTCGGCGTAGCGGAACGTGAACGCCCGGCCACCCGCCATCGCGACCACCGGGCGGGCGGCGTCGTGGGCGGGGCTGGGGGCGGTGACCTCGTTCGCGGGGTCCCACGGCTCGGCATCGAGGTCGGGGGCCGTCCGGGCGAGGGCCAGCAGCTGGTCCAGGTCGACCTTCTCAGCGATCTGGGTCGCGAGCCGGTCCAGGGCGTGGGCGGCGTCGTCGCGCTCGTCGGCGGGCACGAGCCCGAGGTGGCGGGACGGCGCGACGATGCCGTCGTCGCGCTGCAGGACGCCGAGCACCGGCAGGCCGGTCGACTCCAGGGCCTCGACGACCTCGGTCGCGTGGCGCGGCGAGCCGGCCTTGTTGACGATGACGCCGACGATCCGCACCGCCGGGTCGAACGCGATCATGCCCTGCACCATCGCCGCGATCGAGCGGGACGCGTGCGAGATGTCGACGACCAGCACGACGGGGGTACGCGTGACGGTCGCGACGTGCGCGGTCGACGCGAAGCCCTGACCGCCGATCTGTCCGTCGTACAGGCCCATGACGCCCTCGACGATCGCAAGGTCGGCGCCGCGCGATCCGTGCAGGAGGAGGGGCGCGAGGCGCTCCTCGCCGACCAGGTGCGGGTCGAGGTTGCGGCCGGGCTTGCCGGTCGCGAGCGCGTGGTAGCCGGGGTCGATGTAGTCCGGGCCGACCTTGTGGCACGACACGTCGTGCCCGGCGCGGGAGAGGGCCGCCATCAGGCCCGTGGCGATCGTGGTCTTGCCGTGGCCGGAGGCGGGCGCCGCGATGACCAGGCGGGGCAGGCCTACCACTCGATGCCTCGCTGACCCTTCTGGCCGTTGTCGAACGGATGCTTGACGTGCTGCATCTCGGTGACCAGGTCGGCGATCTCGATCAGGCGCGGGTCGGCGTCGCGGCCCGTGATGACGACGTACTGCCGCCCGGGCCGGTCGACCAGCGTCTGGACGACGTCGTCGACGTCGACCCAGCCCCACTTCATGGGATACGTGAACTCGTCGAGGACGTACAGGTCGTGCCGCTCGGCGGCGATGCGGCGCTTGACCTCCTGCCAGCCCTCGGCGGCGTCGGCGGCGTGGTCCTCGTCGGAGCCCTCCTTGCGGGACCACGACCAGCCCGAGCCCATCTTGTGCCACTCGACCGGACCGCCCTCGCCGGTCTGGGTGTGCAGCTCGGCGAGGCGTTCGAGGACGGTCTGCTCGCCGATGCGCCACTTGGCGGACTTCACGAACTGGAAGACGCCGATGTCCCAGCCTTGGTTCCACGCGCGCATCGCGAGGCCGAAGGCCGCGGTCGACTTCCCCTTGCCCTTGCCGGTGTGCACCATGACGAGCGGCCGGTTGCGCCGCTGCTTGGTCGTCAGGCCGTCATCGGGGACCGAGAGCGGCTGGCCCTGGGGCATCAGGCGGCTCCCTTGACGACCTCGGTCAGGGCGGTCGCGCTGACCTCTCCGAGGGGGACGTACTCGGCCAGGAGCTGGTCGGCGAGCTGCCGGGCCAGGCCCATGCGGAACGTTCCGGTCTCGCAGTCGATCACCAGGCTCGCGACACCGGTCGCGCCGAGGTGGGCGGCGACCTGGTGCGCGCGGGCGAGGGCGTGGTCGCCGTACGTCGCGCGGCCGTCGGTGATGACGACCAGCAGGGGCCGGCGGCGCGGGTCGCGGACCCGCTCGAGCCGGAGCACGTCAGCGGTCTTGAGCAACGCCTCGGCCAGGGGCGTACGTCCGCCGGCGGGCAGCTCGGCGAGCCGGCTCGCGGCGATGTCGATCGACCCGGTCGGCGGGAGGGCGAGCTCGGCGCCGTCGGCGCGGAACGTGATCAGGCCGACCTTGTCGCGGCGCTGGTAGGCGTCCATCAGCAGGGACAGGATCGCGGTCTTGACCTGCTCCATGCGCTTGCGGGCGGCCATCGAGCCGGACGCGTCGACGCAGAACAGGATCAGGTTGGACTCGTGCCCCTCCTTGACCGCGAGGCGCAGGTCGCCGGCCTCGAAGGCCAGCCCCCCGCCCGTCCGTCCGCGGGCCAGCTGGTGCGGGGCCGCGGCGCGGATCGTCTCGGTCAGGTGGATCGAGCCGCCCTGGCCCGTCCGGCGGGCGGCGCCGATCCGGCGACCGGTCTCGGTGATCGCGCGGGAGCGGCGGCCGGACTCGCCCGTGCCGGTGCCGCCGACCGTGAACAGCTTGGGCCGGAACGGCTGCTGCGCCCCCGCGACCGTCACCTCGTCGGTGCCCGCGGGCTGCTGCTCCGATGCCGTCTCCGAGTGGTCACCCTCCTGCTGGGAGTGACGTTCCGGCCCCGGATCGGCCGCATCAGGGGCCGGAACGTCACTGCCAGCGGATCCTTGGTCGTCCTCGGCGGGTGAGGTGTCGCCGTCGTCGGTCGGGTCGGGATCGGTGTCGGGATCGGTGTCGGTGTCGAGGGGCGGTTCGGGTTCCGGTTCGTCGTCGCCGAGGATCCGATCGAGCAGCTCCTCGTCGATGCCGGGGGCGTCGAACGGGTTGCGGCGCCGGCGGTGCGGCAGCGCGAGCCGGGCGGCGGCGCGTATGTCCTCACGGGTCACCGCGGTCCGACCGTGCCACGCAGCGTGGGCGGCCGCGGCGCGGGCCGTCACGATGTCGGCGCGCATGCCGTCGACCTCGAACGCCGCGCAGACCTCGGCGATCTTGAGCAGCGCCCAGTCGCTGAGGTCGACGTCCTCGACGAGCTTCTGGGCGGCCTGGATCCGATCGGTCAGGCTCGCCTCGTCGTCGGCGAACCGCTCGGCGAACGCCGCCGGGTCCGTCTCGTACGCCAGACGGCGCCGCACGACCTCGACCCGGGTCGCCGGATCGCGGGGGGCGGCGACCTCGACGGTCAGGCCGAACCGGTCCAGGAGCTGGGGGCGGAGCTCGCCCTCCTCGGGGTTCATGGTCCCGACCAGGACGAACCGAGCGGCGTGCTCGACCGAGACACCGTCCCGCTCGACGGTCGACCGGCCCATCGCCGCGGCGTCCAGCAGCAGGTCGACCAGGTGGTCGTGCAGCAGGTTGACCTCGTCGACGTAGAGGATGCCGCGGTGCGCCCGCGCCAGCAGGCCCGGCTCGTACTCGGTGACGCCCTCCGACAGGGCCTTCTCGAGGTGCAACGAGCCGAGCACCCGGTCCTCGGTGGCGCCGACCGGCAGCTCCACGAGGCGTACGGCCCGGGTCTCGGTCGGCGCGTCCGGCGCGAACGGGCCGTCGGGCGAGGTGGGGCGCACCTCGGCCGGATCGGTCGAGAACCGGTCGCCGGAGATGACCTCGATCGGCGGCAGCACCGACGCGAGGGCACGGACCATCGTGGACTTGGCGGTGCCCTTCTCGCCGCGGACCAGCACACCGCCGATCGCGGGCGAGATCGTCGACAGGGTCAGGGCGAGCGCCATGTCGTCGGAGCCGACGACGGCGCTGAAGGGGTAGTGCTGTGGCATGTGGGGCTCCCGCTCGTCTGCCGACGTCCGGCGGGGCATGGTTGCGTCCGCCGGGTCAGGCGCGAGGCCGGTCTTCGGACTTCCAGGCGTACCTGGTCACCGCAGCGGGCCCTGTGCCGGACTTTCACCGGCTTCCCGATTCTCCCCGTGGGGCACCTCGAGCCTTGTGCGGCAAGGGTAACGCTTCGGGACCCGTGCCGGTCAAAGCCGGGCGAGCCAACGCTCGACCTCGCGGGCGGTGCGGAGCCGGACGACCGTGAGATCGGGGTGGGTACGCGAGAGGGCCGGCACCGCGTCGCGCAGGACGTGACGGCTGCGGATCGCCCAGCGGATGATGTGGTCGGAGTCGGTGAAGACCGTGTGGAGCGGCGACTCCTGGTTGCCGTTCCACAGCTCGGTGCGGCGCGCCCGCCGCACGACGGTCCGCCGGCTGACCCGTCGGAACGTGACCCGGAACGGCAGGTCGAGCCACACCAGCAGGTCGGCCCGGTCGGCCAGGATCGGGCGGGCGTCCGGGTACTGCCACTCGGTCACCCAGGCGTCACTGGCGGCCAGTGCCCGGACGTCGTCGAGGAACTCGGGACGGGGGGTCCACCCCGGCCCGTGGAACAGCGCGTCCAGCTCGGTCCGCGGCAGGTCGAGCCGCTCGGAGACCCGCCGGGTGACGGCCGTCTTGCCGGCGCCCGACGTTCCCGCGACGAGGATGCGTCGTGGGGTCAGGGGCAGGTCGTCGTCCACAGCGAGCACTGCACGAGCCTAGCGAGCGGACGGCCGATATCGTCGAGTCGTGAGCACACGGGTGACGGTCGTCGGTATCGGCGCGGACGGCTGGACAGGACTCAGTGCCGCGGCGCAGGAGCTCATCGACGGGGCGCCCGTCGTCCTGGGCGGCGCGCGGCACCTCGCGATGCTCCCGGAGACGCCCGACCAGATCCGCGAGACCTGGCCCTCTCCGCTGGTCGAGAGCCTGCCGGCGTTGATGGAGAAGTTCGACGGCCACGAGGTCGTGGCGCTGGCCTCGGGCGACCCGCTGGTGTCGGGCATCGCCACGACGCTGGTCGAGGTGCTCGGCAAGGACTCCGTCGTGGTCGTGCCTGCTCTGTCGTCGGTCGCGCTGGCTCGAGCCCGCATGCGGTGGGCCGCCGAGACGACCGAGGTCGTGACGTTGGTCGGCCGTGACCCCCACCTGGTCGCCCGTTCGCTGGCCCCGGGGCTGCGGCTCCTGGTGCTGTCGTCGGACGGCTCGACCCCCGGCGAGGTCGCCGGGCTGCTGACCGCCGCCGGCTACGGCGCCAGCCCCATGACGGTCCTGTCGGACCTAGGCTCGGAGAGCGAGTCGCGCACCGACGGCCCCGCCGCGACGTGGGGGTCCGAGCCCTCCCCGGCGCTCAACGTCATCGCGGTCGAGCTGGTCAGCTCCGGCGCCCGGCCGCTCGGCTTCGTGGCGGGCCTGCCCGAGGACGCGTTCGAGCACGACGGGCAGATCACCAAGCGGGACGTACGCGCGTCGGCGCTGGCGCGTCTGGCCCCCGTCCCCGGTCAGCTGCTGTGGGACGTCGGCGCGGGAGCGGGCTCGGTCGGGGTCGAGTGGCTCCGCGCCCATCCGACCTGCCGGGCGATCGCGATCGAGGCGCGCGAGGACCGGGCCGAGCGGATCGGCCGCAACGCCGCGACCCTCGGCGTACCCGCCCTGCGCGTCGTGACCGGCACCGCACCGGAGGCCCTCGAGGGTCTCGACGCCCCGCACGCCGTGTTCATCGGCGGCGGCGCGTCCGCGCCGGGGCTGCTCGACGCCTGCTGGGAGGCGCTCCTGCCCGGTGGCCGGCTCGTGGTCCACGGGGTCACCCTCGAGACCGAGGCGGTGCTGGCGCAGCAGTACGCCCGGCGCGGCGGCGAGCTGACCCGGCTGCACATCGAGCACGCCGCCCCGATCGGCACGTTCACCGGGTGGACCCCGGCGCGGGCCGTCATGCAGTGGGCCGTGACCAAGCCGGACGCGGTGGCCGAGTGACGGTCCACTTCGTCGGAGCGGGGCCCGGCGCGGCCGATCTCATCACCCTGCGTGCCGTCGCGCTGCTCAACGCCGCCGACGTGTGCGTCTACGCCGGGACCTACATCGACGCGGAGGTCCTCGGGCACTGCCCCGACGGTGCCGACCTCGTCGACACGCAGGACCTCGACCTGGACCAGATCATCGCCCGGATCGTCGAGGCCCACGCCGCGGGCCGCGAGGTCGTGCGCCTGTGCTCCGGCGACCCGTCGATCTACTCCGCGCTGCACGAGATGACCAAGCGGCTCGACGCCCACGGCGTCCCGTGGGACGTCACCCCGGGCGTGCCGGCGTACGCTGCCGCGGCCGCGCTGCTCGGCGCCGAGCTGACCGTCCCGGAGGTCGCCCAGTCGGTGGTGCTGACCCGCACGCAGGCGCGCTCGACCGCGATGCCGGCGGGGGAGGACCTGTCGCGCTTCGCGGCGACCGGGGCGACGTTGGTGCTGCACCTGGCGATCACCCGGACCCGGGTCCTGGCCGCCGAGCTCGCCGAGTCGTACGGCGCCGACTGCCCCGTCGCGGTCGTCGCCAACGCGAGCCAGCCGGCAGAGGTGATCCTGCGGGGGACGCTCGGCGACATCGCCGACCAGGTCGAGGCCGCCGGGCTCCGGCAGGCCGCGGTCATCCTGGTCGGCCGGGCCCTGGCCCCGGACGTGCGTGGGGCGGAGTCCTACCTCTACGACCCGGCCCGGGACCGCAGCGCCAAGCGCCGCTGACCGGGACCGGGACTGGGACTGGGACCAGAGAATCTCGTCAACCCCGGCCGAGGATCGCGCGGCCGGCGGCGATGAGGGAGGCGGCGACCTCGTCGGGGGCGTGGCCGAGATAGCCCGAGACCATCGCCCCGTCGCGCAGCATCATGAGCTGTCCGGCCCGGGTCCCAGGCTGGTCGACGCCGAGCTCGGTCAGCAGCTCGGCGACCTGGTCCGTCAGCCACGCGCGGTGGCGGTCGATGACGACGCGGCCGGGGTGGTCGTCCTTGGGCAGCTCCGCCGCGGCGTTGATGAAGGGGCAGCCGCGGAAGCCCGGGCGGCAGGCGGTCCCGCCGACCATCGCGGCGTACCACCGCAGCACGGCGGACGGGTCCCCGGCGTGCTCGGCGCGGGCCGTGGTCACGGCGGCGACCTCCTCGGCGGCGGCGGTCTCGAGATAGGCCGCGACGAGGTCGTCCTTGGAGGGGAAGTGGCGGTAGAAGGTCACCTTCGAGACGTGGGCGGCGGCGATCAGCTTGTCGGCGCTGACGGCGCGGATGCCCTCGGCGTAGTAGCGCTCGGCGGCCGCGTCGAGGATGCGCTCGCGGACCGGCTTGAGCTCGATGACGCTCACGTGGTGCTCCCGGGTGGTGGGGCATGGAGCCCCGTGGTTGGATGTAGACGTACTAGTTAGTATACCCGATGACACAGGAGTCCACATGCCTTCGCAGATCCTCTACACCGCAGTCGCCACCTCCGACGGTGACGGGCGCAACGGCCACGTCCGCTCCGACGACGGCCTGATCGACGCCGACGTCCGGACGCCCAAGGAGATGGGCGGCGAGGGTGGCGCGACGAACCCCGAGCAGCTGTTCGCCGCCGGCTACGCCGCGTGCTTCCACTCCGCGCTCAAGGCGACCAGCAAGCAGCACGGTGTGACGATCACGGACTCCGCCGTGACGGCCGAGGTCGGCATCGGCCCCAACGACGCCGGCGGATTCGGCCTGGCCATCACGCTCAACGTCGAGCTCGGTGGCGGCGTGTCGCAGGAGGACGCCGAGAAGGCCGTCGCCGTCGCGCACCAGGTCTGCCCCTACTCCAACGCGACCCGCGGCAACATCGACGTCAAGCTCGAGGTCGAGGTCGCCTGACGCACCCGGG
>NZ_JAOPXQ010000161.1 GCF_025965075.1 Aeromicrobium sp.
CTCGCGCGCAGGAGGACGCCGGCTTCGATCGCTCCTCAGGCGTCGTAGTCGAGCCGGACCTCTTCGGTGACTGGGTGCGCCTGGCAGGTCAGCACGTAGCCGTCGGCTACCTCGATGTCGTCGAGGACGTGGTTCTGGTCCATGACGGCCTTGCCGAGAAGGATCTTGGCCCGGCACGTGCCACACGCCCCGCCAGCGCAGGAGTACGGCGGCTCGAGTCCCACTTGCATGGCTGCGTCCAAGATGCTGGCACCGGACGCCTGCAGCGCGAAGGTCGACTCGACACCATCGATGGCAACCGTGACCTGACTCTCGATCTCGACCCCGACGTCGGACGGGGTCAGTTCGGTGTGGAAGACCTCGCTGAGCACCTGCTGGTCATCCAGGTCTCTCGAGAAGTCCTCGACCAGTGCTTGGGGTCCGCAGAGGAACCACGTGTCGACCGGATCGGTCACCAGGCGCCGTACGAGTGCCGGGTCGATTCGCCCGGAGAGGTTGGCCCCAGGGCTCCGGGACAGGACGTGGTGGACGGTGAACCGGCCGCTCACCATCTGGTCAAGGCGGTCGGCGAACATCGCGCTCTCCCTCGTCCGGTTGCCGTAGACGAGGGTGAAGCGGCTGCCCGGCTCCACCTCGAGCGTCGTCGCGATGATCGAGAGCAGCGGGGTGATGCCCGACCCTGCGACTACGGCCACGTAGTGCCGCTGGTTGCTCGGGTCGAGAGCGGCCTGGAAGCGCCCGGTCGGCGACATCACGTCGAGGATGTCTCCTGCCTGCAGCTCACTGTTGACGTACGACGAGAAGACCCCTCCCACGATCCGCTTGACCGCGACCCTCAGGGTGCGGGCCGACACCGGCTCGATGATCGAGTAGCTGCGACGCACGTCCGCACCGTCGACCACGGCGCGCACCGTGACGTGCTGCCCCTGCACGTATCGGTACTCGTGGGCCAGGTCCTCGGGCACTTCGAAGGTGACCGTGACGCTCTCGGCGGTGAGCGGCTCCACGGACTTCACCCGTAGGGGGTGGAAGACGGGACGCTGCGCCGATGGGCGGTCGGCAATCAGCGCCTCGTTATCGGTGATCCGGCGCCAGGTCCGGTACTCGTTCGGCGTGAGAGACCGTCCGAACCAGGTGGAGATCGCAGCGTTGCGATCGAGGTAGGCCTGCTCGTTGCGGCGCCAGGCGCGGATGTAGCGGTAGAACGGCACACTCGGGTGCAGGTGGTGGACGAGGTGATAGTTCTGGTAGACGAACAGTGGTGTCAACCACGACTCTCCACCGACCCGCACCCGGGTCGCCCTGTACTTGTCCTCGCGCTGCGTCACCGTCAGACCATGATGCGGGAGATAGTCGAACCACCAGGCCAGGACGACGATGCCGAGACGCTGCCCAGCCACGAAGGTCAGCACCTCCACGCCCCAGCCGTTGAGCCCCAGCGTCACCAACGCACTGATGCTGACCACGAACACGACGATCGTCGACACCACCTCGGCGCGCGGACGGTCAGTGATGCGACGCAGGTAGAACACGATGTACCACAGATCGAGCGTGGCCCACCGGAACGGGAGTTGCCACCAGGGCCCGGCGCTCGTCCAACTGTCCGGGTCGGTGGCCATCGGCTCGTTGGTGTTGCGGTGGTGCTCGATATGGATGAACTTGATCATCTGGAATGTCGCATTCGGCGCGACGAACGGGACGGAGAGATGACCGAACGCGTTGTTCTTCGTGGTGCCGGTGCTGATGGCGTGGTGAGTCGCCTCGTGCAGCACACTGAACATCAGGAATGTCACCGCCGCGCCCATCGGGACCGTGGCCCACGGCGTCCATCCGCCCACCAGAATGCCGTACGCCTCTGCCGCGAACAGCGTGAGCGTGACGACGTAGAGGCCGGCCGTGGGCCAGGCGAGCGGCGGCACCCGCTCGCCTGGATCCGGCAGTCCTCGTACGGACTGGCGTTCGACCGGCCGCGGGCCGCGGTCCTGCGCAACAGTGTTCATGAGGAACTCGCCTTTACATAGAGATCGAGGTTGTCAAGTACGACGTGCAAGGTGCCAACCGATTTCAACGGCTGGCGGTCAGACGGCATGCGGCCCATTCGTGCAGCAGCACCAAGCCCTGGTTTCGTCGTGGTGTCGGTCACCAGACGCTGCTGCGGGCCGCACGTCCTCAGCCGCGCACTGCCGACCAGAAGACGGCCACGGCCCTCGACCAGCCAGGTTTGGCGACGAAGGCGACCAGACGTCGGGCAGTGGTAGCTGCGGTCCTGTTCGTGACGAACCATGCCGGCTTTGGCATCAGGGACGACTGGCCGGTGCCAAGTGACCTGACCAGTGGGCGGAATGGCCCGGTCACGACGGTCTTCTCAGTCTGGTCGATGAGCAAGGCGTTGTGGACGACGCCGATACCACTCTCGACCCGCGTCAGGGACGCCCCGGGGTAGCCGCCCCAGGGCGCCGCGGCCGTGAGATAGCCGACGGCCGTCCAGGCGTTGATGGCGACTGTGCCGAAGCGCAGTGCCTCGATGAAGTCATCGAAAGTGACGCCAAGGCGCCGACGGGTCCTGGGGTGGACCAGCACATTCGCGCCGAGTGTGCCGGCCAGCCGGTCGTTCACAAACGCCGCGGCCGCCGTCAGGTAGTCGGACGGCTCGCCGGGCACCTCCACGATCGCCAGAACTGGCGAGAAGTACTCCACGTGGAACGCGTCGACGTCGTCACCGGGTCGCAGGCTCTCGATGACGATCCGACCGTTCTGACACTCTGATGCCGTCGGGTGCGCTCTACGGGCGGCCTGCACCCGGTCGTCACTACCCGGGTAGTACGCGGCCCGGGCCGGCGCGGAGTCGATCTCCTCACGAACGGTGGCGAGGAACACGCCCTTGTGCTCCCAGTCCTGAGGTACGACCAGCACCTGCGCGGCGATGCAGTTGTAGCCGCCGTTGTGCAGCCGCTGGGTGGCGACGTGTTCGGCTTGGAACCGGACGTCGCGCCGGGACCACCCTCCTGGCACCACGATGACGGGCGAGACGCCGCCCAGCTCGCTCGTGATGGACTTGGTCATGCGCACGTCGCCTGCAGCCTTGCGACGCGCGCCATCCAACCCCGTTCCGAAGACGATGGCATCGTGACTGACCGAGCTGCCCGTGATGTGCACGTGAGCGGTGTCCGGGTGCTCGATGAGGTGCGCCCCGACATCAATGCCGCCGGTCACGACCTGCACCAGGCCAAGGTCGATGAGAGGGGCCAGCGCTGCTCGGGTGGCGTCGTACATCTCGTCCATGACCGGATTGAGCTTGAGGATCACCGCGCGGTTGCTGGCCACCACCTCGTACAAGGTGTCGAGCACGGCGATCGACGTGATGTTCCCGGCACCTAGAACCACGGAGATCCCCCGCGTCTCGCGAGGTTTCAGCTGCCCGAGGCCGGACGCACTCGCGGCGTCGGCGGCCGTGAGTCCCCGGCTGAGCCAGACATCCGCCGAGAACCCGGACATGAGCACCCGGTCCCACGTGGTTCGAGGGAACACGTGAAGAGCTGTGCGCCCACCGGGCGCCGGCGACGACCTGACGTCACTCAGCGGACTGACACCGCGGGCGAGCGCGTCTATCGAATCGGCCAGCATCGCGGCATTTGTCGCCACGGCGTAGGGGCCGGAGAGCCACTCTTCCCCCACGAGCGGCGACGACCGCTCGAGGCTCTTCGCCCGGCAGGCCGACTCCACCCAGAACTGCGCGTGCTCCAGTGTCGCGGCAGCGACGTCGCGCAGCAGCTGACCGCGAGCGATGAGTGGCAGACCTGCCCAGCGTCGCTCTCCCTCGGCCAGCCCGTCGAGCGTGGCATCCAGGGTTCCAGTGGACGTCGGGGTGGAAGCAGTTGGGGACATGACGGGGTCCATTCGGTGAGTCTGGAGAAGGGCCAAGCAGGTGGGTCCTGATCATTGAAGCCGAGTCGCGCATCCGGATACTCGGATCGTCCGTCCAGAAATCGCAGCGCGTTTTGTGTCGAAGACCAACCGGCTGTGACGGCAAGCACACTCGAAGTAGTGTGTGGAACACTCACCTACACGCCTGTCCACCGAGCGGATCGTGCATGAACGACAGCGGCGGGTAGCCTCGTCCACCGCGAGAAGAAGATCGGAGACACCGTGAAGGGGCTCGAGAGGCACAGCGACCTGGCTCCATGGCTCGCGTCATTCGTCGAAGAAGAGGGCCATCCGGACAAGGTCGATGCGTGGGTCACGCGGACCGCCGCGGCCATCAACCTCGAGGTCGAGGCGGTGCGCCAGGATCCGGAGGTCCAGGAAGAGGTCCGGGCCACCATCCGCGATCACTGGACGGCCTTCCTGACCCAGTTCGACTCGCCCGACTTCTCGTTCCACCTCGTCGACGCGGGTCGGGTGTTCGCGATGGAGTTCGCGAGGCGGCAACTTCCGCTGGAATCGATGATCAACCTGTACCGGGTGGCGCAGCAGTCGACATGGGACTACATCACCGACGTCGTCAATGAACTGCCCCCAGACTCCATCGACCACGCTGCCGTCCTGATCTACTTCTGGAGCAGGGCGAGCACGTGGATCGACCGCTCGATCACCGAGTCGGTCGCCGTGTTCCAGACTGAGCTCGCGAGAGTCATGGCCGGCACCGAGGCACAACGCTACGACGTTGTGCGAGACGTACTCGCCGGCAAGACCGAGGATCGCCGGGCACTGTCCACAGCCCTGGGCGGTTACCCACTCTCGGTGATGCACACCGCCGTGGTGCTCGAGAGCCAGAGCACCGATGCGGTGAACGACCTGCGGACGCTCGCCGTTGAGATCGCCACTCTCACCGGCGTGCAGAACCCGCTCCTTGTGAAGCCGGGCGGCCGGCGGTTGTGGATGTGGCTCGGCAGCGGGCAAGATCTCGACCTCGACGTGCTGCGCGAGACCGACGCCGCCTTGCGGCCTCAGGTTGCCGTTGGAGTCGGATCCGCGGTGCACGGGCTCGAAGGTTTTGCCGTCAGCCACCGAGAGGCCCTCGAAGCGCTGCGCGTCGGTGGTGCCATGACCCGCCGACCCGGATACGTGACGTGCTACTCCGACATCGAGATGGCGGCCTTGCTGCGATGCACGCCCGAAGTCGACCGGTTTATCGAGCGGGCACTCGGACCGCTCATACAGCGCGACATCGCAACGGACCGGATAAGAGAGACGGTTCAGGCCTACCTCAATGCAGGCGGCAACGTCGACGAGGCGTCGCAGGAGATCTTCGTCCACCGCAACACCGTTCGATACCGGCTCAACCAGGCCGAAGAGCTGCTCGGCCACAAGGTGGTGAAGGTCAACGCGCCCCTGGCCGTCGCTCTGAGCCACTTCCGGGCCTTCCACGAGCCGAGCGACGGCTGAGTGCTCGTCCATGGCCCTGTGCTGTGGCACAGGTTCGATCGCGAGTATTGACCGAATGGACCACGCGCCGAGGGCACGCGGGGCACGAAACTGGCGGCCGCGCGGCGGGACCCTGAGGGTGGCCTCGGCGGCTGGTTCCGCACGGGCGACCTCGCCAGACGCGATCCGGACGGTTGGTACTACATCGTCGATCGCGTCAAGGACTCGTCATTCGCAGCGGTTCAATGTGTACCCCCGCGAGGTCGACGAAGTACTCATCGAGCACCCGGCGGTGTCACTCGCGGCCGTCATCGGCGTGCCGCACCCTTCCCCCGCATCGTCGAGCTCGTTGATGCGTCGGGTCGGCGGGGCGATCGACGAGCACTGAGCGGCGGCCAATGTGCACGTCGCGTAGATGGCTGGTGGACACGTCTCGCCGCGCTGGTCACGCTACCGCTACAGGGGCACCCGCACCCAGCTGGAAGGAGCCGGGGGGTGGGACGACGCCGTTGTCGCGGCACCACGAGCCAGGCTCGCGCTCACCGCGGCGGGGACGGCCGTCGGACGTCTCGAGCTGCAGCGGGACCGGCGGCAGCGGGGGCATCGCGATGCCGGCCTCGGAGG
>NZ_JAOPXQ010000001.1 GCF_025965075.1 Aeromicrobium sp.
TGTAGGCCGCGAGGGTCATGACGCCCGCCAGCGCGAGGGAGAGCAGGGTCGGTCCGAGTCGGGGCACCCCCGCATGATGCCAGTTGCGGGTCATCCCCCCGCGAACGGCGGCAGGAACTCGATGCTGTCGCCGGGGTGCAGCGTCACGGTCGAGGGCTCGCGCGCACCCACCGGCGTGTCACCGACGAGGATCGAGCAGGTCGCGATGACGTCGTCGAAGCGGTCCCGGTCGCGGTGTCGCCGGCTGATCTCGTCGAGCAGAGCGGAGAGCGTACGAGCGTCGACCTGCTCCTCGGCGATTCCCGCGGCGGCGCGGGCTGACGCCCAGTAGCGGACTGTGACGTCGTTCTCATTCGCGTCATCTCGTGGCAGTTGATCGGACACATGAAGTATTGTCGTGCATGCAACGAGGCCACGGTTATCCACCATGGCCTCTTCGCATATCTGCACACAGTGGCCCAGGGCTTGCCCCGCACGAATCGCAGCACGGAGGATCTCTCGATCATGTCCCACTTGCTCCTGCTCACCAAGAGCACGCAGTCCTCGGTCGAGGTGCTGCCCGCACTCGCGCTGCTCCCGCACCACGTCAAGATCCTCCCCGCCGAGGCCAGCGCACTGCTCGACGCGCCCCCGTGCGACGCGGTGCTGGTCGACGGTCGCCACGACCTCGCCCAGGTGCGCAGCCTGACCCGGGTCATCCGCACGACCGGCATCGAGTGCCCGCTCATCCTGATCCTGACCGAGGGCGGCCTCGCGGTCGCGGCCTCGGACTGGGGCATGGACGACGTCATCCTGACGACCGCCGGCCCCGCCGAGCTCGAGGCGCGGTTGCGCCTCGGGATCGGCCGCATCGCCGCGAGCCTCAACGGCGACACCGAGAGCAACGTCATCTCCTCCAGCGGCCTCATGGTGGACGACACGACGTACACCGCCAAGCTCGAGAACCGCACGCTCGACCTGACGTTCAAGGAGTTCGAGCTCCTCAAGTTCCTCGCGCAGCACCCCGGCCGGGTCTTCACCCGCCAGCAGCTGCTGCAGGAGGTGTGGGGCTACGACTACTTCGGCGGCACCCGTACGGTCGACGTCCACGTCCGTCGTCTGCGCGCCAAGCTCGGCACCGACAACGAGACCCTGATCGGGACCGTGCGCAACGTCGGCTACCGCTTCGTCGCGACGAAGTCCGAGCCGGCCCGCGACACCGCCGACGTCAAGGCCTGAGAAGTCGTCGGGGTCGAGGACTGACAGAGTGGGCGCATGGCCCACCTGACTGCCCAAGGACTGCTCGACCTCGTCCTCGACGAAGGATCGTTCGAGTCGTGGGACGAGCCGGTCGACCGTTCCGGCCTGGACCCCGCCTACCAGCAGGAGCTCGTCGCGGCCGCTGAGCGCTCCGGAACCGACGAGTCCGTGCTGACCGGTCGCGGGCTGATGCGCGGGCGGCCCGTCGCGGTGCTGGTCAACGAGTTCCGCTTCCTCGCCGGGTCGATCGGGCACGCCGCGGCCCAGCGCATCACGGCGGCGGTGCGCCGGGCGACCGCCGAGGGGATCCCGGTACTCGCGACCACGGCGTCGGGCGGCACCCGGATGCAGGAGGGCACCCCGGCGTTCGTCCACATGGTCGACATCACCCGGGCGATCATGGACCACCGCGCCGCCGGACTGCCGTACCTGATCTACCTGCGCCACCCCACGACCGGCGGTGTCTTCGCCTCCTGGGGCTCGCTAGCGCACATCACGATCGCCGAGCCGGGCGCGCTGATCGGCTTCCTCGGCCCCAAGGTCTACGAGCTGCTGGAGGGCAAGCCGTTCCCGCCGAACGTCCAAACCGCCGAGAACCTCGCGGAGCGCGGCATCATCGACGCCGTCGTCCTGCCCGACGAGCTGCCGCTGCTGGTCGACCGCACGCTGGGGCTGCTGGTCGACCCGCCCACGCGGCAGACCCGGGAGCTGCGGACGGCGGAGGTCCGCCGCGAGCGGACCGCGTGGGAGTCGATCCAGATCACCCGGGCGCCGCGGCGCGCGGGCGTGCGGGAGGTGCTCCGCTACGGCAGTGACGCCACGGTCCGGCTGCAGGGCACCGAGAAGGGTGAGCGGGACAGCGCCATGATCGTCGCGTTCGCCCGGATCGACGGGCAGCCGTGTGTCGTGATCGGGCAGGACCGGACGACGCAGACCCGGTGGAAGCCGATGGGACCCGCGGCGCTGCGCGAGGCCCGGCGAGGCATGCGGCTGGCCAACGAGCTCGGGCTGCCGCTCGTGTCGTTCATCGACACCCCCGGCGCCGAGCTGTCACCGGACGCCGAGCAGGGCGCGATCGCCGGCGAGATCGCCCGGTGCATCGCCTGGATGTCGACCATGAAGGTTCCGACCGTGTCGGTCCTGCTGGGCCAGGGCTGCGGCGGCGGGGCGCTCGCGCTGCTGCCGGCCGACGTCGTCATCGCGGCGGAGAACGCGTGGCTGTCCCCGCTGCCGCCCGAGGGGGCCAGCGCGATCGTGCACGGCGACCTCGAGCACGCCGAGGAGATGGCCGAGGCGCAGCGCGTCGGTGCGCTCGACCTGCTGGCCAGCGGGACCGTGCACCACGTCGTGCCCGAACCGGCCGGGGACACCCCCGAGGCCTTCGCCCGGGCCGTCGCGGCCGAGGTCGGCGCCCAGCTCGTCGCGCTGAGGGCCCGATGAGTCTCCTGGAGCTGGCCGACCGCGCCGCCGCGGCCGACGGCGTCGACCCGTTCAACGAGGCCACCCGGTTCGCGCTGCGCGACCGGGCCCGTGCCCGGGTGCTGGTCCAGCAGTCGACCCGCGACGGCGCCATCGTCGCGGCGGCCTGTGCAACGGGGGACGCCCCCGTCGAGATCGTCGTCGACCCGGAGCACCGGCGCGCCGGGATCGGCCGGCGCATCCTCGACGAGCTGCTGGCCGACGGTGAGCAGCAGTTCTGGGCGCACGGGGACCTGCCCGCCGCGCAGGCGCTCGCCGCGGCCGCCGGGCTGTCCCCCGCCCGCACGCTGCTGGTGCTGCGCCTGACGTTCGACGGCGCGCCGGAGGCCGAGCGGGTCCCGGCCGGCGTGACCCTGCGGACGTACACGCCGGAGGACGCGGACGCGATCGTCGCGGTCAACGCCCGCGCGTTCGCGCACCACCCCGAGCAGGGCGCGATGGACCGCACCGACCTGGACCGGCGGATGACGTCGGACTGGTTCGACCCCGAGGGACTGTTCGTCGCGGAACGGGAGGGCCGGGTCATCGGCTTCCACTGGACCAAGGTCGAGGACGGGATCGGGGAGGTCTACGTCGTCGGGATCGACCCGGACGCCCAGGGCGGTGGGCTCGGGACGGCGCTGACCGCCCGCGGCCTGCGGCACCTGTTCGAGCTGGGCCTGCCGATCGTCGACCTCTACGTCGAGGGCGACAACGCCCCCGCCCTCACGGTCTACCGCAACCTCGGCTTCCAGGACTGGAAGAGGGACACCCTCTACACCGCCGCCCCCGCAGCCACCCCCGCCCACACCCACGACCGCTGACGGGTCACTTCTCGCCCGCTGACGGGTGGGGGCTAGGAGAGGCCCCGCTGGAGGGCGGCGGCGGCGCGGCGCACGGCCTTGGGGGCGGTCCGGCCGATCGCGACCATGTTGATGAAGCCGTGGATCAGGCCGGGCTCGCAGACGTGCTCGACCGGCACGCCGGCGGCGCGCAGCTTGTCGGCGTACGCATTGCCCTCGTCCAGCAGCGGGTCGAAACCGGCCGTCACGACGTACGCCGGGGCGACCCCGGTGACGTCGCCGTGCAGGGGCGACAGCCGCGGGTCGGACCGGTCCTCGCTGCCGACCAGGTAGTTCTCCTCCGCGAGGTCCATGAACGCCTTGGTCAGGAAGAACCCCTCGGCGTACGTCAGACGGCTCGGCGCGGTCTCGAGGAAGTCGGTCACGGGGTAGATCAGCAGCTGGAAGGCCGGCGACGGGCCACCCGCGGCGACGGTCTGCTGCGCCACGACCGCGGCCAGGTTGCCGCCGGCGCTGTCGCCGCCCACCGCGATCCGGCTGGGGTCGATGCCCAGGCCCACGGCGTGCTCGACGAGCCACGTCCACGCCGCGAGGCAGTCGTCGACGGCGGCCGGGAACGGCGCCTCGGGAGCCAGCCGGTAGTCGACCGCGATGACCCGCACCTGGGCCTCCTCGGCCAGGAACCGGCACGTCGCGTCGTGGCTCTCCAGGTCCCCGTAGATCCACCCGCCGCCGTGGAAGAACAGCAGCGCCGGCGACTGACCCGTCAGCCCGCGCGGCGTGTAGAAGCGCAGCCCGAGCGGCCCGCCGGGACCGTCGATCGTGCGCTCGGTGACCGCGCCGATCGGCTGCGTGCCGCCCGCCAGCTGCGACGACGACACGATGATCCTGCGGCCCCGGCTGATCGCGACGGTCTCGGCCGCCGGACCCTCCAGGTGCTGCAGCCGCAGCAGCAGCTGCATCTCGGGGTCGAGCGTGCGTCCGTCGATCTCGACCGGCGACCCGGCCAGGCGCGAGATGACGGCGCGCGGGAGCTTCATGACGGAACGGGCGGTGGCGCCGCGGGCAGCGCCGATGAGCTGGGGCACGAGGGGCATGCGCACACGCTAGCGTCTCGCACCGGTCAAGATCGTCGTTCAATCCACGTTCATCTTGATCTGGCACATTGGGAGCGTGGACACACACGACATGGCGGTCGCCGATCTCGAGGACCCGGCCTCCCCGGACGAGTTCGACGTCGACCCGCCGTTCGACCCGGCACAGAGCACCCTGCCGGCCGACCGGTTCCTGGATCGTGAGCTGTCGTGGATCGCGTTCAACGCCCGCGTCCTCGAGCTCGCGCAGGACGAGTCGCTGCCGCTGCTGGAGCGGGTACGTTTCGCGGCCATCTTCGCGAGCAACCTCGACGAGTTCTTCATGGTGCGCATCGCGGGGCTCAAGCGGCGGATCGCGGCGGGCGTCGCGGTGCCGTCGGCGAGCCGGCTCAACCCCCGGGACGTGCTGGCCCGCAGCCTGGCCGCCGCACAGGAGCTCATGGCCCGGCACGCCGAGACCTACCACCACGACCTCGTGCCGGCGCTCGCCGCCGAGCGGATCGAGCTGATCCACTGGGCCGCGCTGAGTCCCGCCGAGCAGGTGCGGATCACCGCGCTCTACCGGGACCGGGTCTTCCCGATCCTGACGCCGCTGGCGGTCGACCCGGCTCACCCGTTCCCCTACATCTCGGGGCTGTCGCTCAACCTCGCCCTCGTGATGCGCAACCCCGACACCGGCAAGGACCACTTCGCCCGGGTCAAGGTCCCGCCGATCATCAACCGCTGGGTCGAGGCCGACCCGGGCCGGTTCGTGCCGCTCGAGGAGGTCATCGCCGCCCACCTCGACCTGCTCTTCCCGGGCATGGAGGTCATCGCCCACCACGCGTTCCGGGTGACCCGCAACGAGGACCTCGAGGTCGAGGAGGACGACGCCGAGAACCTCCTCAAGGCGCTCGAGCAGGAGCTGCTGCGGCGCAAGTTCGGACCGCCGGTACGCCTCGAGGTCGAGGAGTCGATCGACCCCGGCGTGCTCGACCTGCTCGTGTCCGAGCTCGGCGTCCGGCCGGACGAGGTCGTCCGCCTCCGCGGGCCGCTGGACCTGCGCAGCCTCAACGAGATCGCCGACCTGGACCGCCCCGAGCTCAGCTACGAGCCGTTCATCCCCGGCACCCACCTGCACCTCGCCGAGGTCGAGACCTCCGAGCCGGCCGACCTGTTCAGCGCGCTGCGCAAGCGCGACGTCCTGGTCCACCATCCCTACGACTCGTTCGCGACCAGCGTGCAGCGGTTCATCGAGCAGGCCGCCGCCGACCCGCACGTGCTCGCGAT
>NZ_JAOPXQ010000023.1 GCF_025965075.1 Aeromicrobium sp.
GCATGACCGCGGTGCTGCCCGGGACGGCCACGGGCTTCGACGTCGAGGCCGTGCGCCGGGACTTCCCGGTGCTCGAGCGCATCGTCAACGGGCACCCGCTCGTGTACCTCGACAACGCGTCGAGCTCGCACAAGCCGGTGCAGGTCGTCGACGCCGAGCGCGACTTCGTGCTGAACCACTACAGCAACGTCCACCGCGGGGTGCACACGCTCTCGCAGGAGGCGACCGACGGCTACGAGGCGGCCCGCACCACCATCGCCTCGTTCATCGGCGCGCCGCACGACGAGATCGTGTTCACCAAGAACGCGACCGAGGCCTACAACCTCGTGGCGTACTCGTTCGGCAACGCTCAGGCAGGCTCCCGCTTCCACCTCGGCCCCGGCGACGAGGTCGTCGTCACCGAGATGGAGCACCACTCCAACCTCGTGCCGTGGCAGATGCTCTGCGAGCGCACCGGCGCCACGCTGAAGTGGTTCGGGCTGACCGACGACGGCCGCCTCGACCTCGACACCGACCCGATCACCGAGCGCACCAAGGTCGTCGCGTTCGTCCACCAGAGCAACATCCTGGGGACGGTCAACCCGGTCGCCGAGATCGTCCGGCGGGCCAAGGCGGTGGGCGCGCTCACGCTGCTCGACGCCGCCCAGTCCGTCCCGCACATGCCGGTCGACGTGCGCGAGCTCGACGTCGACTACCTGGTCTTCACCGGGCACAAGCTGCTGGGCCCGTCCGGGGTCGGCGTGCTCTGGGGCAAGAAGGACCTGCTCGACGCCATGCCGCCGTTCCTCGGGGGCGGCTCGATGATCGAGGTCGTGCGGATGGGCGGCTCGACCTACGCCCCCGCGCCGGAGCGCTTCGAGGCCGGCACCCCGGTGATCAGCCAGGCCGTCGGCCTCGCCGCCGCCTGCGACTACCTGTCCGCGATCGGGCTGGAGAGGGTCGCGCAGCACGAGGCCGCGCTGACGGCCCGGCTGCTCGAGGGCCTGCGCACCGTGTCCGGCGTCCGCGTCATCGGCCCGGACACCACCGAGGCGCGCGGCAGCGCGGTCAGCTTCACCGTCGAGGGCGTCCACCCCCACGACGTCGGCCAGTCCCTGGACGACCTCGGCATCGCTGTCCGGGTCGGTCACCACTGCGCCGCCCCGGTCTGCAAGCGCTACGGCGTCCCGGCCACCGCCCGCGCCTCGACCTACCTGTACAACACCGCGGCAGAGATCGACCGCCTGGTGGAAGGCCTGGAGCAGGTCAAGACGTTCTGGAAGGTGTGAGCGTGCAGACCGAGTCCATGTACTCCGAGATCATCCAGGACCACTACCGCAACCCCCGGCACAAGGGCCTGCGCGAGGGTGCGGTCGAGGTGCACCACGTCAACCCCACCTGCGGCGACGAGGTCACCCTGCGCGTCCAGGTCGAGGACGGCGTCGTCACCGACGTCTCCTACGACGGCGAGGGCTGCTCGATCAGCCAGGCCTCGACGTCGGTCATGACCGAGCTGGTCATCGGCAAGAGCGTCGACGAGGCGCTCGCCGTCCACGCCGTGTTCCTGGAGCTCATGCAGAGCCGCGGCACGATGGAGCCCGACGAGGACGTCCTGGAGGACGGCATCGCCTTCGCGGGCGTCAGCAAGTACCCGGCGCGCGTGAAGTGCGCGCTGCTGGGCTGGATGGCCTGGAAGGACGCGGTCTCGCAGGCCCTCGTCACCACCCACACACCAACCACGGGAGATCCCGCATGACCGACACCACATCCACCGACCAGGGCACGCCGGACCACTCCGACCTCCCCGAGGTCCCGACCGCGCCGACCGGTGCGACGACGACCGAGGACGTGCTCGAGGCCATGAAGGACGTCGTCGACCCCGAGCTCGGGATCAACGTCGTCGATCTCGGACTCGTCTACGGCGCCGAGGTCGACGAGCACAGCAATACCGTGCTGTCGATGACGCTGACGTCCGCCGCCTGCCCGCTGACCGACGTCATCGAGGACCAGACCCGTGCGGCGCTCGACGGCATCGTCAACGACTTCCGCATCGAGTGGGTCTGGATGCCGCCGTGGGGCCCGGACAAGATCACCGACGACGGCCGCGAGATGCTGCGCGCCCTCGGCTTCAACATCGGCTGAATTCCGGCCCGCCAGCCCCCAATAAGGGCTAAGGTCCCTTAGAAGAGGGACTTTGGACCATCGCCGGGGAGGGCGTGCGGTCCATGGTGGCGGCGTGCGCCGTGGAGTCCCTCGACCAACCGGAGAGGGAGCCCCACATGTTGTCTGCCATGCGCTGGCGCGGACCAGCACGATCCGTCGCAGCAGTCGTCGTCCTGTCGATCGTGTTCGCGAGCCTCGGCTCGACACCGGCCACGGCGGCCGAGCCGGATCCGCCGTTGCTGGAGGGGTCGACGACCCTGACGCAGGAGGAGACCGTCACGGTCACCGAGACCGCGACGGTCGACGGCTACGAAGGCCACGGCACCGCGTCCGCCACCGCGTCGGCCACCGCGACCGGCACTGCGCGCGCGGCCACGTGGTGGGAGGTCAACTACTGGTCGATCATGGACGCGTACGAGAAGGCGTCCGCGGCCGCGAAGGCCAAGGCCGACGCCGAGGCCCGGCCGATCGCCAAGCAGCGCGCTGAGGACGACGCCCGCGCCAAGGCTGCCGCGGGCCCCGTGCTGCTGGAGTGGTCGACGACCTGGACGCAGGAGGAGACCGTCACGGTCGACGAGACGGCGACGGTCGACGGCTTCGAGGGTCGCGGCTCGGCGACCGCCACCGCGTCGGCCACCGCGACCGGCACGGCCAAGGCCGAGACATGGTGGGAGCTCAACTACTACGCCGTGATGGACGCCTACGAGAAGGCGTCCGCGGCCGCGAAGGCCAAGGCCGACGCCGAGGCCCGACCGATCGCCAAGCAGCGGGCCGAGGACGACGCCCGCGCCAAGGCCGCCGCGGGCCCCGTGCTGCTGGAGTGGTCGACGACATGGACGCAGGAGGAGACCGTGACGGTCACCGAGTCCGCTACCGTCGACGGCTTCGAGGGCTACGGGACGGCGACCGCCACCGCGTCGGCCACCGCGACCGGCACGGCCAAGGCGGCGACGCAGTGGGAGCTCTACTACTACGCCACGATGGACGCGTACGAGAAGGCGTCGGCCGAGGCGAAGTCCACGGCCGATGCCGAGGCGCGGGCCCTGGCGCTGCAGCGGGCGCAGGCCGCCGCGCAGGCCAAGGCCGATGCCGTGCCGGATCCCGAGGAGCCGGCGACCGGTCCGAGCTGCGGACCGGCGGTGCTGAAGTCCGACGGCACGCCGTGGACCTGCACCCTCGCCGACGAGTTCCGCGGCACGGCGCTCGACACCGACACGTGGTCGCCGGTCGAGACCGCGACGTCACGCTTCACGTACGGCGACTGCCTGGTCCCCGACAACGTCAAGGTCCAGGACGGCACGCTGCGCCTCACGACCAGGAAGCTGTCCGCCCCGGTCACGTGCGAGCACCCCGACGAGGCCTTCGACACGAGCTACACGTCAGGGTCGGTCACGAGCCTCTACAAGTTCTCCCAGACGTACGGCCGGTTCGAGATCCGCGCGGCGATGCCGACGACCAGCGGCGCGGGACTGCACTCGGCGCTGTGGCTCGTGCCGGACGTGCCGACGTACTACGGCGGGTGGCCGCGGTCGGGGGAGATCGACATCGCGGAGTTCTACTCCGGCCATGCCGACCGGCTGATCCCGGCGTTGCACTACGAATCGTCCTCGCCCTGGAACGAGCGCACCAACAACGAGTGCAAGGTCTACAAACCGACCGCGTTCCACACGTACGCCGTGGAGTGGACCGAGCAGAAGCTCACGATCTCGATCGACGGGACGACGTGCCTCGAGCACGCCATCAACCCCGCGGTCCTGACCGGCAGCGCCCCGTTCGACCGTCCGTTCAACATCAACCTGACGCAGATGCTGGGCTTCGGCGACAACGCGCTGCCCGCCGGTGCGGACATCGACCCCGCCACGATGCAGGTCGACTACGTCCACGTCTGGAAGTGACGCACGCTGACGCGTGGGTTACACCTGCTGACGCGTGGGTTAGGGACGGTGACGCGTGGGTTGCGCCCGCCGATGATCGGGCGCAACCCACGCATCAGGGGGCGCAACCCACGCGTCAGCAGGCGCAACCCACGCGTCAGCGGGGTGTGGGGAAGAACACCGGGCCCGGCCGGCTTCTGATGGGGGACTATCGGAGTCGGGGCCCTAGACTCGTCGGGTGGCCTTTCATCAGCGGGAATGACGTCGACGCGATGTCGTCGACCCCTTCGCTCACCCTGATCTGAAAGATTCCCATGCTCACCGTCTCCAATGTGGAGCTGCGCTTCGGCGCGCGTGTCCTGATGTCCGATGTCTCCTTCCGCGTCGACAAGGGCGACAAGGTCGGCCTCGTCGGCCGCAACGGTGCGGGCAAGACGACCCTGACCCGCATGCTGTCCGGTGACGGCCAGCCCGCCCAGGGCTCGATCACGTCGACCGGCAAGATCGGCTACCTCCCGCAGGACCCCAAGTCCGGTGACCTGGCGACGACGGCACGCGACCGCATCCTCGGTGCCCGCGGCCTCGACGAGGCCCTCACCGCGATGCGCAAGGCTGAGATCGACATGGGCTCGCCCGACCCGGCGATCGCCGAGAAGGCCATGAAGGCCTACACCCGCGCCGACACGCTGTTCGGCGCCGGCGGTGGGTACGCCGCGGAGTCCGAGGCCGCGACGATCTCGCACGCGCTGGGCCTGCCCGACCGCGTGCTGGAGCAGCCACTGTCGACCCTGTCGGGCGGTCAGCGCCGCCGCATCGAGCTTGCGCGCATCCTGTTCTCCGACGCCGACACGCTGCTGCTGGACGAGCCGACCAACCACCTGGACGTCGACTCCGTCACCTGGCTGCGCGGCTTCCTCAAGAGCTTCAGCGGCGGCGTGGTGATCATCAGCCACGATGTCGAGCTGATCGAGGAGACCGTCAACAAGGTCCTCTACCTCGACGCCAACCGGTCGACGATCGACATCTACAACATGGGCTGGAAGTCGTACGTCAAGCAGCGCGAGGCCGACGAGGCCCGCCGCCGGCGTGAGCGGACGCTCGCGGTCAAGAAGGCCGACGCTCTCACCAGCCAGGCCAACAAGTTCCGCGCCAAGGCGTCCAAGGCGTCGACCGCCCAGCAGATGCTGCGCCGCGCCGAGCAGCTCGTCTCCGGCCTGGAGGGCGAGCGGGTGCAGGACAAGGTCGCGAACATCAAGTTCCCGAAGCCCGCCCCGTGCGGCAAGACGCCGCTCATGGCCGAGGGACTCTCCAAGTCGTACGGCTCGCTCGAGATCTTCACGGGCGTCGACCTCGCGATCGACAAGGGCAGCCGGGTCGTCATCCTGGGCTTCAACGGCGCCGGCAAGACGACCTTGCTGCGCATGCTGGCGGGAACGCTCGAGAGCGACTCCGGCGAGATCATGCCGGGCCACGGGCTCAAGGTCGGCTACTTCGCACAGGAGCACGAGACGCTCGACACCTCGCGGACGGTCCTGGAGAACATGCAGGCCACGGCGCCGCTGCTGACCGACACCGAGGCGCGCAGCGTCCTGGGCTCGTTCCTGTTCAGCGGCGACGACACCTCCAAGCCCGCCGGCGTGCTGTCGGGCGGCGAGAAGACCCGGCTGGCCCTCGCGAGCCTGATCGTGTCCAGCGCCAATGTCCTGCTGCTCGACGAGCCGACCAACAACCTGGACCCGGCCTCCCGCGAGGAGGTGCTGCGCGCCATCCGCAACTACGAGGGCGCCATCGTGCTGGTCTCGCACGACGAAGGTGCCGTGCGGGCGCTCGAGCCCGATCGGGTGCTGCTGCTGCCCGACGGCGACGAGGACCTGTGGTCCGAGTCCTACCTCGACCTCGTCACGATGGCCTGAGCCGAGCTAGGGCGCGACCGGCACGTCGGGCTTCTGGGCGAAGCCGTCGATGCGGGTCGGGGCCCGGCGCTCCTTGGCCTCGACGCGGGCGAACCAGACGTAGCCGACGACCGCGAGCAGGGCGAAGAACCACCACTGCAGCGCGTAGAAGAAGTGCGGTCCCTGGCCCAGCTCGGGCTTCGGTTCGACAGCCAGCGCGTCGCCGGCGGACGGGACCTGCTTCTGCAGGTTGAGGTAGCCGCGGCGCAGGTCGTAGGGCACCGAGTCCGCCATGCCGATGCTCGAGACGGCCCGCACCTGTCCGTCGACGGGCTTGACCGCGTCGTCCCCGGCGCCGTTGTCCTGGCGGAGCCAGCCCTCGACCGTCACGGTGCCGCTGGGGGCGGCGGGGACGTCGGGCTTCGTCACGTTGTTGGCGGTCGCGATCCAGCCCCGGTCGACCAGCACGGCATCGCCCGACGCCAGCACGAGCGGTGTCACGACGTCAGCGCCGGGAGCACCGTCACGCGTCGTGAACTTGACCGTGACCTGGTGCTGTTCGTCGTACGTCCCGACGGCCGTCACCCGGGTCCACTCGGTCCCATCGTCGACCTTCTGACCTGCTGGAAGGGCCGCGGTCAGGTCGACCGGGGCGGCGGCGAAGTGCTTCGTGATGACCTGGTTGCGGTCGAGTCGCGCGTCCAGCTTGTGGATCTGCCAGAACCCGAGCCGCGTGCACACCCCGGCGAGCACCAGGACGAAGAGCAGGAAGCCCAACCACCGCGCGCTGAGCAGGAACCGGAACACACCCTTGACGGTAGTTGTCCGCGCCAAGCATGAGTGAGCCGGGTTGGCCCCGCGCACCTAGGATGGGGAACATGGAGCTGATCGACAAGCACGGGCGCGTGGCCACGGACCTGCGCGTCTCGTTGACCGATCGCTGCAACCTGAGATGTCAGTACTGCATGCCGGCGGAGGGCCTCGACTGGCTCCCGACCGACCAGACCCTGACCGACGACGAGCTGATGCGGCTGATCTCGATCGGCGTCGAGCTGCTGGGCATCCGGGACGTGCGGTTCACCGGGGGAGAGCCGCTGCTGCGACGCAGCCTGCCGGCGATCGTCGCGGCCACCAAGGCGCTGCCGTCACGTCCCCGGACGGCGATGACGTCCAACGGGCTGGGCCTCAAGCACACTGCGGCTGCGCTGGCCGCCGCCGGGCTCGACCGGGTCAACATCAGCCTCGACACGACCGATCCCGAGACGTTCCTCAAGATCACCCGCCGGGACCGGCTCAAGGACGTCATCGACGGACTCGCCGCGGCGCAGGAGGCCGGCCTCGTCCCGGTCAAGGTCAACGCGGTCCTGCTCCGCGGGATCAACGATCTCGAGGCCCCGGACCTGCTCCGCTGGTGCCTCAAGCACGACTATGAGCTGCGGTTCATCGAGCAGATGCCGCTCGACGCCCAGCACGGCTGGAACCGTGAGGCCATGGTCACCGCCGACGAGACCCTGGCCCTGCTGGGCGAGCACTTCCGGCTCACGCCGATGGACGGTCGCGGCTCGGCACCGGCCGAGAAGTTTCTCGTCGACGACGGCCCGCACACCGTCGGCATCATCGGCTCGGTGACCAAGCCGTTCTGCGGCGACTGCAACCGCGTACGCCTGACGGCCGACGGCCAGATCATGAACTGCCTGTTCGCCCGCGAGGAGTCCGATCTCCGCGCGTCCCTGCGTGGTGGGGCGTCGGACGTCGAGATCGCCCAGCGGTGGGCGGCGGCCATGATGATGAAGCTGCCGGGTCACGGGATCGACGACCCGACGTTCCTGCAGTCCGACCGGCCTATGTCGGCCATCGGCGGCTAGCAGGTCTTCCCGTGGTCGGGCGGTGCGACAGTCGCCCCATGCCGCCGGGATGGGCGATTCGCGCACCGCCCACCGGGGAGGTGCGACGGGTCAGCCCGCGGGCTCCTCGACCGGCACGGTCTCCTTCCAGAACCCACGGGCCCCGAGGAACGCCCGCAGGGACTCCTCGTGGTCGTCGCACGCCAGCCAGATCTTGCGGCGGTCGGGCGTGTGGAGCTTGGGGTTGTTCCACAGCAGCTGGTGCCGTGCCTCGGCCGAGCACCCCTTGGCCGAGCAGATCAGCGGGTCAGGCACCGTTGAGCGGGGGGTTGCGGGGCGCCTCGAGCTGCTTGCCGGGCTCGGGCCCGAACGGCGACGGCCCGGAGCCCTTCCTGCGGACGCCGGCGTTGGCCACGACGACCGCGATGTAGGGCAGGAAGATCGCGCCGGCGAACAGCAGCCAGCCCAGCGCGCGCCACGGCATGGGCTGCATCACGAGCACGACACCGCCGAGGAAGCACAGCGTGCGGACACCCATCGAGAGTGCGTAGCGCTTCTCGCGACGCACGCGGTCCTCGGTCTGGGACTCGGCGGCCGAGGTGATCGAGAAGACCTGCTGCTCACGGGGCTTGCGGGCGTCTTGGGGCACGCTCCCAGCCTACGCCCGTGGGACGAGCCCGCCGAACGAAAGGTGGCGACCCGTGGACCCATCGCGGGCGCCGACGCCGTAGCCTCGGGGCATGACTGATCGCACATACCGCATCACCGAGATCGTGGGCACCTCCCCGGACGGTGTCACCGAGGCTGTCGACAACGGCATCAAGCGCGCCACGCAGACCCTGCGCCACCTCGACTGGTTCGAGGTCACGGGGATCCGCGGGCAGATCACCGACACCGAGGTTTCCCATTACCAGGTGACGATGAAGATCGGCTTCCGCCTCGAGGACGACGAGTAGGCCGCTAGTCCTTCGAGCCGAACGTCCGCAGCAGCGCGGCGCCGCCGGACAGCGCGACGACCAGGCCGCCGTAGATGAACGTCGTGGTGGCCAGCCCGAGGTGCGGTGAGGCGATGCCCGCCGCGACCGCCGGGATGCCGAAGGCGAGATAGCTCACGGCGAAGACCGCGGCGAACAGCTCGCCGCGCTCGTGCGGCGCGGCGGCCGGCGTGATCGACCGCATGATGCCGAGGAACGACGCGCCGAAGCCCGACCCGGCGACGACCGCGGCGGCGATGAACCACCAGTACGATCCGGCGGCGAGCGCCACGAGCGTCAGGGTCGTGCCGATGGCGAGCGCCGTGGTGCCGAAGATCGTCGTGCGCCTGGCCGACTGGTCCCGGAAGGCGAAGCACGCGAGCGCGCCGATGCCGGTCAGCACCGTCACGACCAGGCCTTGCTGCAGATGGTTGCTGCGACCCAGCTCCCGGGCGACGATCGGCGCGCCCAGCGACAGGTAGAGCCCGCCGGTCGCCCAGCCGGCGAACAGCGCCGGGGCGCTGCGGAGGAAGGGGGCCCGGGCGGTGGCCGGGATGCCGACGCGCGGCGTCAGCGAGCGCACCAGCCCCTCGCGCCGCTCGGACGTCTCTGGCAGCAGCCAGATCGCCGCCGCCAGCAGGACGTAGACGGCGGTCAGGCCGCCGAACACCTCGGCCAGTGCCGATGAGGTGTACTCCAGCAGCGCGCCGGCGACCACGGCTCCGACGGCCAGCCCGGCCAGGGGGCTGATGCTGTTGAGCGTCGCGGCGGAGCCCGGACGATCGGCGGGCTCCAGGTCGACGACGGCGGCCGACAGCGAGGACATCAGCAGCCCGGTCGCGATGCCCTGCACGACGCGGGCCGTGAACAGCAGCGGGACGCTGTCGGCGTGCCAGAAGACGACCATGCTGATGGCGAGCAGGACGAATCCCGCGGACACCACGGGCCGCCGGCCGATGTGGTCGGACAGCGAGCCGGTGAGCAGGAGCGCGACCAGGAGCGCCACGGCGTACACCGCGAAGATCCCGGTGAGCGTCGCGGCCGAGAAGCCGAGCTCCTGCTGCAGGACGGGGTAGAACGGTGAGGGCGCGCTGGCGCCGATCATCATCGCGACGACGGCGGCGAGGGCCAGGGCGAAGCCCGGGACACGGCGGGTGCGAAGGGGTGCGGCGGCGACGGTGACCATGGATCCTCGGAACGTGGTTGGTTCGAAAAGATTGGAACTCACAGCACGCTACTGGGGTTCGGTCCATCGTTCAAGTATTCTCGAACCATGACGACAGTCACGAACCTCCCGCACCCCGACATCGGCGACGTCCAGCTGACCGAGGTGCTCTTCGCGCTGAGCGACCCGGCGAGGCTCGAGATCGTCCGGGAGCTGGCCGACGGACCGCTGACGATGGCCGAGTGCGGGGCGACGAACCCTGATCTGCCCAAGTCGACCAAGTCGCACCTCATGAAGGTCCTGCGCGAGGCCGGCATCGTCCGCAACGAGCCGGACGGACGCCGACGGGTCCTGACGCTGCGCAAGGACGAGCTCGACCAGGCCTTCCCCGGCCTGCTGGACTCGATCCTCGGCCCCTGAGAACACCGGAGGCGCAGGGGCGCCGACCGCCGAGGCTCAGTCGGCGGCGTCGGCCGCCTCGACCTCTTCGCGGGTGATGCCGAGCAGGTAGATGATCGCGTCGAGGTAGGGCACGTTGACCGACGTCCTGGCCTGGTCGCGCACGAGGGGCTTGGCGTTGAACGCGATCCCGAGGCCCGACGCCGCCAGCATGTCGAGGTCGTTGGCACCGTCCCCGATCGCGACGGTGTTCTTGACCGGGATCCGGGCCTCCTCGGCGAACTGCCGCAGCGCCGTCGCCTTGCCCGCCCGGTCGACGACCCGCCCGGCGATGCGGCCCGTCAGCCGGCCCTCGGCGACCTCGAGCTCGTTGGCGGCGTAGTAGTCGATGCCGAGCTCCGCGGCAATCCGCTCGATGATCTGCGTGAACCCACCGCTCACCAGGGCGAACCGGTAGCCGAGCCGCTTGAGCGTACGGATCATGGTCCGGGCGCCCGGTGCGTACGTCAGCGAGTCGTAGACCGCGTCGAGGGCGGACACCTCGACGCCGGCGAGCAGCGCCACCCGGGCGGTCAGTGACTCGCCGAAGTCGAGCTCGCCCCGCATGGCCGACTCGGTGATGCGGGCGACCTCCGCCTCGCAGCCGGCGTGGGCCGCGATCATCTCGATGACCTCGCCCTGGATCAGCGTGGAGTCGACGTCCATCACGACGAGGCGCTGGGCGTGGCGCAGGATCCCGTTCTCCTGCACCGCGACGTCGACGCCCTGCTCGTACGCCACGGCGGCGAGATCGGACTGCAGCTGGTCGGGATCGGCGCCCGACACCTCCATGCGGATCGCGGTGACGGGGTAGCGGGCCATCCGGACGATGCGGTCGATGTTGCCGCCGTCGTCCTTGATGCGCTGGGCCAGGGCCGCCATCGCGGCCGGACGCAACGGTGCGCCGAGCACCACGACCTGGGCCCGGCCGACCCGGCGCGCCCGGTTGTCGCCGGTGCCGTGCTCGACCGCGACCTCGAGCCCGAACGCCTCGCCGACCGCGTGGACCGCGGTCTCCAGGTCGGCGACGTCGACCGGCACGGTCAGCAGGGCGCTCAGGATCAGGCGCCCGCGGACGACGAGCTGCTCGACGTCGATGACCTCGACGCCGAACGGCGCGAGGTCGGCGAACAGGCGCGTCGTCACGCCGCTCTGGTCGGGCCCCGTGAGGGTGACCAGGACGGTGGGGTCGTTGAAGTGTGAGGTTGGCACGGGATCAGTCATCGCACCCGAGGCTATCGCTGACCCGCTGGCGGCTCGCGATAGGTTGACACCACCGCAACGACCGATGTCCTGGAGGGTGCATGTCTGCTGCTTTCGAGCTGTCGAAGGTGAGCGTGGTGCGTCCCGGCAAGGTCCTGCTGGACGACGTGAGCTGGACCGTCTCCGAGGGGGAGCGCTGGGTCGTGCTCGGGCCCAACGGTGCCGGCAAGACGACGCTGCTGCAGATCGTCGGCGCGTCGTTGCACCCGACCCGCGGCAAGGTCCGGATCCTGGGGGAGCGGCTGGGCAGGGTCGACATCTTCGAGCTCCGCACCCGCATCGGACACACCAGCACCGCGGTCGCCGACCGCATCCCGCCGGCCGAGTCGGTCCGCGACACGATCCTGTCCGCCGCCTACGCCGTGACGGGCCGCTGGCAGGAGGAGTACGACGACGAGGACCACGCCCGCGCGGACCAGATGATGGGCGAGCTGGGCATCAAGTCGCTCGCCGGACGGACGTTCGGCACGCTGTCCGAGGGGGAGCGCAAGCGCGTGCTGATCGCCCGCGCCCTGATGACCGATCCCGAGCTGCTGCTCCTGGACGAGCCCGGCGCCGGGCTGGACCTGGGTGCCCGTGAGGACCTGATCGGCAGCCTCGAGATGCTGTCGGAGGACGACGACTCACCGGTCCTCGTGATGGTGTCGCACCATGTCGAGGAGATCCCGGTCGGCTTCACCCACGTGCTGCTGCTGCGCGACGGCCGGGTCGTCGCGCAGGGACCCATCGAGACCACACTGACCGCCGCCGCCCTCAGCACGACGTTCAACCAGCGCATCCAGCTGGACCGTGAGGGTGGACGCTACGCGGCGCGTCGGGCAGCATACGGACACCGTGCCGACCACGGCTGACATGACCAGCTGAATGACCACGGCTGAATGACAGGGGAGTCATGATCGACTGGATCCAGGACCATGCGGCGGCGAGCTTTCTCGGTCTGGCGGTCGTTCTCGCGCTGGTCGAGCTCGTGAGCCTCGACCTGGTGCTGCTGATGTTCGCCGTCGGCGCCGTCGCCGCGGCGATCGTGGTGGCGACCGGCGGGCCGATGTGGCTCGGGATCGCGGTCCTCGCGATCGTCTCCCTCCTGCTGCTGTTCGTCGTCCGCCCGTCGATCGTGGCGAAGCTGCACGGCGGGCCCACCCTCACGACGGGTCACGCGACGCTGGTCGGCCGTGACGCCGTCGTGGTCGAGCCGGTCGACCGTCGCGGCGGGCGCATCCAGCTCGCCGGGGAGCTGTGGTCGGCCCGCGCGGCCGACGACAGCACGTACGACACCGGCGCCGAAGTCCTCGTCACCCGGATCGACGGCGCCACCGCCGTCGTCACTTCCAAGGAGAACTGATGTCCGCAGCACTGATCGTGCTCATCCTGCTCGCCGTCCTGGCGATCGTGGTCGTCTCGATGACGGTCAAGATCATCCCCCAGGCGCGATCGGGGATCGTCGAACGATTCGGCAAGTACCGCACGACCCTGTCGGCAGGCCTCAACATCGTGATGCCGTTCATCGACAAGGTCCGCTACGTCATCGACCTGCGGGAGCAGGTCGTCTCGTTCCCGCCGCAGCCGGTCATCACCGAGGACAACCTCGTGGTCTCGATCGACACGGTCATCTACTTCCAGGTGACCGACCCCGTCGCGGCGACGTACGAGATCGCCAACTACATCCAGGCCATCGAGCAGCTCACGATGACGACGCTGCGCAACATCACGGGTGGCATGTCGCTGGAGCACGCCCTGACGAGCCGCGACCAGATCAACTCCGGCCTGCGCGGTGAGCTCGACTCCGCGACCGGCAAGTGGGGCATCCGCGTCAACCGGGTCGAGCTCAAGGGCATCGACCCGCCGCCGTCGATCATCGACGCGATGGAGCAGCAGATGCGGGCCGAGCGCAACAAGCGCGCGGCGATCCTGACCGCCGAGGGTGAGCGCCAGTCCGCGATCCTCACGGCCGAGGGCCAGAAGCAGTCCGCGATCTTGACCGCCGAGGGCGAGCGCCAGGCGCAGATCCTCACCGCGCAGGCCGACCGGCAGGCACAGATCCTCCGCGCGCAGGGCGAGGCACAGGCCATCCAGACCGTCTTCCAGGCGATCCACGACGGCAACCCCGACCAGAAGCTGCTGTCCTACCAGTACCTTCAGATGCTGCCGAAGATCGCCGAGGGCCACAACGCCACGACGTGGATCATCCCGGCGGAGCTGACCAAGGCGCTGGGCACCCTCGGCGGCACGCTGGGCAGCATCCCGGTCGACGGCGGGGGGAGCAAGACCCGCATCGACTTCGACGCGCCGATCGAGGACGACGACCAGGGCGACACCGCCGCGACCACCGAGGCGGTCCAGGAGGCGCTCGACGCCGCCAAGGCCGCCGAGAACCCCGCGACGACGAGCACCGAGGCACCCACGCCGCCGGAGGCGCCCGAGGGACCGCCGGCCCCTCCCGCTCCCTAGTCGACGAGACCCCGCTCGCATGCCCCGCCCGGACCTCCGGGCGGGGCATCGTCGTTCGCCGGTGCGGTGCCCAGCCCGGGGCTACCATCGGCAGGGTGACGCGCCGCACGCCGCACGATGCCCGGGACGCCGATCACGCAGGTGGTCGCCGTGGCTGAGCGCGGCCGCTCCGGCCTCGTCGCCACGGCCTGTGGGGTGCTGGTCGCGGCGGGCCTCCTCGCCGTCACGGTCTATGCCGCGAGCCGCACCGACACCTCGCTGCCGACGACGGCGCCGACCGCCGCCGATGCCCTCCCGGCCACGACGACCGAGCCCGCACGCCCGGCCGCCGAGGCCGTCAGGCCGGCTCCGTCACGCACCCGCGAGCGGGCCGTCGCGGGTGACTGGATCACGCGGACGTCCCGCTCGACGGGCATCGGGCCGGTCGCCCTCAAGGCGTACGGGGCGGCCGCCCTGCGCCTCGCGGACGAGCAGCCGAGCTGCCGGCTCGGCTGGACCACGCTCGCCGGCATCGGGGCGATCGAGTCGGGCCACGGCACGACGGGGGGCAGGGCCCTGCGGGTCGACGGCACGACGTCGCGGCGGATCGTCGGACCCGCCCTGGACGGCACCGCGGGCACGATCGCGATCCCGTCCGACACGGACTCGGTCCGGTGGCACGGCGACACGGCGTGGGACCACGCCGTCGGGCCGATGCAGTTCATCCCGTCGACATGGCGCAAGTGGGGCTCGGACGGCAACGGCGACGGCGTCGAGGACCCCAACAACGTGTTCGACGCCGCCTACGCCGCCGCCCGCTACCTCTGCGCCTCGGGCGGGGACCTCACGACGGGTGAGGGGTGGAGCCGGGCGGTGTTCTCCTACAACCACTCCGAGGCGTATGTCCGCGCGGTCCTGGCCAGGGCCAACGACTACGCCGGCTGAGCCCGGCCCGGCTCAGTGGGCGTAGGTGCCGTGGACGATCGCGCGGCCCAACGTCTTGAAGGCCAGGTTGAAGCTCACGACCGCGGGGGAGGCCGACGCGTCGACGCCGAGGTTCTCCTCGCCGACAGCGTGTACGACGAAGAAGTAGCGGTGGGGCTGGTCGCCGGCCGGGGGAGCGGCCCCCGTGAAGTCGTACGAGCCCATGTCGTTGCGGACGTGGAACCCGCCTCCGGGGAGCCCGTCGTCGGACGCGCCGGCACCGGCCGGGAGCTTCGTGACGTCGGCGGGAATGTCGACCGCGACCCAGTGCCAGAAGCCGGACGGCGTCGGGGCGTCGGGGTCGAAGCAGGTCACGACGTACGACTTGGTGCCCTCGGGGGCGCCGCTCCAGCTCAGCTGGGGTGACGTGTTACCGCCGTCGCCCACCTGGTCGTCCTTGAGGGGTGCGCCGTTGGTGACGTCGTCGCTGGTCACGGTGAAGGAAGCGACGGCGGGGAGGAGGTCGTAGGGATCGGGTGTGACGGGTCGGTCGAGGGTCATGCGAACTACGCTAGCCGGGTGGCCCAGATCGTACGACTCGACGACCTCGACGACCCCCGACTCCGTGACTACGTCGACCTCCGAGACGTCCAGCTCCGGCTGCGGCTCGAGTCCGAGCGCGGGCTGTTCCTCGCGGAGGGGGAGAAGGTCGTCCGTCGAGCGGTCGAGTCGGGCCACGCGCCCCGGTCGTTCCTGATGTCGCCCAAGTGGCTGGAGTCGCTGGCCGACGTCCTCGACGCCTCCGACGCTCCGTGCTTCGTGCTCGACGACGCCGCCATCGAGCGCCTGACGGGCTTCCACGTCCACCGGGGGGCCCTGGCGGCCCTGGAGCGTCCGGACCTGCCGTCACCCGCCGAGGTGCTCGCCGCCGCCCGGCGCGTGGTCGTGGTCGAGGACCTCGCGGACCACACCAACGTCGGCGCGATCTTCCGCAGCGTCGCGGCCCTCGGGTTCGATGCGGTGCTGCTGTCGCCGCGGTGCGCCGACCCGCTCTACCGCCGCGCCATCAAGGTGTCGATGGGCTCGGTGTTCTGGCTGCCCTACGCCCGGGTCGAGGACTGGTACGGCGCTCCCGAGCTGCTGCGGGAGGCGGGCTACACGACGTACGCCATGACGCTGGCCGACGACTCGGTCGCGCTCGATGTGGTGCCGCGCGACGTCGAGCGGCTCGCGCTGGTCGTCGGGTCCGAGGGACATGGGCTCAGTGCCCGGTGGGAGCAGTCCGCGGACCATCGCGTCACGATCCCGATGGCGGCGGACATCGATTCGCTCAACGTCGCGTCGTCGGTCGCCGTGGCGTGCTGGGAGCTGAGGCCCCGCTAGGTCGCCGGGCCGTCGGTCAGCTCGGCCGAGATGGTCAGGATCGCGCTGAGGTACTCCGCGGTGGCGGCCCGGTCCGGCTCGTCGGGCAGGGGCTGCGCAGCGTCGTCCCGCTGCCGGAGCAGCTCCTCGATGCGGGTCCTGGCCTCGGCAGGGACGAGGGCGTGCTCGACCAGGATCGCGACGAGGTCGCGGCCCTGCACGGCGCGCATGAGGTCCGCCAGGGGCGTCGGCCCGGTCGAGCCCCGGCGCAGGATCGCGAAGTCGTCCGTCGCGAGGTGGGCGAACGCCAGGGCCGCATAGCTGTTCCACGCCGAGACGATCGCGGGTCGCAGGAGATCGTGGTGCAGGCACTGCCGGGCCACGTCGAACTCCCGGACGGACAGCTGCAGCAGCATGCTGACGTCCTGGATCACCTCGCGGCGCGGGCGGGCGGACTCGCTCGGGGTCGAGCCGGGCCCGGACACCGCGAGGTCGCTGAGCTTGCGGAACGTCGCGACGACGAGGTGCGCCGTCTCCGGGTCGTCGGTCTGCACGACCTCGGCCAGGGTCTCGTCGTCGACCTGGGCGTCGTCGTCGACACGGGCCGCGAGATCGGGATACGTGCTGCGCTCGGCGGCGAGCAGGACCGAGTTGGGGTCCTCGGAGTCGCGATAGGCGAGCCAGGACTCGGTGGGGGTGCCGTCGGGCGTCAGGAAGCCGAACGCCGTCAGGAACGCCGTGGTGTCGGCGGCGGCGTCGGCCGTGAACCCGTTGGCCTCCAGGTGCGCGGCCGTCACGGTGTGCGGCGTCGTGCCGCGGCGCACGAGGCGCAGGGCGCGCTTGAGCGACTCGACGTCCTGCACGTGCGGCAGGTCTGTCATGTCCGTCCCTCTCGTAGCCGGGCCCATCCTGTGCCCGGAAATCTATCGCTGTCCGGGCTCATCGCCCGGCAGCTCGGCAGCATGTCTCGCGCCGAGTGGTCGGCCCGAGGGACTCGCGCCGTCGCCCCGGTGGGCTAGCGCTCGATGACGGCGTCGTCGACGATGATCGTGACGGGCCAGTCGTCGGGATAGCCGTCGGCGAGCTCCTGGTGCTGCTTGTAGAGCTTCTTGCGGGCGCGCTCGGGCACCCGGTCGCCGAAGACCGTGCCGAACAGGTGGTCGGTCTCGTGCTGCAGGCAGCGCGCCAGCAGGCCCGTGCCGCGGAACTCGACCGGCTCGCCGTTCTCGTCGACGCCGGTGACGTGGGCCTGGTCAGGACGGGCGCACCCGGTGAACGCGCCGGGGAGGGACAGGCAGCCCTCGTCGTCGTCCTCGAGATGGCGGTCCCTGCCCTCGGGGAGCTGCAGCACGGGGTTGCACACGACGCCGGTGACCTGCTCGTGATCGTCGTCGGGGCAGTCGAACACGAACACCTTGAGGTCGACGCCGACCTGGTTGGCCGCGAGGCCGACCCCCTTGGCGGCGTACATCGTGGCGACCATGTCGCGGACCAGCGTCCGGAGCTCGTCGTCGAAGACCGTGACGTCGGCGAGCTCGCGGTGCATGACCGGGGTGCCCCAACGCGTGATGGGACGGACAGTGCCGCCGCTGGGAAGCGGTCGGGACTGCGAGGGGGTGGTGGGCACGGTCGCTGGGCTCCTCTGCTCAGGTTGCCACTAGGTTAACCAGCCACGGCGGGGCTCGTTGCCCTGGTCCCGCGACACTCCGTCGGATACCATGAGTATGCGAAAGTGCAACTGATAGTTACACTTGATCGTAGTGGAGGGCACCCGCCTCCCACCCGTTTCCCCGAGGAGTTCCTGTGGCCAGTCGCCGAGATCCCATGGGCATCGGTCTGGCGGTGCTCAACCGCATCGCCAGCTCGCCGACCATCGACAAGCTCAAGCTGCGCAAGACGACCGAGAAGGCCGTCTACGAGGGGGCCCGGAGCGGCTTCCGCGTCGCCGGCGCGACGGGCCGCGCGTTCCGGCGGGTCAAGGGCTCGGGCCGTCCCGCCCGCCTGGCGCGTACGTCCGACAGTGGCGTGTTCGACCTCAGCCCGACCGACGACCAGGAGATGATCGTCGGCGTCATCCGGGAGTTCGCCGCCGAGGTCCTGCGCCCCGGTGCCAGCGAGGCCGAGGACGTCAACGACACACCCAAGGAGGTCCTCGGGCAGACCAGCGAGTTCGGCCTGACCCTCCTCAACATCCCGGAGAGCCTCGGCGGCCTCTCGGAGGACCGCTCGGCCGTCACCGGCGTGCTGGTCACGGAGGCCCTCGCCGAGGGTGACATGGGGCAGGCCGTCGCGTGCCTGGCGCCGGCCGCGGTGGCCACCGCGATCTCGCTGTGGGGCTCCGACGAGCAGCAGCAGACGTACCTCCCGGCCTTCGCCGGCGACGACATCCCCTCGGCGGCCCTGGCGGTCGCGGAGCCCCGTGCCCTGTTCGACCCGTTCGAGCTGGCGACGACCGCCACGCGTACCGGCGAGGGACTCGTGCTCAACGGCGTCAAGTCCGGCGTCGTGCGCGGGTCCGAGGCCGAGCTGTTCATCGTGGCCGTCGACCTGGAGGGCAGACCGACACTGGTGATCGTCGAGTCCAGCACCCCGGGGGTCTCGATCGAGGCCGATCCCAGCATGGGCCTGCGGGCCGCCGGCCTGAGCCGTCTGGTGCTGGCCGACGTCACGATCCCCGTCGACGCGATCCTCGGCGACGGCACCGACGACGACTACCGCGAGTGCATCCGCCTCTCGCGCCTGGCATGGGCGGCACTGGCCCTCGGCACCGGCAGGGCGGTGCTGGA
>NZ_JAOPXQ010000170.1 GCF_025965075.1 Aeromicrobium sp.
TACGACCCGTGGAGCCGGAGCGGGGCTGGCGGCGGTCACGTGAGAAGGTTATACGGCGTGAGCCGAGTTGGCGGAATGGTAGACGCGACGGTCTCAAAAACCGTTGTCCGAAAGGGCGTGCGGGTTCGAGTCCCGCACTCGGCACGGGTAACCCACACCGACGTAGCGTCGGCCTCTCTCGCAGGTGTGAAAGCACCGGAGGCCGTCCGCGGCCGGAGCCGTGCCGACTCGTCGGCACGCCAGAGCAGACTCGGCACCCAGCCCCCCGCGATGAGCCGCGAACACCGCCCGCGGCCGGAGCCGTGCCGACTCGTCGGCACGCCAGAGCAGACTCGGCAACCAGCCCCCCGCGATGAGCCGAGGGCCACCTCCGCACGGCCAGCCCCCCGAGACAAACTCTTCACGCCGAATCCCAGCCAATTCGCCCCACTCTGGGCTCCCATCCCCCAGACTTGCCCGCAGGAGGGGATGACCGCAGGAGCAGCATGCGATCGACCCGGGGATCCCGCAGCACCCACTACCGGTACTTCGTCCTGCCCGGAGACGACCCCGAGGTCGCCCGGGTCAACGGCCATGGCGTCGCGTCCTTCTGGGAGCCGGCGACCCGGGACTGGATCAGCGATCCCCTGCTGGGGGTCGAGATCGTGCACTACGGCGACTGGCACCTGACCGCGCCGGAGGACCTGCCCGACGGCGTGGAACGTCCTGCGCCACCACCGGCGAAGAAGCGCCGCCGCCTATCCCGCAAGGGTCGGCACACCGACCCGGCCGCGTGACCTACGAGGGGTCGGTGCCCGGGCTGGCGTACGCCGGGGTGACCCCGTTGATCGCGTCGCCCATGTTGTGGATGCGCAGGGCGTTGGTCGAGCCGGGGATGCCCGGAGGGGCGCCGGCGACGATGACGACCTGCTGGCCCTCGCTGCAGCGCTCGATCTCCAGCAGCGCCTTGTCGACCTGCAGCACCATGTCGTCGGTGTGCTTGACCTCGGGGACCGTGAACGTCTCGATGCCCCAGCTCATCGCGAGCTGACGCCGCACCAGAGGGTCGGGCGTGAACGCGATGACGGGCACCCGCGAGCGGTAGCGGGTCATGCGGCGGGCCGAGTCGCCCGTCGTCGTGAACGCCACGACGAAGCGCGCGTCGACGGCCTCGGCGACCTCCGACGCGGCGCGGCAGATGATGCCGCTCTTGGTCCGCGCGCGCCAGGTGAACGCGGCCATGCGGGGCAGACCGTGGTCCTCGGTCGACTCGATGATGCGGGCCATCGTGTGGACCGTGTGGATGGGGTACTCCCCCACGCTGGTCTCGCCCGACAGCATCACGGCGTCGGCACCGTCGAGGACGGCGTTGGCGACGTCGGACGCCTCGGCGCGCGTCGGCCGGGGCGCCGAGATCATCGACTCGAGCATCTGGGTCGCGACGATGACGGGCTTGGCGTTGCGCCGCGCCTTCTCCACGATGAGCTTCTGCACGATCGGGACGTCCTCGAGCGGCAGCTCGACGCCGAGGTCGCCGCGCGCCACCATGACGCCGTCGAAGGCGTCCATGATGCCGTCGAGGTTCTCGACCGCCTGCGGCTTCTCGATCTTGGCGATGACGGGGCGGTGGATGCCCTCCTCGACCATGATCTTGTGGACGTCCTTGTAGTCGTCGGCGGACCGCACGAACGACAGCGCGATGAAGTCGACACCGAGCCGCAGCGCGAACCGCAGGTCGTCGATGTCCTTCTCGCTCATCGCCGGCACACTGACCATGACGCCGGGCAGGTTGATGCCCTTGTTGTTGCTGACCGGACCGCTGGTCTCGATCGTGCAGGTCACGTCCGTGGCCGAGACCGCGGTCGCGCGCAGACGCATGCGTCCGTCGTCGATCAGGATCTCGTCACCGGGATTGACGTCGCCCGGCAGTCCCTTGTACGTCGTCGAGCACCGCGTCGCGTCGCCGAGGATGTCGTCGGTCGTGATCGTGAACTGCGAGCCCGCGTTGAGCTCGACCGGTCCGGCGGCGAAGCGCCCGAGCCGGATCTTGGGGCCCTGCAGGTCCGCGAGGACCGCGATGGCCTTGCCACTCTTGTCGGCGGCCGCGCGCACCCACTCGAAGTTCTGCTGGTGGTCGGCCTGCTCGCCGTGACTCATGTTGAGTCGGGCGACGTCCATGCCGGCCTCGACGAGCTGCTCGATCTTGCGTGCGTTGCCGACAGCGGGCCCGAGGGTGCAGACGATCTTGGCTCTTCTCACCTCTTGAGCCTAGCCACTCGTCGCCGTACCGGCGAGTCACTTATGTGGTTTCGCACAACAAATTCCTCGGGCCGCACCGTCAGACCGTCAACGGGCGCGCGTTCGGCGGGATCGGGGCCGGCAGGTTGGTCGTGCCGGACAGGTACGCGTCGACGCCGGCGGCTGCCGAGCGTCCCTCCGCGATGGCCCACACGATCAGCGACTGCCCGCGTCCCGCGTCGCCCGCGACGAACACGCCGTCGACGCTGGACATGTAGCGCTTGTCCCGCTTGACGTTGCCGCGCTCGTCGAGCTCGACGCCGAGCTGGTCGACCAGGCCCTCGGTCTCGGGACCCGTGAAGCCCATCGCGAACAGCACGAGCTGCGCGGGGATGTCCTTCTCGGTGCCCTCGATCTCGGTGAGCTTGCCGTCGATGAACTCGACCTCGACCAGGCGCAGGCCACGGACGTGACCGTCCTCGTCGCCGAGGAACTCCTTGGTCGACACCGAGTAGACCCGGTCACCGGCCTCCTCGTGCGCCGAGGAGACCCGGTAGATCATCGGGTAGGTCGGCCACGGCTGGTGGCCGGGACGGTCCTCGCCGGGGTTGGGCATGATCTCGAGCTGCGTGATCGACCGGGCGCCCTGGCGCACCGAGGTGCCGAGGCAGTCCGCGCCGGTGTCGCCGCCGCCGATGATGACGACGTCCTTGTCGGTCGCGACGATCTGGTCCGCGACCTCCTCGCCGAGGGCGACCCGGTTGGCCTGGGGCAGGAACTCCATGGCCTGGTGGATGCCACCGAGCTCGCGGCCCGGGGCCGGCAGCTCACGGCGGATCGTCGAGCCGATCGCCAGAACGACCGCGTCGTAGCGATCGCGGAGCTGCGAGCCGGTCAGGGTCTCGCCGACCCGGACGCCGGTACGGAAGACCGTCCCCTCGCGCTCCATCTGGTCGATGCGGCGATCGACCTGGATCTTCTCCATCTTGAACTCGGGGATGCCGTAGCGAAGCAGGCCACCGGGCTTGTCGTCACGCTCGTAGACCGCGACGGTGTGACCCGCGCGGGTCAGCTGCTGGGCGACGGCGAGGCCGGCCGGGCCGGAGCCCACGACGGCGACGGTCTTGCCGGTCAGCCACTCCGGCGGCTCGGGCCTGACCTGGCGGTCGTCCCACGCCTTGTCGATGATCGAGACCTCGACGTTCTTGATCGTCACTGCATCACGGTTGATGCCGACGACGCACGCCGTCTCGCACGGCGCCGGGCACAGCCGCCCGGTGAACTCCGGGAAGTTGTTGGTCGCGTGCAGCCGGTCGAGGGCCTCGTCCCAGTCCTTGCGCCAGACCAGGTCGTTCCACTCCGGGATCAGGTTGCCCAGGGGGCAGCCCGAGTGGCAGAACGGGATGCCGCAGTCCATGCAGCGTCCGGCCTGCTCGGTGATGATCGGCAGGAGCGCCCGGCCGGGCCCACCGGGGTAGACCTCGTTCCAGTCGTTGACCCGCTCCTCCACCGGGCGCCGCTCGGCGACCTGGCGGGGCGTGTTGATGAAACCTCTGGGATCAGCCACGTGCGGCCACCTCCATCATGCGTGCTGTGGTGTCTTCTTCGGACAGGCCCTCGGCCTCGGCGGCGTCGCGCGCCTCGAGCACCAGCCGGTAGTTGACCGGCATGATCTCGGTGAAGCGGGCGAGCGACTGCTCCCAGTGGCCGAGCAGCTGCTCGGCGACGGCGGAGCCGGTTTCTTCGTGGTGCTTGCGGACCAGGTCGTGCAGCGTCGCCGCTGCAGCACCCTCCGGGACGGGTCGGGTCTCGACCATGCCCATGTTGACCAGGCTCTCGTCCAGGTCGAGGATGTACGCCGCTCCCCCGCTCATGCCGGCCGCGACGTTGCGTCCGGTCTTGCCGAGGATCACGACGGTGCCGCCGGTCATGTACTCCAGGGGGTGGTCGCCCACGCCCTCGACGACGGCGCTGACGCCGGAGTTGCGGACGCAGAAGCGTTCGCCGACCTTGCCGCGCAGGAAGATCTCGCCGCTGGTCGCACCGAAGCCGATGACGTTGCCGGCGAGGATCTGCGCCTCGGCGGTGAACTGCGACTCGCGCGGCGGCCGGACCACGATCCGGCCACCCGACAGGCCCTTGCCGACGTAGTCGTTGCCGTCGCCCTCGAGCCGCAGCGTGATGCCCTTGGGCACGAACGCGCCGAACGACTGGCCGGCCGAGCCGAGGAACGTCAGGTCGATCGTGTTCTCCGGCAGGCCCTCGCCGCGGTAGCGCTTCGTGACCTCGTGGCCCAGCATCGTGCCGACGGTGCGGTTGACGTTGCGGATCTCGAGCTGCGCGCGGACCGGCTCACCATTCTCGAGCGCGTCGGCGCTCAGCGCGATGAGCTCATTGTCGAGCGCCTTGTCGAGGCTGTGGTCCTGTGTCGTCGTGTTGTGCAGCGACGCGCCCTCGGGGAGCTCGGGCACGTGCAGGATCGGTGTCAGGTCGAGACCGTCGGCCTTCCAGTGCCGGACCGCGGTGTCGACGTCGATGATCTCGGCGTGACCGACGGCCTCCTGGATCGACCGGAAGCCCAGGCGGGCGAGGTGCTCGCGCACCTCCTGCGCGATGTAGGTGAAGAAGTTGACGACGTACTCGGCCTTGCCGGAGTACTTCTCGCGCAGCGCCTTGTTCTGCGTCGCGACGCCCACGGGGCAGGTGTCGAGGTGGCAGACCCGCATCATGATGCAGCCGCTGACGACCAGCGGGGCCGTCGCGAAGCCGAACTCCTCGGCGCCGAGCAGCGCCGCGATGATGACGTCACGGCCGGTCTTGAGCTGGCCGTCGGCCTGCACGACGATCCGGTCGCGCAGCCCGTTGAGCAGCAGGGTCTGCTGGGTCTCGGCGAGACCGAGCTCCCACGGACCACCGGCGTGCTTGAGCGACGTCAACGGGGACGCGCCCGTACCACCGTCGTGGCCCGAGATCAGGACGACGTCGGCCTTGGCCTTCGAGACGCCCGCCGCGACCGTGCCGACGCCGACCTCGGACACGAGCTTGACGTGCACGCGGGCCGACGGGTTGGCGTTCTTGAGGTCGTGGATGCGCTGCTTGAGGTCCTCGATCGAGTCGATGTCGTGGTGCGGCGGCGGCGAGATCGGCCCGACGCCGGGCGTCGAGTGCCGCGTCTTGGCGACCCACGGATAGACCTTGGGCCCGGGCAGCTGGCCACCCTCGCCGGGCTTGGCGCCCTGCGCCATCTTGATCTGGATGTCGTCGGAGTTCGTGAGGTACTCCGACGTGACGCCGAAGCGGCCCGACGCGACCTGCTTGATCGACGAGCGGCGCTCCGGGTCGTACAGACGCTCGGGGTCCTCGCCACCCTCGCCGGTGTTGGACTTGCCGCCGAGACGGTTCATCGCGATCGCGAGGGTCTCGTGCGCCTCCTGGCTGATCGAGCCGTACGACATCGCACCGGTCGAGAAACGCTTGACGATCTCGGAGACCGGCTCGACCTCCTCGAGCGGGACGGCCGGGCGGACGCCCTCCCGGAGGTTGAACAGGCCACGCAGCGTCATGAGCCGCTCGGACTGGTCGTCGACCCGCGAGGTGTACTGCTTGAAGATCTCGTACGAGCCGGTCCGCGTGGAGTGCTGCAGGCGGAAGACCGTCTCGGGGTCGAAGAGGTGCTCGGGACCCTCACGCCGCCACTGGTACTCGCCGCCGGAGTCGAGCTGGCGACGGGGCCCGGCGATGCCGCGGGTCGGGTACGCCTTCTCGTGCCGCGAGCGGACCTCCTCGGCGAG
>NZ_JAOPXQ010000039.1 GCF_025965075.1 Aeromicrobium sp.
GCCTGGGCGAGGACCGTGGCGGTCGTCGTGCCGTCACCGGCGACGTCGTCGGTCTTCTTGGCGACCTCCTTGACGAGCTCGGCGCCGATCTTCTCGTAGGGGTCCTCGAGCTCGATCTCCTTGGCGATGCTGACACCGTCGTTGGTGATCGTGGGGGCTCCCCACTTCTTCTCCAGGACGACGTTGCGTCCCTTGGGACCGAGGGTCACCTTGACCGCGTCGGCGAGCTGGTTCATTCCCCGCTCGAGGCCGCGACGGGCTTCCTCATTGAAAGCAATCGTTTTTGCCATGTGTACGTTTCTCCGACTTGGTTGTCGACGTGGAGTGACCAGGCGATGCCCGCGACGGACGGCTGCGGCGTGCGGCGAACCCTTCTCGCCGAGCCCACAACCTCATCGGTCTGGTCAGGGTCGTGCAAAGTACTGTCTAGCACTCTCATCATACGAGTGCTAATCGATCGGGCGCAATCAGGCCTGCGTTCTCGGCGCTCCCACGGCGTACCTCAGCTCGGCGAACTGGCCGCGCTGCTCGACCGAGACCAGCCGCAGACGGTCCGAGCCGATGACCCGCGGCAGCAGCGGGGCGCCCGAGCCCAGCGTGACGGGGGCGACCGTCGCGGTGATCTGGTCGAGCAGCCCGGCATCGGCGAACTGCCCGACCAGGTCGCCGCCTCCCATGAGCCACACGTCCCGCGGCCCGGCGGCGTCGACCATCGCGGCGTGGACCGTGCGGACGTCGTCGCTCGTGAACCGGATGTCCGCGTCGGGCACGACCGGCAGCTCGCGGTGCGTGAACACCCAGGTGGGCCGCTCGGCGTACCACTCCCGCCACTTCTGCGGCTCGTCCACCAGGGCCTCGTGCGCCAGCAGCCACTCGTACGTCGTGGAGCCCATCGCCATCGCGCCGATGCCGTCGAGGAACGCCGGGAAGGACGACTCGGCGTCGTCCGAGCCCTCGACCGCGAACAGCCAGTCCAGGGAGTTGTCCGGCGTCGCCAGGAACCCGTCGAGGGTCGTCGCGGTGTTGTAGATCGTCGCCATCACACCAAAATACGCCGGCCGCCCGGGTGCCCCGAGCGGCTCAGACCGAGAACAGGAGGTAGAGCCCCGTGAACGTGTAGGCGACCATCAGCAGCAGCATCCCGAGCTGGCCGCTCAGCCGGTGCGCCCGGGGCAGCAGCACGAGCGCCCGGTCGTGGGCCGCGATCACCGCCAGGACGTGCCCCGCCACGACGAACGTGACCTTGAGCGCCGCGAGCGTCGAGGTGTGCTCCGACAGGAAGAACGACGGATCGGGGTCGCCGAGCGGGGCCCAGCCCCGGCCGAGCGGGTCGAGCAGCGCGTAGAACGCGGTCTGCCCCTTCTCCACGAGGTACGTCAGGTAGTGCGCGAAGATGTAGCCGACCACGATCGGCACCAGCGAGTGCGCCAGCCGTCCGGGCAGGGCCCGGCGGTCCTCCCGCGACACTCCCCCGGTCGCCCGCGCGGCGAGGACGAACAGCGTGCCGACCACGACGCAGAAGCCCACCAGGGTCGCGGTGCCCTGGGCGTCGGACACGGACCGGCCCTGCCAGAACGACGACGCGGAGAAGCTGTCGTACGCCGTCGAGCCCAGCAGCACCGCCAGCACCGCCACGAGGCCCGGCGCGACCGGGACCTCCGGAAGGCTCCGCAGGGGGTTGTGCATCCGCCAGCGGCCGTCCTGCACGAACGGCGACAGCCGGGCGACGATCGCGCTGTAGACGTCGAACGGGTCCGCCCGGTCGAACCAGCGGGGCCCGAACGCGGCCCCACCGAGCAGCATCGTGACGGCGTACAGCAGGACCCACAGGCGTACCGCGCCGACGCTGCCCGGATCCGGCGAGGCGAGCTCGAGCCACACGAAAGCCAGCAGCCCGGCCGCGGCGGGCCAGTAGCCGAGCCACTCCGGGTACGCCCAGCGGCCGGCGCCCGTCAGGGTCCGCCACGGCGACAGGTCACGCCAGACATGGCCCAGGACCAGCGCGAGCGGGACCAGCCCGACCCACACGAAGACGTAGAACGCCTGCAGGCCGGCGTTGGACGAGTCCGACGGTCCGGCGTACAGCGCGACGAGGCCCCACGCCGTCAGGACCAGGCCGAGGACCTGGCGCCAGCGCCGGGGCGCCGGCGGGTCGAGGCTCGGCGGCTCGTCGGCGAACCGGGGCTCCTTCCACGCCAGGGCGAGGACCGCGAAGGAGATCGTCAGGGCCCACGAGGCGCCGACCATGGCGTAGATGAACGGGATCGGCAGGTCGGTCGACCCGCCGAGCCCGTGGGTCGCGAGGCCCGCGGCCAGCGCCGAGGGCAGCGTCACGGACGGACGACGAGCTGCACGATCGTCGCGTCAAGGTGATGGGCCTCGACCGCGACCTGCCCGGGGGTGTCGAGCGTGAAGCTCTTGGTCACGGTGTCGCCCGGCCCGACCTCGTACTCGTGCTCCGGCTCGGAGTGGACGTGGATCTGCTCGTGGGCGTCCGACGTGATGTCGAGCGTGACCTTCTGCCCGACCTTGACCTCGACCCGGTCGCCGCGTGGTGCGACCTTGCCGTCCTTGATGACGATCTCGACGATCGCGCCGGCGGCCTCGGCCTCCTCGCTCACCTTCTCCTCGAGCTGCTGCTGGGCCTCGGCGCGCTGCGACGCCTGCGCGTCGGCCTGCTCCTTGGCCCGGTCCCGCGGCGACTCGTCGGACCCGGACCCGGTGCAGCCCGCCAGCAACAGGGCTGCGGCGAGCGCGGCGGCGATGATCTTCACTCGTTCTCCTTGGTGTCTAAGGCGCGCTCGATGAGGTCGCGCTCCTCGCGCTCCTCGCGACGGTCCTTGCGGGCGATGTAGAGCACGACACCCACGACGACGACGGCCGGGACCAGCGCCGGGATCGCGAGCAGCGCGACGTGATGGGCGAGGAGCTCCCCGCCGGCGGGATTCATGAGGTCAGCGTAGGCGTACGGTCGGCCGTCGCCGTCGCCTCGTCCTCCTCGATCCGGCGGGCGACCCGCGAGACCGAGACGCAGATCCCCAGGATGATCCCCAGGCTGCACAGCAGCACGACCATGTTGGCCGCCCCCCACAGCAACGGCGACCCGTCGTCCTTGCGCTCACGCTGCAGGATGTCGATCTCGGGCACGAAGTCACGGGTGAACGAGTCCAGCGCGGGGACCTCGTTGACCTTCAGCGGGGCGTCGGCGGGCAGGAAGATCGGGACCGCGGCGAGCGTACGTCCGTCCTGCACGCGCAGGAGCGTCTTCCAGTTGCCGCCGACCGGGACGGGCTTGGTCGACTCGTAGGTGTCGGTGCCCGTGCGGCGGAGCCGGTCGGTGACGACGCCGGCGCCGCCACCCTGCCAGGCGGTGATCTGGACCCACGTCGGGTCGTCGTCGGCGACGCCGTCCGACAGCGTGACGGCGGCCGTGACCTCGGGCTTCTCGACCGTGCCGACCTGGGTCAGCGTGAAGGTCGCGGACTCGTCCTTCGGCACCGTGGCGTACAGGCCGTTGGCGACCGCGGCGGACAGCACCAGCACCGAGCCGATGACGATGGCCCGGCCGACGTTCCTGGCCGGGAGGCGGCCCTGCAGGCCGAGGGCGAACAGCGCGCCGCACAGGCCGGTGGCGACGGCGACCGGAACGGCCATCAGCAGCCCCTCGGTCCACATGTCCGACGTCCACGGGAACTGGAAGACCCGGTCGTTCCAGAGCTTCTCGATGACGAGGCCGACCGTGCCGATCAGGAGGCCGGCGACGGCGCCGAACACCAGTGGCCGGTGGCGCAGCCGGGAGATCGCGAGCAGCTCGATCAGGACGGCGCTGCCGAGGTAGAGCGGGAACACGTGGTGCGCCTCGCCCATGACGTCGGTGACGATGAACGAGACGATGCCGCGCATCAGGAGGAAGAACACCGCCGTGGCGATCGCGGCGCCCGGTCCGATGTAGAGCCGGGCGGCGACCAGCGCGAGGCCAGCGGCGGCGACGATCATCATCGGCGCGAAGACCATCCGGAACTGGGCGATGCCGAAGTCGAACTCGGCCTGGAAGACCGACAGGCCGATCAGCAAGCCACCGAACGCGGTCGACGTCATGATCGTCTTGAGCCACACCGGGAGCGCCTTGCCGCGGGCCCGCATGTGGATCTCGGCCTCGCGGTTGAGCAGGATGATGCCGGCGGTGGACAGGCCCGCGCCGCCGATCAGCATCAGGTGGGTCGGGCCCCACAGGGTCACGTCCTGGCCGAACATCCGGTGCCAGATGTCGTCCAGCGGGAAGCCGATCAGGGCGTACAGGCCGCATGCGGCGATGAAGATGCCGCTGACCGGGGCGTACCACGTGCGGGTGATGCGGACCGCCGCGATGCCGGGCTTCTCCCCGTCGCGGGGATAGACGATCGCCGACATGCCGGCAACGAACAGGGCGAACAGCCCGTAGAGGATCAGGTAGTGCGCGGGATTGGCCAGCGGGCCGGCGTCGCGGCCGCGGCCGGCGTGCAGGCTCACGTCCCACATGAAGCCCAGCAGCGCGACGATCAAGGAGCTCGCGACGAACATCGTGGGGATCGTCGACCAGCCGGGCTCGCCGTACTGCGCACCGAGGCGACGGCCGAGCCGGTCGAACCACTCGATGCGGTGGGTACGGTGCGCCCAGGCGATGACGAGGAGCACGACGGTGACCAGGGTCGCGGCGATCGAGAGGCCGATGACCTGGCCCAGCTCGGCTCCGCCGACGGGCGCGGTCACGGGTTCGGCAGCTGAGATCAACATACTGGGAGTATGTCAGCGGCTATGTGACATGGCAAGTGTCATATGGGTCACGCGGTGCCAGGGGCAGAAAAAGACCCGGTCCCCCCGGACCGGGTTCCTCCTGGACTGCTCAGTGCCCGATGACCTCCTGGGCCTCGCGACCCTTGGGTCCGTCGATGACCTCGAACTCGACCTTCTGGCCGTCCTCGAGGGTCTTGTAGCCGTCGGACGCGATCTTGGACCAGTGGACGAACACATCGTCCTGGCCCTCGACCTCGATGAACCCGTAGCCCTTGTCTGCGTTGAACCACTTGACGGTGCCCTGCACCATGCCGCCACTCCCACCTGTCACGAGTCGAGCCGTCTGCCGAGGGCCCGATGCGCTGAGCCTATACGGCGCTGCAACGCGCGGCCACGGCCGGTCTTAACCGTCCGTTCACCGTCCAGCAGTCGGTCAGCCACCGGCGACGGCGGGGATTATCGAGACCTGGGCGCCGTCGGGCGTCGGGGTGTCGAGACCCTGCGCGAAGCGGACGTCCTCCTCGGCCACGTAGATGTTGACGAAGCGGCGCAGCTTGCCCTCGTCGTCGACGATGCGGGCCCGGATGCCCGGGAAGCTCGTCTCGAGCGAGTCGAGGACATCGGTCAGGGTCGCGCCGTCGGCGGAGACCTGCGACTGGTCCTGCGTGTACGTGCGAAGGATCGTGGGGATGCGGACGTTGATGCTCACGGTGCTCCTAGGGATTCAGGCGATGCCGGCGGCGACGAAGGCGTCGTACGTCGGCGCGATGGTGGCGGCGGGTCCGACCAGGCCGGTCACCGCGTCGAGGGTCTTGAGGCCGTGGCCGGTGTTGATCACGACGGTCTCGAGCTCGGGGTCGAGCTGTCCGGTCTCGGTCAGCTTCTTGAGCACGCCGACGGTCGTGCCGCCGGCGGTCTCGGTGAAGATCCCCTCGGTGCGGGCCAGAAGCACGATCGCGGCGCGGACCTCGTCGTCGGAGATGTCCGCGATCGCACCACCGGTCTCCCGGCAGATGTCCAGGACGTACACGCCGTCGGCCGGGTTGCCGATCGCGAGCGACTTGGCGATCGTGTCGGGGCGGGTCGGGCGGACGACGTCCCAGCCCTCGCGGAACGCCTCGGAGACCGGGGAGCACCCGGTGGCCTGGGCGCCGAAGATCTTGACCGGCTTGTCCTCGACGAGCCCGAGCTTGATGAGCTCCTGGAACGCCTTGTGGACCTTGGTGAGCTGCGAGCCGGACGCGACGGGGATGACGATCTGGTCCGGCAGCCGCCAGCCGAGCTGCTCGGCGATCTCGTAGCCCAGGGTCTTGGAGCCCTCGGCGTAGAACGGGCGGACGTTGACGTTGACGAACGCCCAGCCGTCCTCCTCGCCCGCGATCTCGCTGGCGAGCTTGTTGACGTCGTCGTAGTTGCCGTCGACCGCGACGAGGTTCTCGGTGTAGACCGCCGAGTTGACCTGCTTGGGCGTCTCCAGGTCACTGGGGATGAAGACGACGGTCTTGATGCCGGCCCGCGCACCGGCGGCGGCGACCGCATTGGCCAGGTTGCCCGTCGAGGGGCAGGCGAAGACCTTGCTGTGGAACTCGCGGGCGGCACTCAGGGCGCACGCCACGACCCGGTCCTTGAAGGAGTTGGTCGGGTTGGTGCTGTCGTCCTTGACCCAGAGCTTGGTCAGGCCGAGCTCGGCGGCGAGGTTGTCGGCGCGCAGCAGCCGGGTGTAGCCGGGCTCGAGGTTGGGGCTCTGCTCGATGTCGTCGGGGACGGGCAGCAGCGCCTTGTAGCGCCAGATGTTGGCGGGACCGGCCTCGATCTGCTCGCGAGTGATGGCCGGGAAGTCGTACGTGATCTCCAGCGGCCCGAAACACTCGTGGCAGACGTAGTGCGGTCCCAGCTCCTTGGTCGCGCCGCACTCACGGCACACCAGCTCCGTCGCGTTGCCGAAGGCACCGGCGCGGATCGTGGGGGTGGATGTCTCGGCGGTGATGCTCACGCGATCCTCCTGGTCATCTTTCCCGGATCGACGATCGCCCGGGACGGAATGAGCACCTGGCCGCGTGCTGCGACTGGTTGCTGGGGTGTCGTCGGGCCGTATCCCTCTACCCCTCTGGATGAGTTCCCTCAGCGTACGTGCGCGTCTCACGATGTGTCTAGTTGGTCCACATCGTGGACAAGGAGCTGAGGTCAGGGGTGCCGGGAGAAGCGCGTCCGGGGCGGCGGGTAGTCGCCGTCCGCGAGGTTGGCGAGGCGCTCGAAGGGGTTGTACGACGAGGGGTCCGCCGCGATGGCCCAGGACAGGCCGACGCACACGAGGTAGACCGGGAGCATCACGACGCCGAGCACGAAGGCGTACTGGGTGACGTGCCGGTCCTCGTGCCGGAGCAGGAGCGGGCGGTCCAGGAGGTACGCCGCGTCGTGGCGGCTGTCGATGACGCTTCCGATCGTGAAGGCACCCGCGACCGGGAAGCCGAGACGGTAGCCCGTCGCGAGATAGGTCCCACGCCCGTGCCGGGTGATCGTGGCACCGCCGGCGCGGGCGACCAGCAGGCCCAGCGGGGTGCTGAGGTTGACCCAGTTGGCGACGGCGCGGACCCGGGTCCAGAACGTGTGCGGGAGCAGCGGCGGACCGCTAGAACTCATCGGCCAGCTCCTCGAGCCAGGCCGCCACCTCGTCCGGCCCGTCGAGGACGACATCGGCCCGGGCCACCAGCGCGTCCTGCTCCGAGGACGCCGAGCAGATCAGCAGGCCGCCGACCCCGGTCGCCCGCAGCTCGTCGACGGCGTCGAACGCCGGCAGGTCACCGAGGTCGTCACCGGCGAAGATCACCTGGCGGGCGGGCAGCGCCGCGACCAGCGCGCGGACCGCGTCGCCCTTGTCGGACCCGGCCGCCCGCAGCTCGACGACCTGGCGCCCCGGCTCGACGGCGAGGCCGAGCTCGGCCGCGAGGGCGGCGATCGGCGCGGCGAGTGTGTCGAGCAGCTCAGGGTCGACGCCGCGGGTGTGGACCGCGATCGCCAGGCCCTTGTCCTCGATCCGGACGTGCGAGGCCCCGCGCTCGGCGAGCCAGGCGGGGAGCAGGTCGGCGAGCCGCTCGATCTCGGCGGGGCGCCGCGCCTCGTCCATGCGGCCCTTGCGGGCGTCCCAGCGCTCGGCGCCGTACTGGCCGTAGATCACGAGCTCGTCGAGGCCGGACAGCCCCTCGAAGCCGCCGAGCTCGAGCGCCTGATCGACCGGACGACCCGTCACGATCGCGACCTGGCCGAGGACGGACCCGAGGCGTTCGAGCGCCTTGACCGATCGGTGATGGGCATAGGCCTGGGTCGGGTCGTCGACGATGTGCGCGAGGGTGCCGTCGAAGTCGAGGGCCAGCAAGGTGCCGGAGGGATCCGCGACCACGTCGGCGCGTACGGACGAGGTCATGGATCGATTATGACTGCGGCCCCGCGAGGATGATCGTCAGGCGGTCAGATCGCATGTTGGCCAGGCGCGGCAGGACCCGATCGATGCCGACATCCCGGGCCAGGAGCCGCGCCTTCGCCTCGTAGGCGGGCGGGTAGTAGACCGTGTTGCCCATGATCGCCCCCGTCCAGTTGCCGACGCCGCCCAGCGGCCAGCCGGCCCGGGTGACCTTGGCGGAGAAGGTCGCCGCGGCACCCCGGACACCGGTGTTGTTGAGCACCGAGACCGGGACGTCGCGGGCGACCTCGGGTGCCTTGGTGGTCCGCGTCGGCTCGGGCGTCGGCGACGCGGTCGCCTTCGTCCGGGTCGGGGTCGCGGTCGCGGTCGGCGTGGGGGCCGCGGACGGCGTGCTCGACGCCGTCGCCGTGGGAGTCGGGGTCGCCTCGGGGGTCGAGGACGACCCGTCGTCGAGCAGGAGCCAGCCGAGCCAGCCGGCTCCGCCGACGCAGACCAGGACCGTCAGGACCAGGAGCCAGCTGGACGGTACGTAGGCCTTGCGGGGTGAGAGGTTCTTCCGGTGCTGCACTCCGGTAACCCTAGAGGTCGATGCCGAGGCGCCTGGCGGACCGGCTGCGCTGGCGCTGCGCACGGAGACGTCGCAGGCGCTTGACCAGCAGCGGGTCGAACGCGAGGGCGTCCTCACGGTCGATCAGCGCGTTGAGCACCTGGTAGTAGCGCGTGGAGGACATGTCGAACTTGTCACGGATCGCCTGCTCCTTGGCGCCCGCGTACTGCCACCACAGGCGCTCGAGGGCCAGGATCTCGCGGTCGCGCTCCGACAACGTCTCGACGGCAGCCGAGGTCTGGGTGCTCGACTTCTCCACTGCGCTCATGGCGCGAGTCTAAAGCATGAATAACACTGGTGTCATTCACTTGGGGCAATGGCACAGTGGTGCCATGACGTCCCAAGCCCCCGTCCGATGGGGAATCCTCGCGACGGGGTCGATCGCCCGTCACTTCGCCCGCGACCTGGCGCTCGTCGCCGACAACCCCCTCGCCGCGGTGGGATCGCGCCGACCCGACGCCGCGCGGGCGTTCGGCGAGGAGTTCGGCGCTGCGCGGACCTACGGCTCGTACGAGGAGCTGGTGGCCGACCCGGACGTCGACGTCGTCTATGTCGCGACCCCGCACAGCCGGCACCTCGAGGACGTCCGGCTGTGCCTGGCGGCCGGCAAGCACGTCCTGTGCGAGAAGGCCCTGACGATGAACGCGACCGACTCGGCTGCGCTGGTCGCCGAGGCCCGGGACCGGGGCCTGTTCCTCGCCGAGGCGATGTGGATGCGCACCAACCCCAACATCCGCCGCGTCGCCGAGATCGCGGCCGCCGGCTCGATCGGCCGGGTCAGCCAGGTCCGCGCCGAGCTCGGCTTCACCGCCCCCACGACCAACGCCCGGCTGTGGGACCCGGCCCTCGGCGCCAGCGCGCTGCTCGACGTCGGGATCTACCCCCTCACGTTCGCGCACCTGCTGCTGGGCGATCCGGTCGACATCGCCGCCGCCGGGGTGCTGTCGGACCGGGGCACCGACGTCAACGCCGGGGCGACCCTGACGTACGCCTCGGGTGCCGTCGCGAGCATCGCCTGGACCCAGCTCGCCACGGGTGACAACCGGGCGACCGTCGCCGGCGACGCCGGGCTGATCGAGGTCCCGGGACGGTTCCACCACCCGGCCGGCTTCTCCGTGACCCGCGGCGACGAGCGCGAGGAGATCGCCGAACCCGTCACGGGACGCGGCTACGCCCACGAGATCCAGGAGGTCGCGGCGTGCCTGCGCGCGGGCTCGACCGAGTCGACGCTGCTCCCGCTGGACGAGACCGTCGCGATCCAGCGGCAGATGGACGAGATCCTGGCCCAGCTCGGGGTCGCGGCGCGCTGAGACAGATCGGCACATCCGCCGTCCGACGGCTAGGGTGAACGACATGGAGACCGGCACCGCAGACTTCGTGGTGATCGCCAACCGTCTGCCCGTCGACCGGGTCCTCTCCCCCACCGGCAAGACCATGTGGCGCACCTCGCCCGGCGGGCTCGTGACGGCCCTCGAGCCGGTCATGGTCCGCAACGGTGGCGCGTGGATCGGTTGGCACGGTGCGGCCGACGAGGAGGTCGAGCCGTTCGAGCACAACGGGATGCACCTCGTCCCGGTCCCGCTCAGCGAGGACGAGGTCGCCGAGTACTACGAGGGCTTCTCCAACGCGACGCTCTGGCCGCTCTACCACGACGTCGTCGCTCCCCCGGAGTTCCACCGCGAGTGGTGGGACGCCTACGTCCGCGTCAACCGTCGCTTCGCCGAGAAGGCCGCCGCCGTCGCCCAGCAGGACGCCGTGGTGTGGGTGCAGGACTATCAGCTGCAGCTCGTCCCCTCGATGCTGCGCGAGCTGCGGCCCGACCTGCGGATCGGCTTCTTCCTGCACATCCCGTTCCCCCCGACCGAGCTGTTCCAGCAGCTCCCGTGGCGCCGCCAGATCCTCGAGGGCCTCCTCGGCGCCGACCTCGTCGGCTTCCAGATGCCCGGCGCGGCGCAGAACTTCGTCCGCCTGGTCCGCCAGCGGGTCGGCCACAAGACCCACCGTGACACCATCTACCTGCCCGACGGCCGGGTCGTGATGGCGAAGGCGTACCCCATCTCGATCGACGCGGCCGGATTCGAGGAGCTGGCCCGCACCCCCGACGTCATCGCCCGGGCCGCCGAGATCCGCGAGAGCCTCGGCAACCCCAAGACGATCCTGCTGGGCATCGACCGGCTCGACTACACCAAGGGCCTGCGCCAGCGGCTACGCGCGTTCGGCGAGCTCATCGCCGAGGGCTCGCTGCACGTCGACGACGCCGTCTTCGTCCAGGTCGCGACGCCGTCGCGGGAGCGCGTGCAGCAGTACAAGCTGCTCCGCGACGACATCAACCGGCTCGTCGGCCGCATCAACGGCGACGTCGCCCGCATCGGCCAGCAGCCCGTGACCTATCTGCACGCGTCCTATCCGCGCGCCGAGATGGCCGCGCTCTACCGGGCCGCCGACGTCATGGTCGTGACCCCGCTGCGCGACGGCATGAACCTCGTCGCGAAGGAGTACGTCGCGTGCCGCTACGACGATCGCGGCGCCCTGGTGCTCAGCGAGTTCGCCGGTGCCGCGTCCGAGCTCAAGAGCGCCTACCAGGTCAACCCGCACGACATCAACGGCATGAAGAGCATGATGCTCGCCGCGATCAACGCCGGCCCGCGAGAGAACGGCCGCCGCATGAAGGCGATGCGCAAGCAGGTCATGGAGAACGACATCGAGCTGTGGGCCAACAACTTCCTCGAGGAGCTCACGTCCGAGCGCGAGCTGCACGAGAAGAACCCCCGCCCCGTCTGACCGTCTCGCGGGCTGGTTGCACCGCGCGGCGACCCCCGGGTCCGATAGACATGGGCCATGGCTGACGCGCTGACCCCCCGAGTACGTCGCGGGTACGCCCTCGGCAGCGTCGCCACCGGCACGTTCGGCACGGTCCCCGGCCTGCTGCTCCTGCCCTACCTGACCGACTCGCTGGGCATCGCCGCGGTCGTCGCGGGCTTCATCGTGTTCGTCCCCAAGGCGTGGGACGTGGTCCTCAACCCGGTCGCGGGCCGCATCAGCGACCGGTCGACCTCCCCCGCCGGCCGCCGGCGACCGTTCCTGCTGGCCGGCGGGCTGGGGCTCGCCGCCTGCTTCGCCCTGCTGTTCGCCGGGCCGACGGGTCCTCCGGCGCTCGCCGCGGCCTGGGTCGTCGTGTGGTTCCTCGCGTGCGCCACGGCGTACGCCTTCTTCCAGGTCCCGTACGTCGCGATGCCGGCCGAGATGACCCTCGACCAGGACGAGCGGACGAGCCTCATGACGTGGCGCGTCGTGGTCCTGGCCCTGGCGATCCTGCTGTCCGGGGCGACCGCGCCGATGGTCGTCAACGCGTTCGGCGGCGAGGAGACCCCGAAGGGCTACCGCTTCATGGGCGTCTACATCGCGCTGGTGCTCGTGGTCGGCGTCGTCGGCGCCTGGCGCGGGACCCGGGACGCCCCGGAGCACCGGGTCGAGACCGCCGGCGGGTCGCTGCGCGACCAGCTGCGGCTCGTCGCCGCGACACCGCCGTTCCGCACCCTGCTGACGACGTTCGTGGTGCAGGCCCTCGCGGTCGGCACGATGCTGGCCGGCGTCGCCTACATGGCCGATGACGTCCTCGACGACAAGGGCGCCTCGACGATCCTGTTCGCGGCGTTCGTCGGGCCGGCGCTGGTCGTCACGCCGCTGTGGGAGCGGTACGCCCGACAGCGCGGCAAGCGGTCCGGCTACGTCGCGGCGTCCCTGCTGATGGCGGTCGGGATGCTCGGGGTGTGGATCGCGCCGACCGGCCTGCCGATCGTCCTCTACGTCGCGGCCGGCCTGACCGGTGTCGGCTACGCCGGCGGCCAGGTCTTCCCGATGTCGATGCTGCCCGACGTCGCGGCGGCCGACGCCGAGCGCAGCGGGGAGAACCGGGTGGGCGTCTTCACGGGCGTCTGGACCGCCGGCGAGACGCTCGGGCTGGCGCTCGGTCCGGCCCTGTTCGCCGGGGTCCTCGCGGTCGGCGGCTACGAGTCCTCGACCAGCGGAAGCGCGACGACCCAGAGCGCGTTCGCCGACCAGGCGATCCAGGTCGGCTTCGGCCTGCTGCCCTGCCTGCTGGTGCTCGCCAGCCTGCGCTTCCTGCTCCGCTACGACCTCGACGAAAGGTCCGTCCGTGTCGACTGACGACATCCTGCAGCGGCTCGAGGAGCTGCGCGCGCACGACCTGCCGACCCACGGCGGCCGGACGCTGGCGTACGTCTACGACTCGGGCCTCGCCGACGCCGACGAGCTCGGCAAGCGCGCCCTGGCGATGTACGCCTCGACCAACGGCCTCGACCCCACGGCGTTCCCCAGCCTGCTGGCGATGGAGAAGGACCTCGTCGCGTTCGCCCGGCCGCTGCTGCACGGGTCGGACGACGTCGTCGGCTCGGTCACCTCGGGGGGAACGGAGTCGATCCTGCTCGCGGTGCAGGCGGCCCGCGACGCCCGTCCCGGCACGACGGCCCCGGTCATGATCGTCCCCACGACGATCCACGCGGCGTTCACCAAGGCGGCCCACTACTTCGGCGTCGAACGGATCAGCATCGACGTCGACCCGACCACCAAGCGAGCCGATCCGGCCGCGATGGCCGCCGCGATGGACACCTACGGCGAGCGGGTCGTGCTGGTCGCGGCGTCCGCGCCGTCGTACGCCCACGGGGTCGTCGACCCGATCGGGGCGATCGGCGCCGAGACCCAGCGCCGGGGGCTGCGGCTCCACGTCGACGCGTGCATCGGCGGCTGGGTCCTGCCGTGGGCCGAGCGCCTCGGCCACCCGGTCGAGCCGTGGGACTTCCGGGTCCCCGGGGTCACGAGCATCTCCGCCGACCTGCACAAGTACGCCTACACGCCCAAGGGGGTCTCGCTGCTGCTGCACGCGACCCCCGACCTGCGCCGCAGCCAGTTCTTCGCCAGTGCGGACTGGCCCGGCTACACGATGCTCAACGCGACGACCCAGTCGACGAAGTCCGGCGGGCCCCTCGCCGCGGCGTGGGCAGTGGTCAGCCTGATCGGCGACGCGGGCTACCTCGACCTGGTCCGCACGACCCTGGACGGGACCGCCGCCCTCGTCGCGGGGATCGACGAGCAGGAGCACGTACGCCTCGTGACCCGGCCCGACTCGTCCCTCGTGACGCTCGAGACCGACGCGAGCTGCGACGTCTTCACGATCAGCGACGAGATGCTGGCCCGCGGCTGGTTCGTCCAGCCCCAGATGTCGTTCCGCGACATGCCGGCCTCCCTGCACCTCACGGTGTGCGCCGCGACCGCCCCCGCGGTGCCGGAGTTCCTGACGGCGCTGGCCGAGTCGGTGGCGGCCGCCGTCACCGCCGGGCCCATCGCGGTGGACGACGGGCTGCGGGCCGCCGCGGTGTCGATCGATCCGGCCACGCTGGACGACGAGGCGTTCGACGGCCTGCTGGCCCTGGCCGGTCTCGGCTCGGGGACCGGGGAGGTCACGGTGCCGGAGCGGATGGCGCCGGTCAACGCGCTGCTGGACGTCGCGCCACCGGCGCTGCGCGAGGCGCTCCTGATCGCGTTCCTCGACCGGTTGTCGCGATGAGGCCGACACCGTGACCGCCGAGCTGATCGGCCTCGTGCTCGACGGCACCAAGACCGCGACGGCCTGCGCCGAGTGGGACTACGACGCCGACAGCGAGGCCGTCCCCCGGGTGGGCGACCTGGCGATCGTGCTCGAGCGGTTCCGGGTGCTCTACCCGCGCTGACCTGGGCCGTCAGCCGGTGCTGACCCGGCCGTCCTCGACGTGCCAGCGCTGGTCCAGGCTGACGTTGTCGAGCAGTCGTCGGTCGTGGGACACCAGCAGCAGGGCTCCCTCGTACGCCCCCAGCGCCTGCTCGAGCTGCTCGATCGCCGGCAGGTCGAGGTGGTTGGTGGGCTCGTCGAGGACCAGGACGTTGACGGCGCGGGCCTGCAGCAGCGCCATCGCCGCGCGGGTCCGCTCGCCCGGGGAGAGCCGTCCGACGAGGCTGCCGACCTGGTCGGCCTTGAGCCCGAACTTGGCCAGGAGCGTGCGGGACTCGGCGGGCGAGAGGTCCGGGACGGCCGCCTCGAAGGCCTCGGCCAGCGTCGCCTCCTCGGCCAGCACCGCCCGGGCCTGGTCGATCTCGCCGACGGCCAGTGACGCGCCCTGCGAGGCACGGCCGTCGTCGGGCAGCGCGTGCCCGAGCAGCAACCGGAGCAGGGTCGTCTTGCCGGCGCCGTTGGGCCCCGTGATCCCGATCCGGTCACCCGCGCTCACCTGCACCGACACCGGGCCGAGCACGAAGTCCCCGTGCCGCACGGTCGCGCCGTCCAACGTCGCCACGACGGCGCTCGAGCGCGGCGCGGCAGCGATGCCGAAGCGCAGCTCCCACTCCTTGCGCGGCTCCTCGACCTCGTCGAGCCGGGCGATGCGGGACTCCATCTGGCGCACCTTCTGCCCCTGCTTCTCCGAGGACTCGGTCTGCGCCTTGCGCCGGATCTTGTCATTGTCGGGGCTCTTCTTCATCGCGTTGCGCACGCCCTGGGAGCTCCACTCCCGCTGCGTCCGCGCCCGCGAGACCAGGTCCGCCTTGGTGTCGGCGAACTGCTCGTAGGCCTCGCGCGCGTGACGCCGGGCGGTCGCGCGCTCCTCGAGGAATGCGTCGTAGCCGCCGTCGTAGACGTTCACGTCCTGCTGGGCGAGGTCGAGCTCCACGACCCGGGTCACGGTGCGGGCGAGGAACTCCCGGTCGTGGGACACCAGCACGATGCCGGCGCGCATGCCGGTGACCATGCCCTCCAGCCGGGCCAGGCCGTCCAGGTCCAGGTCATTGGTCGGCTCGTCCAGCAGGACGACGTCGAAGCGGCTGAGCAGCAGCGCCGCCAGACCCACCCGGGCGGCCTGCCCGCCGGACAGCGAGGTCATCAGCGCATCGCCGCCCAGGCCGAGGCGCAGCTCGCCCAGCACGGACGGGATCCGGTCCTCCAGATCCGGCGCTCCGGAGGCGAGCCACTGGTCCAGGGCCACGGCGTAGGCGTCGTCGGTCCCGGGCGCGCCCGAGCCGAGCGCCTCGGCGGTGGCCTGCATGGCCTCGGCCGTGGCGGTCGCGCCGGTGCGTCGGGCGATGTGCGCCGCGATCGTCTCGCCGGCCCACCGCTCGTGCTCCTGCGGCAGCCAGCCGACGAAGGCGTCCGCCGGTGCCGTAGCCACCGTGCCGGCGAGCGGCGCGGCCCGTCCGGCGAGCATCTGCAGGAGGGTCGACTTGCCGGCCCCGTTGGCGCCGACCACCCCGACGACGTCGCCGGGAGCGACCGTCAGGTCGAGACCGTCGAACAGCGTCCGGTGGGCGTGTCCCCCGGACAGCCCCTTCGCAACCAGGGTGGCACTCATGTCGCGATGGTAGGCGGGCCGTGCTCGGGGACGTGGCGGCGGGCGTCCGTGGATAGGTTGGGCCGCGTGCCCGACTTCCACGACCTCCCGACCCTGACCGGCGAGCACGTCGAGCTGCGACCGCTCCGGCCCGAGGACGCGGCGGGGGTCCTGGCCGCGGCCGACGACGATGCCGTGTTCGCCTGGCTGGCGGTCGACCGTCCGACGACGCTCGCCGCCGCGCAGGACCTCGTCGACCACTACCTCGGGCGTACCGACCTGGTGATGTGGGCGCAGGTCGACCGGGCGTCCGGCGAGCTGGCGGGCGTCACGACGTACTACGCCATCGACCCCGCCCTGCGGACCCTGGCGATCGGCCACACCTGGCTCGGCAGGCGCTTCTGGCGCACCGGGATAAACACCGAGGCCAAGCTGCTGCTGCTGACCCGGGCGTTCGAGGGCCTGGGCTGCGTGCGCGTCGTCTGGCACACCGACATCCACAACGAGCGCTCGCAGGCCGCGATCGCGCGGCTCGGCGCGCAGCGCGAGGGCGTCCTGCGCAAGCACCGGGTCCGGCGCGACGGCTCGTGGCGGGACACCGTGACGTACTCGATGACCGACGACGAGTGGCCCGCCGCCCGGGCCGCGCTCGAGGCCCGGCTCGGACGCTGATCGACGCCGCGGCGTCCGGTCCGCCACAATGGTCCCTGATGACCGACACCACGAGTGACGCCAGCCAGGACCTGCCCACCCTTCCCGGACCATGGCGTGCCCGCGTCCCCGCCTACGCCGACATCGACGCGCTCGTCGCGCTGCGGCACCTCGACGAGCTCCAGGGGACGGGTGAGGCGCACGTCGACCCGGCCGGCATCGAGTCCGAGGTGGCGGGCCAGGCGTCGTGGACCCGGCGCCAGGTCGTGGCGGTCGGCGACGACGACGTCCCCCGCGCGTGGATCACGGTGCACGACCGTGCCGCGGGGCGGGCGCTGATCTGGGGCTACTTCGACCGCGACGTCGCCGAGATGGACGACATCGCCGACGCGTTCTACGCGTGGGCCGAGGAGATCGCGATCGCGATGGCGCGGATGCGCGGCGTGACCGCGACCCGGCTCGACGAGAGCCCGTTCGCCAACGACGTCCGCCAGGCCGGCTGGCTCAAGCGGGCCGGCTACGCCAAGCGCCGCACGTGGTTGCACATGAACCGGCCCGTCACGGCGGAGGACGCCGACCTGACCCCGCGCGCGGGCGTCACGGTGCGCCCGGTGGAGCGGCACGAGAACGGACTGCCCGTCGCGGCGGACTTGCAGATCGTCCACCAGATGCTGGAGGAGTCCTTCGAGGACCACTTCAACTCCTACCGCGAGAGCTTCCCCGAGTTCGTCCAGCGGCTCCGGGAGGACCCGGGCCACAGCTGGGACCACTGGTGGCTCGCCTACGTCGAGCCCGAGGACGGCGGCGAGCCCGTCCCGGCCGGCGCCCTGGTCGTGTCGGTCGCGTCGGCCCCCGAGGGCGGCGTCGAGGGATCGTACGTCGAGTACATCGGCGTCAACCGGGTCGCGCGTGGCCGTGGCGTGGCCAAGTCGCTGCTCGGCACCGTCATCTCCGACGCGGCCCAGCGGGGCCGGGACCGGGTCGGCCTCGAGGTCGACGCCGACTCCCCGACCAAGGCCGACCAGCTCTATCTCGCGCTGGGCTGGACGACCGACTACGCGACCGACTCCTGGTTCAAGGACATCGAGCTCACGGACTGACCCGCGTCGGGACGCCGGCCATCAGTCGGCCAGCCGGCCCCGCTTGTGCTCGAAGATCAGGTTGGTCTCGGTCAGCGCGACCTCCGGCGCCGAGCTCAGGTTGTCGACCACGAACGCCCGCAGGTCGTCGGGGTCGCGGGCCGCGACGTGGACGTGGAAGTCGTCCGCGCCGGCCAGGAAGTAGACGTTGAGCACCTCGGTCATCGCGGCCAGCCGGTCGGAGAACTCGTTGATCGAGGCCCGGGCGTCGCTCCTGAGGCGGACCGCGATCATGGCCTGGATGGGTCGGCCGAACCAGGCCGGGTCGACCTCGGCGTGGAAGCCCGCGATGACGCCGCGCTCGACCAGGCTCCGCAGGCGGGTGAGGCACGTCGACGCCGCGATGCCGACCTCGTCGGCCAGCGCGTTGTTGGGCAGGCGGCCCTCCCGCCGCAGCGTCGTGACGATCCGCGTGTCGATGTCGTCGAGCTCACGAACATCCTTCGCCATGACGGCCCGCCCCCTCGTAGATCCTGCGCTAATGACCGGAGATCTCGAGTTTACAGAATCTTCTTCGCATTGTTGCCGACGACTCCGCACAACGTTCAGGATAGGAGGAGGAAGTCCCCCGCTGAAGGAGCAGTCATGCTGGTCGGTGTCCCCCGCGAGATCAAGAACCACGAGTACCGCGTCGCGATCACGCCGGCCGGCGTGCACGAGCTGGTCCGCCACGGCCACGACGTCGTGATCGAGCAGGGCGCCGGGCTGGGCTCGTCGATCACGGACGAGGAGTACGTCGCCGCGGGCGCCAAGATCCTCGACACCGCCGACGACGTGTGGTCGTCGGCCGAGCTGGTGCTCAAGGTCAAGGAGCCGATCGCCGAGGAGTACGGCCGCATGCGGGCGGGCCAGACCCTCTTCACGTACCTCCACCTCGCCGCGAGCCGGCCGTGCACCGACGCGCTGCTGGCTTCCGGGACGACCTCGATCGCGTACGAGACGGTCCAGCTGCCGGACCGCTCACTGCCGCTGCTGGCGCCGATGTCGGAGGTCGCCGGCCGGCTCGCGCCGCAAGTCGGCTTCCAGCACCTCATGGCCAGCAACGGTGGCCGCGGCGTGCTGCCCGGCGGCGTGCCGGGCGTCTATCCTGCCGACGTCGTCGTGATCGGGGCCGGCGTCTCCGGTGTCAACGCTGCCGAGGTCGCCCGTGGCATGGGCGCCCGGGTCGAGATCCTCGACCTCGACGTGGGCAAGCTGCGCCAGGTCGATGCACGCTTCCAGGGCATGATCACGACCGTCGCCTCGAGCGCGTTCACGATCGAGAAGGCCGTCCGGGAGGCCGACCTGGTCATCGGCGCCGTGCTGGTGCCCGGCGCCAAGGCCCCCCAGCTCGTCAGCGACGACCTGGTCGCGCAGATGCGTCCCGGATCGGTCCTGGTGGACATCGCGATCGACCAGGGCGGCTGCTTCGAGAGCTCCCGGGCCACGACCCACGACGACCCGACCTTCGCGGTCCACGACTCGATCTTCTACTGCGTCGCCAACATGCCCGGCGCCGTGCCGCGCACCTCGACGTACGCCCTGACCAACGTGACACTGCCCTACGCCGTGGCGCTGGCCGACAAGGGCTGGCGCAAGGCCGTGACCGACGACGCCGCCCTCGCCGGCGGCCTCAGCACCCACGCCGGGCACCTGGTCAACGGCCCGGTCGGCGAGGCCCTGGGCCTGGAGGTCACCCCGCTGTCGGCCCTCTGACCCCGAGGCGGTGCACCAGTCGCCCTACGCCCGGGTGGGCGGTGCACCAGTTGCCTTATCCCCGGGTTTGGGGCGACCCACGCACCGCCCAACACCTCGGCGTCCCGGGTTTGGCCTGACCCCACGCACCGGCCATGCCGGGGTGGGGGTCAGTAGCCCTGGTCCACCGGGACGGCCTCGCGCAGGGCCCGGTTGGCGGTCAGCGCGATCAGCACCGCGAAGCCGGCCGCGGCGACCGTGACGGCGAAGGCCGCGGTGTGCCCGTTGGCGTCGGCGAGCCGGCCGGCCAGCGCGGCACCCAGGGCGTAGCCGATGCCCGTGGCCCCGGCCAGCATCGTCATGGCGGCGCTGACCCGGTGCACAGGCACGAGGATCCCGGCGAGGGCGAAGTTGCTGATCATGAAGGGCGCCACCGCGAAGCCCAGCAGCCCGATGACCACGATCAGGGACGGCAACGAGTCGACCAGCAGCAGCGGCCAGGCCAGCAGCAGCAGGCCGATCGCCGCGACCGCCATCCTGGTCGCGTACAGCACCCGCTCGGGCAGACCCGTCACCGCGAGCCCGGCGATGACGCTGCCGATCCCCAGCACGGCGTGGATCAGGCCGGCGACCCCGGCGTGCCCCTCGGCCGTCGCCAGCACCGTCGTGCCGGTCTGGACGCTGCCGAAGATCATGCCGATGCTGAGCTGGGCCATGATCAACACGGCGAAGACGCCGGTCCACAGCGGCTCGCTGCCCGTGCCGCCGGTCGTCGACCGGCGGGCGACCAGCGCCGAGGTCGGGTGGATCGCGAACCACGAGCCGAAGACCGCCAGCAGGGCCGCCGCGGCGAGCAGCGCCCCGGCCGGCTCGGCGACGATCGCCAGGAGACCGATCGTCGCGGGACCGAGGACGAACGACGCCTCGTCGGCGGCGCCCTCGTAGGAGAACGCGGCGTCGACGAGCCGGCGCTGATCCTCCTTGTCGCGGGTGATCGGCCGCCAACGCACCCGGGCGAGCGGGCCGACCTGCGGCATCGCGAATCCCGTGACGGCCGCGGCGGCGAAGATCAGCGCCTGGGACGCGTCCGGGTCGGTGACCACGACGATCCCGGCCAGCCCGAGAGCGCCGACGAGCGACTGGACCAGCACGACGGGGCGCTGTCCGTACCGATCCGACAACGCACCGAAGATCGGTGAGCCGACCGCGTTGGAGATCGCCAGGATGCCCGCCGCCGCGCCGCCGACGCCATAGCTGTCGGTCGTCGTGCTGACCAGGACCAGGACGCCGAGCTGGCTCATGGCAAGCGGAATCCGCCCGAGGAAGGCTACGAGGATGTAGGCGGGCCCGACGATCCGCAGGAGCGCGCGGTAGGCGGCGATGGCTGACACAGCCGGACCATCTTAGCGGTCGCGACACGGTGTCCCGACCACCGCGACTAGGCTCGTCGTGTGCCGCCCACGAGAGCCCGACTCGCGACGTTCGCCGTGTTCGCCCTCAACGGATTCCTCCTCGGCATGTGGATCGTCAACATCCCCACGATCAAGGACCGGACCGGCGTCGACCAGGCCGGGCTCGGGCTGATCCTGCTGGTGCTCGGCGCCGCCGCGTGGGTCGGGATGCAGCTCGCCGGCCGCGCGATCGACCGGTGGGGCAGCCGTCCCGTCGTGACGGTCGCCGCGAGCGCCCTGGCCCTGACCCTGCCGGGGCCGGCCTTCGCCACGAGCGGTCTGCAGCTGGTCCTGGTCCTGGCCGTCGTGGGCTTCTTCAACGGCATCGTGGACGTCGCGCAGAACGCGCAGGCGGTCGTCGTCGAGCGCGCCTACGGCCGGCCGATCATGGCCGCGTTCCACGCCTTCTTCTCCCTCGGCGGGCTGCTGGCCTCGGTGCTGGGCGGCGGACTCATCGCGCTGGACGTCGACGTCCGGGTCAGCCTGAGCGTGGCCGCCGTCGTCGGCCTGCTGGTCGCGATCTCGCTGCGTACGTCGTTCGTCGCGGCGCCCGCGCCCGTCGAGGACGCCGAGCCGCGGGTGCGGGCGCCGTGGACGTCACGGGTCCTGCTGCTGGGGCTGCTGGCCTTCGCCCTGCTGCTCGGTGAGGGCGTCGCCTATGACTGGAGCACGGTCCACCTGCGCGACTCGCTCGGCTCGAGCGAGACCGTCGCGGCATTCGCCTACGGCGCCTTCTCGATCACGATGACGATCGTGCGGCTGTTCGCCGACCGGGTCGTCGCGGCGTGGGGCCCCGCGGTGTACGTCGGCCGGGCCGCGCTGCTCGGTGCCGCCGGACTGCTCGGCGCGGCGCTGGCCCCCAACGCCGCCATCGCGATCGCGGCGTGGGCGGTATTCGGCATCGGCCTGGCCGGGTGCGTGCCGCAGTTCTTCAGCGCCGCCGGCAACGTCGACGAGTCGGCCTCGGGGACATACCTCGCCCGGGTCACCAGCATGGGCTACCTCGGGCTGCTGGCCGGGCCGTCGGTCATCGGCCTGCTGACCCACTGGGTCTCGCTGACGACAGCGTTCGCGGTGCCGATCGCCGGCTGCCTGGCCGCCGGCCTGCTGGCCCCGTCGGCGCTGCGCGCCAAGGAACCGGCGTGAGGGCTCGCGACCTGTCCGAGCTGGTGGCCCCGGACTGGGCCGAGGCCCTGGAGCCGGTCGCGGACGACATCGCCCGGATGGGTCAGTTCCTCCGGGACGAGGTCGCGGCCGGACGCTCGTACCTGCCCGACGGCGATCACGTCCTGCGCGCCTTCGCCGAGCCGATGGCCGACGTGCGGGTCCTCATCACGGGGCAGGACCCGTATCCGACGCCGGGCCACCCGGTCGGGCTGTCGTTCTCCGTGGCCCCCGACGTCCAGCCGCTGCCGCGCAGCCTGGTCAACATCTTCCGGGAGCTGCACGACGACCTGGGCGTCGCGCCGGCGACGTCCGGCGACCTGACCCCGTGGTCCCGGCAGGGCGTGCTGCTGCTCAACCGGGTGCTGACGGTCCGCCCCGGTGCGGCCGCGAGCCACCGCCGCCGGGGCTGGGAGGCCGTGACGGAGCAGGCGATCCGGGCGCTCGTGGCGCGGGGCGGCCCGCTGGTCGCGATCCTGTGGGGCCGAGACGCGCAGGGCCTGCGGCCGATGCTCGGCGACGTGCCGACGATCGAGTCCGCGCATCCCAGCCCGCTGTCGGCGTCGCGCGGCTTCTTCGGCTCCCGGCCGTTCAGCCGGGCCAACGAGCTGCTCGCGGCGCAGGGCTCGCCCCCGGTGGACTGGGCCCTCGGCGACTAGGCTGTGCGGGTGGCTGAAGAGCAGAGGATCCGGGACCGTGGCGTCGTCATCGACGAGGTGTTCGGCGGTCTCCAGCGCTGGGGGCTGCGGATCGTGTCGATCGCGGCCGCGGCCTACGTCCTCGGCTGGGCGATCGGCCACATCTGGATGGTGCTGTTCCCCGTCTCGATGGCCCTCATCGTCGCCACGGTCCTCGGCCCGCCGGTCGCCTGGCTGCGCTCGAAGGGGTGGCCCGCCGCCCTCGCCGCCGCGGTCGTCGTCGTCAGCTTCATCGCCAGCATCGTCGCGGTCATCGCGGTCCTGACCCCGCAGGTCGCGGGTCAGGCCGGCGAGGTCGCGGCCGGCGCCTCGGACGGTCTCCAGAAGATCCGCGACTGGCTCACCGGAGAGCCGCTCAACCTGTCCGAGGGGCAGATCACCGGCGCGATCTCGGCGCTGCAGGACAGGCTGCAGTCGAGCGCCAGCGCGATCAGCTCGGGGGTCTTCACGACGATCAGCACGGCGTCGTCGATCATCGTCAACCTCGTGCTGGTCCTGATGCTGACCTTCTTCTTCGTCAAGGACGGCCACAAGTTCCTCCCCTGGGTCAACTCGATCGGCGGCACCCGCTCCGGCCAGCACACGACCGAGGTCATGAGCCGGGTCTGGGCCACGCTCGGTGGCTTCATCCGCACGCAGACCCTCGTCGCCCTGATCGACGCGGTCATCATCGGCGCCGGGCTCGCGATCCTGGGGTCACCGCTCGCGGTCCCGCTGGCGGTCGTGACGTTCTTCGCGGCGTACATCCCGATCGTCGGTGCCTTCGTCAGTGGCGCGCTGGCGGTCCTCGTGACCCTCGTGACCAACGACCCCAAGGCCGCCCTGATCACGCTGCTCATCGTCGTCGGGGTGCAGCAGCTCGAGGGCAACGTCCTGTCGCCGGTGCTGCAGGGCAAGAACATGAACCTGCACCCGGCCGTGGTCCTGATGAGCGTGACCGCCGGCGGCAGCCTGTTCGGCGTCACGGGCGCCTTCCTCGCGGTCCCGGTCGCGGCGAGCGTCGCCGAGATCCTGCGCTACGTCAACGAACGCATCGACGAGTCGGTGTCGGTCCTGGCACCCAAGCAGGACTCCCGGTCAGCGGAGGCCCTGGAGGACGGCGACGAC
>NZ_JAOPXQ010000040.1 GCF_025965075.1 Aeromicrobium sp.
TCCGAGGCCGGCGTCGACAACATCCGTCGCGCCCACGCGGTGCAGCCCGTCACGGCGCTGCAGAGCGAGTACTCCCTGTTCTGGCGCGAGCCGGAGGACCAGATCCTGCCGGTCCTGGCCGAGCTCGACGACGCCTCCCGCAGCGTGCAGGTGCAGGGCGAGCGCTATCCCGAGGCGATGCAGCAGATGATCGACCGCTGAGCCGGGAACGGCCCAAGGTCCCGCCGACCGGGGACCGTCGGACCTGACGTCGACCATGGCTCGCCCCGACGGTGGAGGCATGCTCGCTGCGCGGACGGTCGACCTCACCAAGGTGTACGGCGAGGGCGACGCCGAGGTGCGTGCCCTCGACGGCGTGACGGTCCAGATCCCGGGCGGCGAGTTCACCGCCGTCATGGGCCCGTCAGGATCCGGGAAGTCGACGCTGGTGCACTGCATGGCCGCCCTCGACACGCCGACCTCCGGCTCGGTGTTCATCGGCGACACCGATCTGGCCGACCTCAAGGACAAGGCGCTGACCCTGCTGCGCCGTGACCGGGTCGGCTTCGTCTTCCAGGCGTACAACCTCGTGCCGACCCTGACCGCCGAGGAGAACGTCCTGCTGCCGCTCGCGATCGCCGGCCGCAAGCCCGATCCGGAGTGGTTCCGGACCGTCATCGACGCCGTCGGGCTGCGGGACCGGCTGGGCCATCACCCGCACCAGATGTCGGGTGGGCAGCAGCAACGGGTCGCGTGCGCGCGGGCGCTCATGAGCCGGCCGACGATCGTCTTCGCCGACGAGCCGACCGGCAACCTCGACTCGACGGCCAGCCGCGAGATCCTCGACTTCCTGCGCCGCAGCGTCCGCGAGTTCGGCCAGACCGTCGTCATGGTCACGCACGATCCCGTGGCGGCGTCGTACACCGACCGGGTCGTCTTCCTGGCCGACGGCCGGGTCGTCAGCGAGCTGCGGCACCCCACCGCCGACACGGTCCTGGCCCGGATGGGGACGCTGAGTCCCCCGACCCGCACCGAGGCAGATCGTGCTCCGCTTCACTCTGCGTAGCGTCCTCGCCCGCAAGCTCCGCCTGGTCCTCAGCGCCGTCGCGATCGCACTGGGGACTGCGTTCCTCGCCGGGTCGCTGGTCTTCACCGACACCATGGCCCGCAGCTTCGACGACATCGTCGCGGGCTCGATCGCCGACGCCAGCGTCCGCCTGGAGGGGGCCGGGCCGACCGACGTCAACCAGGTCATCTCGATCGACCGGCGCACCCTGCCGGCCTCGCTCGTGCCGGAGCTCGCGTCCGCTCCGGGCGTCGCCCGCGCCGACGGGACGGTCTTCGGCCAGGGCCTGTTCGTGATCAAGAAGAACGGCAAGCTGCTGGGCGGCACGGGCGCGCCGACCATGGCGTTCAACTACAGCGACGCCCCCAACTCGCACGGCGACCCCATCGCGAGGATCACGCAGGGTCGCGCCCCCACCAGGACCGGCGAGGTCGCGCTGGACGAGCGGTCCGCGGACCACGCGGGCTACGAGGTCGGCGACACGGTCCGCATGATCACCGCGGGTGACCAGCCCCGGCTGACCGCCCGGCTCGTGGGCATCCTCGACTTCGCAGGTGGCGGGCTGGCTGGCGCGACACTGGTCTACTTCGACACCCGGACCGTGCAGCAGCTCTTCCACCACGGCAAGGACACCTACACGAGCATCGAGCTCACGACCCGCGACGGCGTGAGCCAGCAGGACGTCGTCAAGGCCGTGCGCCCGCTGCTGCCCGCCGACGCCGAGGCGATCACGGGGCAGGCGCAGGCCGACGAGATCGAGAGCGTCGTCGACACGGTCCTGGGCTACCTCAACACGTTCCTGCTGGTCTTCGCCGCGATCGCGCTCGTGGTCGGGAGCCTGCTGATCATCAACACGTTCTCGATCCTGGTGGCGCAGCGCAGCCGGGAGCTCGCGGTCCTGCGCGCGCTGGGCGCCAGCCGGGGGCAGGTGTCCCGGTCGGTGCTCGCGGAGGCGTTCGTCGTGGGCCTGATCGGCTCGACCGCCGGACTCGTGCTGGGGTTCGGGCTCGCCGCTGCCCTGCGGGCGGTCTTCGCGAGCTTCGGCCTCGACCTGACCGAGACCTCGCTGGTGTTCGCCCCGCGCACGATCCTGCTGTCGTACGTCGTGGGGGTCTCGGTCACGATGCTCGCGGCCTACCTCCCGGCCCGCCGCGCGGCCCGGGTCGCCCCGGTCGAGGCGATGCGGGCCGACGTGTCGCTGCCCAAGGGGTCGTTGCGCCGCCGCGGGATCGCCGGCGCGACGGTCGCCGCGCTCGGCGGCGTGCTGATCGTGATCGGCCTGACGACGGACGTCCGCTGGGCGTCGGCGTGGGTCGGCGCCGGGATCCTGGCGATCCTGCTGGCGATCACGGTGCTCGCCCCGGTCATCGCGGTGCCGGTGCTCACGCCGCTGCGCGTGGCGTACGCCCGCGTCTTCGGGCAGACCGGACGTCTCGCGGCCGACAACGCGATCCGCAACCCCGGTCGCACCGCGGCGACCGCCTCGGCCCTGATGATCGGGCTGGCGCTGGTCAGCACGATCTCGATCCTGGCCAGCTCCGTGAGCCGCTCGATCGACGTGGGGGTCGAGGAGCAGTTCACGAGCGACTACCTGATCTCCAACGCGATCGGTCAGGCGTTCTCCCCGAGCATCGCGCGGGACGTGTCCCGGGTCGACGGGGTCGCGGTGGTCGCCCCCTCCCAGCTCGTGTCGGTCGAGATCGACGGCGACCTCGTGCGGGCCGACGCGACCGACTCGCGCCGGCTGGGGCAGATCTTCGACACCTCCTACACCGCCGGCGGCCCCGCGACCGGTGACGGGCAGGTCGCCCTGATGGAGGACACCGCGGACGCCCTCGACGCGCGCGTCGGCCAGAAGGTGTCCCTCGCGTTCCCATCCGGCGACGTCACCGCGACGGTCAGCGGGATCTACGAGTCGACGTACGTCGTCTCGGACGCGATCTTCCCCTACTCGACCCTCGACGCGGCCAACATCCAGCGAGCCGACACCTCGGTCGCCGTCAACGCGGCCCCCGGGGTCGACCGGGCCGGCCTGGGCCGCGAGCTGGAGCGGGTCACGAAGGACTTCCCGACCGTGACGGTCCAGAACCAGGACGACTTCGCCGCGACCCAACGGGGTCAGGTCGACCAGCTGCTCTACCTGATCTACGCCCTGCTGGGGCTGGCGATCGTCATCGCCGCGCTCGGGATCGTCAACACCCTCGCGCTGAGCATCATCGAGCGGACCCGCGAGATCGGGGTGCTCCGCGCGGTCGGGCTCGAGCGGCGCCAGCTGCGCCAGATGGTGCGCCTGGAGGCCATCGCGATCTCGGTGCTCGGCGCGTTGCTCGGCATCGCCGCGGGACTGCTGTTCGGGATCGCGCTGCAGCGGCTCGTGGCCGACCAGGGCGTGACCGAGCTCGCGATCCCGTGGCTACGCCTCGTCGCGTTCGTCGTGGTCGCCGCCCTCGTGGGCGTGCTCGCCGCGGTCCTGCCGGCCCGTCGGGCCGCGCGCATGAACGTCCTGCAGGCGATCGCCCACCCCTGAGCACGGAAGGAAGACCATGACCAGCACGGCGAACCTCGAGCTCGACCTCCGGTGGTGGGACGCGGCCAACTACCTGACCGTCGCGCAGATCTACCTGCGGTCGAATCCGCTGCTCCGCGAGCCACTGACCGTCGACGACATCAAGCCGCGGCTGCTCGGGCACTGGGGCACCAGTCCCGGGCTGTCACTGGTCTACGTCGCCCTCAACCGGCTCATCCGGGACACGGGTCAGGAGTGCCTGTACGTCACGGGGCCCGGCCACGGCGGAGCTGCGCTGGTCGCCAACGCCTACCTCGAGGGGACCTACTCGGAGGTCTACCCGCACGTGACCCGGGACGTCGGCGGGTTGACGACCCTGGTGCGCCAGTTCTCCTCCCCCGGCGGCATCCCGAGCCACGTCAGCGTGCAGACACCCGGCAGCATCCACGAGGGCGGGGAGCTCGGGTACGCCCTGGCCCACGCCACCGGCGCCGCGTTCGACCACCCCGCCCTGCTGGTCGCGTGCGTCGTCGGCGACGGGGAGTCCGAGACCGGTCCGCTGGCCGCGTCGTGGAAGATCCCGGCCTTCCTCAACCCCCGGCGCGACGGCGCCGTGCTGCCGATCCTGCACCTCAACGGCTACAAGATCGCCGGGCCCACGGTGCTGGGTCGGTCCGCCGACGAGGACGTCCGGGCGTTCCTGTCGGGCCAGGGCTGGGACGCGACCGTCGTGGCGGGCGACGACCCGGCGACGGTGCTGGCATCACTCGCCGACACGATCGGGTCGGCCCACCGGCGCATCCGCGCGATCCAGTCGGCCGCCCGGTCGCGGCCCGGACCGCCCGCGGTCGGCATCCGCTGGCCGGCCATCGTGCTGCGCACCCCGAAGGGTTGGACCGGGCCGGACGTCGTCGACGGCGTGCAGGTGCAGGGCACGTTCCGGTCGCACCAGGTGCCCCTGTCCGGCGTGCGGGAGAACCCCGACCACCTCCAGCTGCTCCAGCAGTGGCTGCGCTCCTATCGGCCTGAGTCGCTGTTCGACGACGCCGGTCGGCTGGTCGCCGAGATCGCCGACCTGGCGCCGCCGGGCGACCGCCGCCTGGCCGCCACGCCCTACGGCAACGGCGGCCTCCTGCTCCACGACCTGCCCGTCCCACCGGCGGACCGCTACGCCCGCACGATCACCCAGCCCGGCCGGGACTCGCACGAGAACACCCGGCCGTTCGGGGAGATGCTGCGCGACGTCTACGCCGCGACGACCCGCATCGAGGACGGTGGCGGCACCTTCCGGCTGTTCTGCCCCGACGAGACCGCCAGCAACCGGCTCGGCGCGGTGCTCGAGGCCACCGACCGCTGCCTGCAGGTCGAGGCCGTGCCGAGCGACGACCACCTGTCCCCCGACGGCCGGCTCATGGAGGTGCTCTCGGAGCACCTGTGCCAGGGTTGGCTGGAGGGCTATCTCCTGACAGGTCGGCACGGGGTCTTCGCGACGTACGAGGCGTTCGCGATGGTGTCCGCGTCGATGCTGGTCCAGCACACCAAGTGGCTGCAGCACGCCCGGTCGCTGCCGTGGCGCGCCGACGTCGCGTCGCTCAACGTCCTCCTGACCTCGACGTGCTGGCGCAACGACCACAACGGCTTCTCCCACCAGGGACCCGGCCTCATCGACACCGCGATCCCGCTGTCGCACGACGTCGTCCGGGTGTGGCTCCCGCCGGATGCCAACACGGCGCTGTCGATCGGGCGGCACTGCCTGCAGAGCCGCAACCACGTCAACCTCATCGTGGTCGACAAGCAGCCGCACCTGCAGTACGTCTCGATGGCCGACGCCGACGCGTTGTGCGCCGCGGGGGCGGCGGTCTGGGACTGGGCCGGGACCGAGTCCGGGGACGGTGACGGCGATCCCGACGTCGTGCTCGCGGCGGCCGGCGACGTGCCGACCCTGGAGATCCTCGCCGCGGCGGCGCTGCTGCGCGAGCACGTCCCGTACCTGCGGGTCCGCGTCGTCAACGTCGTCGACCTGATGGGCCTGTTGCCGCACGACGACCACCCGCACGGGTTCACCGACGCCGCGTTCGAGGCCCTGTTCACCCGTGACACCGAGGTCGTGCTGGCGTTCCACGGCTATCCGCGCGCGGTGCACCAGCTGCTGCACGGCCGCACGGGCCCGGGCCGGTTCCACGTCCGCGGGTTCTCCGAGCAGGGCACCACGACGACCCCGTTCGACATGGTCGTGCTCAACCGGATGAGCCGCTACCACCTCGTCCTCGAGGCGTTGCGCCGCTCCCGGCGCATCCCGGAGGGCGGCGCCCAGCTCGCCGACCTGTGCCGGTCGCAGATCGAGCGGCACGGGGCGTACGTCCGCGAGCACCTCGAGGACCTGCCCGAGGTGCTCGACTGGACGTGGCCAGGATGAGGGTCCTGGCACTCAACGCCGGATCCTCGTCGCTCAAGGCCGCCGTCCGCGACGAACCGGGCGCCGAGCCGGTCCTGCGGGTCCACGTCGAACGGGTGACCGGGTGGGCCGATGCCGTGGCCTCGGTCGACGCGGAGGTCGACCGGCGGGCGCCCGACCCCGCGGTCGTCGTCCACCGCTTCGTCCACGGCGGACCGCGCCACCACGCGCCGACCCGGGTCGACGAGGCCCTGCTGGCCGACCTGCGCGAGGCCAGCAGCCTGGCGCCGCTCCATCAGCCGATCGCGCTCGCGGTCCTGTCGGCGGCCCGCGACCACTGGCCGGGGGCCGACCACGTGGCCTGCTTCGACACCGACTTCCACGCCGGCCTGCCGGAGGTGGCCCGGCGGCTGCCGGTGTCCGCGGCGCTGGCGGCGCAGGGCATCCGGCGCTACGGCTTCCACGGCCTGTCGGTACAGGCGGTGCTGACCGCCCGCCCGCTGATGTCCGACGCGGTCGTGGCCCACCTGGGCAGCGGCTGCAGCGTCACCGCCGTGGGACCGGACCGGCGGTCCCGCTACACCTCGATGTCCTTCTCCCCCTCCAGCGGGATGATCTCCTCGACCCGCTCCGGGGACCTCGATCCCGAGATCGTGCTCCACCTGATCGAGGTGCACGGGCACTCCCCGGCCGACCTGCGGCAGGAGCTCAACCACCGCGCCGGCCTGGTCGGCGTGTCCGGCGGCCTGCGGGACATGCGCGAGCTGCTCGCAGCGCCCGGGGCGGAGGCCCGCCTGGCGGTCGACATGTTCGTGGCCAGCGCCGCCATGGCGATCGCCTCGGCCGCGACGACGATCGACCCGTGGCACCATCTCGTGTTCACCGGCGGGGTGGGTGAGAACCAGCCCGAGCTCCGTCAGCGGATCTGCGAACGGCTCCGGCTCGGCAGCGGGGTCGAGGTGGAGACGGTGCCCGCCGACGAGGAACGGGTCATGGACAGCCAGGCCCGGACCGTGGTCGCGGGCGGCCCCTCGACGTCATGAGAGGTGCAGCCAGTCGTGCCGCGTCTCGATCGGGACGACCACGATGGGGCAGCGTGCCGCGCTGAGCAGGCCGGTGGCCACGGGTCGGTCGAACACCGGCGCCATCCGCGGCTCGCTCGGCCGGCCGATGATGACGAGCCGGGCGCTCTCGGCCGCCCGCGCCAGCGCCTCGCCGGCGTCGTCCGTGATGACCTCGGTGCGGATGTCCAGCGTGGGGTGCAGGTGCCGCGAGTCGTGGACGGCCCGGTCCAGCCACGCATGCTCCTGCTCACGTCCCGGGTCGGTCAGGCCCGCCAGCACGACCGACAGGATCCGGAGGACGGCGCCGAGACGGCTGCTGATGTCGACGGCGAACTTCAAGGCGGCATCCGACACGTTGCCGAGGTCGATCGCGGCCACGACCTCGCCCGGGCCCTCCCGGGTGCCCTCCGGCACGACGGCCACGGGGCACTTGGCGTGCAGCGCCGTGTGCCGGGCGACGGTACGCCCGGCCAGACGCTCGAACCACCTGGCGTCGTCCGTGCCCAGGACGACGATCCTCGCCTGCTTGCTGGCGGCGGCGATCGCGGAGGCCGGCGGGGCGAACGGGAGCGAGTAGTCGACGTGGGCGGGCGCCCGGTCGCCCAGGCGATGACGCGCGTCGGCGAGCACCCGCAGGCCGGCTTCCTTCAGCGCGTCGGGGACGTCCCGGCCCGGGTAGCGGTCGGCGCTGCCGGCGGTCGACCAGTACGCGTGCACGACGTGGAGCGAGACCTCGTACGCCTGCGCGAGCTCGGCCGCGAGGCGCAGGATCTCCGGCTCGTCACCACGGACACCGACCACGACGGGCGCGGCGGGCGGAGACGGGTGTCCGGGGTCGTGACCGGCGTGCGGGCTCGACGTGGGAGGTCGGGATGACGACATGATCTGCTCCTGTCCGGTCGCGCCGCTGCCCTCCACGCTTCCCCTCCGCGCGGGCCATGCGTAGGGACGATGGTTCCCACCTCGAGGACCGAAGTCCTTGCCGTCACGTCCCGTCGCGCCCATGGACGGGCTGGCGCAAGATCGTCTGCCACCGCTCCGGCGGCAGCAGCCGCGGATCGGTCAGATAGATCTCGTGGTGCCGGCTCCACGGCCGCGCGTCGTGCGCGGCGATGAAGTCGTGCAGGGTGCGGACGCTGGGTCCCTCACCGGAGTAGGGTCCGCGGTGCAGCACCTGCGCGGCCCGGCCCTCGCCCAGCGTGCGCAACGTGACGTCGACCGTGACCGCCTCGCCGCGGCTCTGCTCAGCGGCGGTCTCCAGCGCCGCCTGGAAGACCCGCCCGGTCGCCTGGGGCGGCTGCATGATCATGAGGGTCCACTCCCAGGAGTCCCGGTCGACGGCATCGAGCGACTCACCCCCCGGGCCCGACCACAGGCCCTCCAGGGGCATCACGGCGTAGTCCAGGCCGGTGGGGCCCGCCCTGACCAGCGACCGCGCGGCGTACGCGACGTGGAACAGGGCGTTGGTCGCGGCCTCGAACCGTGGCGACGTGCTCGAGTCCCCGAGCCCGTCGAACGCGATGAACTGCATCTCCGGCACGAACACCATCTCGGGAGAGGACGTCGCGGCGTACAGCCGCCCGAGCTCTCCTCTCAGGTCCAGCTTGGTGTGTCCCATGGTCCGATGTCCTCTCAGGAGCCCTTGGACCCCTGGTGCGCGACGGCCGAGGCGTGGCGTGCCGCCGTGGCCGCCTGCACCTCGGGCGTACGACACGTGCTCATCCGCACCGAGACGCCGTCGCGCTCGATGTGCAGCCCGACCTCGAAGCCGGCGTCGCGGAAGACCTCGATCATGGGGTGGTTGACCGCCAGCACGTCGGCGACGAACGTCGTGATGCCCCGGTCCCATGCGTCCTGCGCGGCCCGCTCCAGCAGGAGGGTCGCGATCCCCAGGCCGTGCGCGCCGTCGGCGACGAGGAATGCGACTTCGGCGCTGTGCTCACCCACCGGCTCGACGTCGGCGATGCCGAGCAGCGACCCGGCGCGCTCGACGACATAGCTCGTGGCCGTGGCGCCCGAGGAGAACAGGTGCTCCACGTGCAGATCGACCACGGCGGTGCCGACGCTGAAGAAGCGCGTGTAGAGGTCGGTCGGCCGGGCGGTCGCGAACAACCGCTCCACGGCCGGCCGGTCCGCCGCCGCGACGTGACGAACCATCGCCTCGCTGCCGTCGGCCAGCACGACCCGGGTCGCCGAGGGCGCGTTGGGCTCGGTCATGCCGGCTCGTCGTGGGAGGTGCTCACCCCGTCAGGATGTCGCCGGCCGCGGGCCCCTGGCCATGGTCGAGGGTCAACCGTGCCGAGGACGTCGGTCCCGGGACCCCCCGCCCGCTGGGCCAGACGTTTGTCCACGATCCCCGTATGTGTGGACTCCGAAGGTCTTAAGGTGACGGGCAGTCACCACTAGATCCGAGGTCCGCATGAGCGAAGAGACGTGGCACCAGGCCAGACTGATACCGACATCTGGGATCAGCGGCGCCCCGGAGCAGGAGCGACGCGCCACCTCAGCCCTCCTGGCCGTGCTGAGCATCGTGCCGGACTACAGCCGGGCTCTCCTGAGCGCTGTTGGTGCATCCGCCGGGAAGGTGGCCACCTACATCGAGGTCCCGTTCGACCTGGACGAGCAGCGGGTCTACCCGGACGGCCTCATCCGTGTGAAGCGGGGCACGCGGGAGTGGACGGCTCTGGTCGAGGTGAAGACAGGCAAGAACAATCTCGAGACACCGCAGCTGGAGAACTACCTCGACGTCGCTCGAGCGAACGGGTTCGATGCGCTCATCACGATCAGCAACGAGATCCCACCTGTGCCGGGCCAGCACCCGACGGCAGTCGACAAGCGAAAACTTCGCAAGGTTGCGATCCATCACTGGTCCTGGTCGTACGTGCTCGCGACCGCCATCGTGCAGAAGGAGCACCGTGGTGTCTCCGATCCGGAGCAGGCTTGGATCCTCGGGGAGCTCATTCGGTACCTCGAGCATGAACGATCCGGTGCGCTGGACCTCGATGACATGGGACCCAACTGGGTCGCCGTCCGCGAGGCCGTGTCTGCTGGCACCCTGAGGGCGAACGACAAGACCGCCCCCGAGATCGTCTCGCGGTTCGATGCGCTCCTGCGCTACGCCAGTCTTCGGCTCGGGCAGCGACTCGGGACAGACGTGACGCCGATCCTCACCCGGCAGGAGGTGGCAAATCCAGCATCACGCGCCAGTTCACTGCTGTCCTCGCTGGTGACCACTGGTGAGCTCGCCGGTGCCATCCGCATCCCGCATGCTGTTGCGCCCATCAACGTCGTCGCGGACCTCCGGGCCAATCGGGTCACCTGTTATGTCGACGTCGGCGCGCCGCAGGAGGGCAAGCAGACCACCCGGGTCAACTGGATCCTGCGACAGCTGAAGGATGCCCGGCCGGACGTCCGGGTGGAGTCATTCGCGGCACGGACTCGAGGGGCTGGGGCCGCCGAGCTCCTGGCCGACGTGCGTGAGAATCCGAAGCTCCTCGCCCCGGACCCGACTCGGGACATACGCTCGTTTCGGATCGCGCTCTCGGTTCCGGCAGGGTCGAAGCGCGGACGGGGCCGAGGAGCGTTCATCGACTCGGTCCTCGACACGCTCGACACCTTCTACGGAGAGGTCGTGCAGCACATCAAGCCATGGACAGCAGCTCCCCCACGGCTCCGCGAGGCCGATCGAGGCGAGGACGTCGCTGCCGAGCTCGTCTCCACCGACCTCTCCTCGCAGGACGGCCCCGAGCTCGCGAGCTGAGCTCACCAAGACGCTTCGGTGAACGCACATTTGCCTTGGTGTTGCAGTCAAAAGCAAGTGTCGGTGGTGGCGTCTAGGTTGGACACATGGACACCTCGACACCCACCGACGCGTTGAGCTGCGCGACGCGGGAGCGGGCGCGGGCCGAGGCGCGGGAGACCGAGACCATGCTGTGGTTCCGTGACTCCGAGATCGCCCGGACCGCGAGCGTCGAGCCGCCGATGCGTCGCCAGATCGAGCGGGCCGCGGTCCCGATGGCGATCGGCGAGGCCACCGGGCTCAGCGAGGGACAGGTCCAGCTGCGGCTGTCGGCGGCTGCGACCGTGCGGGAGCGGGCACCGCTGGCGTGGGCCGCGTTCGGTGACGGCCGGATCGACCTGGCCCGGGTCCGCGACATCGCCCACACCATCGACCAGCTGCACCGGGCCGAGTCCGTCGAGCGGCTCGACCGGCTGGTCGTCGGCTACGCCGAGGACCACACCGCCGCCGAGCTGCGCGGCTGGTTGCGCCGCTTCGTGCAACGCGTCGAGGCCGACCTCGCCGCCGAACGAGCCGACGCCGCCCGCGCCGAACGCCACGTCAGCGTGTCCCACACCGACGACGCGATGGCGTGGCTCAACGCCTACCTGCCCTCGCACGAGGCCGCCGCGATCGAGGCCCGGCTGCGGCACGCCGCCCGCCACGACATCGACCCCGACGACACCCGCACCGTCGCGCAACGCGAGGCCGACCTCCTGGTCGCCTGGTGCACCGACTCCGGCGCCACCACCGCGGCTCCCGACGCGCAGGTCGCCGTCCGGGTCGACGCCGACGTCCTGGCCGGCGCCCGGGACGGCTTCGCCGAGTCCACCGACGGGCGCTGGGCCGTCCCGGCCCACTGGATCACCCAGATGGCGTTGCACGGCAACAGCTTCTGGCACCGGATGATCGTCCACCCCGTCACCGGCGACGTCCTCTCCCACGAGTACGTCGGCCGGTTCTGCCCCGACACCCTCGCCGCCGCCCTCCGCTTCCGCGACGGCCTCTGCCAAGCCCCCGGATGCATGGTCCCCGCCGAACGCTGCGACATCGACCACCGCATACCCCACCCCGCAGGCCCCACCAGTGCCGACAACCTCGGACCCCTGTGCCGAAGGCACCACGGGTTCAAAGGACACGGCATCCTCCGCTGGTCCATCGGCCCACCACCAGCCCCACCCCCAGCCCTCGTGATCGAGATCTACCAAGACCCCGTGCCCATGGAGTACGCGGCCTGATCAGCCCAGCTCATCCCGGGCATTGAGATTCGAGCGGTGAGCGGCAGACTGCACTCATGACCGATCTCTTCTGGCCCGGCGACGAGCGCGCCGGCACCCTGATGTCCGACACCGCCCTGCTCGAGGCGATGGTGCGCGTCGAGACCGCTTGGCTCGAGGGACTCGTCGACACGGGTCTCGCGCCCGAGTCCGCCGACGGGGACCTCGCCGGGATCGTGACCGCCGACGACCTCGACCAGCTCGCCCGTGCCGCGGAGGCCGGCGGCAACCCCGTCATCCCGCTGGTGCAGCTGCTGCGGTCACGGGTCGGCGCCGATCCCGCGCAGTGGCTCCACCGCGGGCTGACGAGCCAGGACGTGCTCGACACGGCCCTGATCCTGACCCTGGCCGACGTGCTCGACCGCGTGCTGGACGAGCTGCGTTCCCAGGTCATCGCGCTCGCGATCCTGGCCGAGCGCCACGTCGCCACGCCGATGGTCGGACGTACGCTGACGCAGCACGCCGTGCCGACGACGTTCGGTGTCGTCGCAGCCTCCTGGCTCGACGGGATCGTCGACGCGGCCGAGCTCGTCATCGACGCCCGGACGCTGCTCCCGGCCCAGCTGGGCGGCGCCGTCGGCACCCTCGCGGCGACGACCGAGCTGGCCCGCCTGCGCGAGCTCGCCGACCCGCCGGCGGTCGCCGACGAGGTCGCGATGATCGCCGCCGACACGCTCGGGCTCCGCGTGCACCGGCCCTGGCACACTGCTCGCGTCCCCCTCACCCGAGCCGCGGACGCCCTCGTGACGTGCACCGACGCGTGGGGCCACGTCGCCACCGACGTCGCGACGCTGTCCCGCACCGAGATCGGCGAGCTCGGCGAGCCGGCCGGTCCCGGCCGCGGCGGATCCTCGACGATGCCGCACAAGCAGAACCCCGTCCTGTCCGTGCTGATCCGGCGGGCCGCGCTGGCGGCGCCCGCCCTCGGCGCGACGATGCACCTCGCCTCCGCGACGACGGGCGACCAGCGGCCGGACGGCGCGTGGCACACCGAGTGGGCGACGCTGCGCACGCTGGGCCGTCGCAGCGCCGTCGCCGGATCCCAGACGACCGAGCTGCTGCAGGGGCTGCACGTCAACTCCGAGCGCATGGGCGTCACGCTCGACGAGTCGGCCGAGGACGCGCTGGCCGAGCGCCGCGGCGTCGAGGAGCTGCTCGACGCGAAGCACGACCCGGACCCCACGACGTACCTCGGCATCACGGGCGATCTCGTCGCCGGTGCGGTCGAGCGCGCGCGCACCTTCCTGGAGGAGAACGAGTGACCGTCCCGCAGATCACCGCCGTACGTCTCGGCGGTTCCCCGGCCCTGCCGCTGCTCGTGCTCGGGCCCTCGCTCGGCACCTCGGCGCGGGCCCTGTGGTCACGCTGCGCGACCCACCTGACCGACCGGTTCGAGGTGCTGGCGTGGGACCTGCCGGGGCACGGCTCCAACATCGCGCGGGCGACGCCGTTCTCGATCGCCGAGCTGGCCGCCGGCGTCGTCGAGATGGTCGACGACATGCTGGCCGAGCGCGGGTCGCAGGGCAGCACCTTCACGTACGCCGGCGACTCCGTCGGCGGGGCGGTGGGGCTGCAGCTCCTGCTGGACTCCCCCGAACGGGTCGACGCCGCCGTGCTGGTGTCGACCGCCGCCAGGATCGGTGAGCCGGCCGGCTGGCTCGAGCGGGCCGAGACCGTCCGCGCCTCCGGGACCCCGTCGATGGTCGAGGGATCGGCCGCGCGCTGGTTCGCCGACGGCTTCCTCGCGCGTGAGCCGGAGACCGCCACGGCGCTGCTGCACTCGCTGCAGGACGCGGACGACGAGGGCTACGCACTGGCGTGCGAGGCCCTCGCGACCTTCGACGTGCGTGACCGGCTCGACCAGGTCCGCACCCCCGTGCTCGCCGTCGCCGGGGCGCACGACGGCCCGACGCCGCCGGCCGATCTCGCCGCGATCGCCGACGGTGTCCGTCACGGGCGGCTCGTCGTGCTCGACGACGTCGCGCACCTGCCGCCCGCCGAGAACCCCGCCGAGGTCGCCCGGCTGATCCGCGCCCACGCCGCCGGCGAGGACATCGCGCCCTCCCCCACGACGGTCGCCGAGGTGCGTGCCGCCGGGATGGCCGTCCGTCGTGAGGTGCTGGGCGACGCGCACGTCGACCGGGCGACCGCCGCGATCACCGACCTGACCGCGGACTTCCAGGACTTCATCACGCAGTACGCCTGGGGGTCCGTCTGGACCCGGCCAGGTCTCGACCGTCGCAGCCGGTCCCTCATCACGCTGACCGCGCTGGTCGCCCGCGGGCACCACGAGGAGCTTGCGATGCACGTCCGCGCCGCCCGCACCAACGGGCTGACCAACGACGAGATCAAGGAGCTGCTGCTGCAGACCGCGATCTACTGCGGCGTGCCGGACGCCAGCACCGCCTACCGCATCGCCCAGGGCGTCCTGGACGAGCTCTAGACCTGTGCTTGGTCAGGAGATCACGCCGTGCTCGACGCACCGGGCGGACCATCCGGTCGGCACGACCTGGACGACCATCCGGCGCCGGCACCGGGCGCAGAACCGTGGCGGCTCGAGGCGGAGCCGCTCCTCGCACCGGGCGTGGTCGCCCGCCGCGATCGGCCCCCCGCAGTGCCCACAGAACGCGTTCACAGTGTCTTCTGAAGCTCCTTGATCGGCATGTTGAGCTCGGCGAGGAGCTCGATGTCCTCGTGCGGGTCCCTGCCGAGCGTCGTCAGGTAGTTGCCGACGATGACCGCGTTGACCCCGCCCAGCAGGCCCTCGCGCGTACCGAGGTCGCCGAGGGTCAGCTCGCGCCCTCCGGCGTACCGCAGGATCGTGTGCGGCATCGCGAGCCGGAACGCCGCGATGGTCCGCAGGGCGTCCTGCGAGCTCATCGGCTGCTGGTCGCCGAACGGCGTGCCGGGCCGCGGGTTGAGGAAGTTGAGCGGCACCTCGTGCGGACGGAGCACGGCCAGCTGGGCGGCGAGCTCGGCGCGCTGCTCGATGCTCTCCCCCATGCCGACGAGCCCGCCGCAGCACAGCTCCATCCCGGCCTCCCGCACCATGAGGCAGGTGTCCCAGCGCTCCTCGTAGGAGTGGGTCGTGACGACGTGCGGGAAGTACGACTTCGCGGCCTCGAGGTTGTGGTTGTAACGGTGCACGCCCATCTCGACGAACTCGTCGACCTGCGCCTGGGTCAGCATGCCGAGCGAGCAGGCGATGTTGATGTCGACCTCGGCGTGGATCGCCTCGATCCCGGCGCGTACCTGGTCCATCAGGCGTTGGTCCGGGCCGCGGACCGCGGCCACGATGCAGAACTCACTGGCGCCGGTCTTCGCGGTCTCCCGGGCGGCCTCGACGAGCTCGGGGATGTTGAGCCACACCGAGCGGACCGGCGACTGGAACTGTCCCGACTGGCTGCAGAAGTGGCAGTCCTCGGGGCAGCCGCCGGTCTTGAGCGAGACGATCCCCTCGACCTCGACCTCCGGCCCGCACCACGTCATGCGCACCTCGTGGGCCAGCGCCAACAGCTCGGGCACCCGCTCGTCCGGGAGGTGGAGCACCTCGACGAGAAGGTCCTCGGTCAGGCCCTCCCCGCGGGCGAGGACATGGTCACGGGCGGTCGTCAGCGCATCAGTCATGACAGCACCATAACCTGAACACTGTTCAGGTCGGTGACCAACCCGAACAGTGTTCAGGATACCGTGGTCCGCCATGAGCCAGCTTCTGTCGTACGACCGCGAGCACGTGTGGCATCCGTACGCCCCGATGCCCCCGACCGCCGAGCCCCTGCTCGTGCGGTCGGCCCGCGGGGTCCGGCTCGAGCTCGACGACGGCCGCCGGCCGATCGACGCGATGTCGTCGTGGTGGGCCGCGATCCACGGCTACGGGCACCCCGTCCTCGACGCGGCGCTGCACACGCAGGCCGGGGCGATGTCCCACGTCATGTTCGGCGGGCTGACCCACGAGCCCGCGATCGAGCTGGCACGACGACTGGTCGAGCTCTCCCCCGCTGGGCTGGAACACGTGTTCTTCGCCGACTCCGGGTCGGTGTCGGTCGAGGTCGCCCTCAAGATGGCGATCCAGCACCAGCGCGGACGCGGACACCCGGGACGGACGCGGTTCGCGACCCTGCGCGGGGGCTATCACGGCGACACGTTCGGCGCGATGAGCGTGTGCGACCCGGTCAACGGGATGCACACGATGTTCGCCGACGTGCTGCCGTCGCAGGTGTTCCTGCCGCGGCCGCCCGCGGGCCTCGACGCCGACATCACCGCGTGGTCCGCCGAGGCGGACGCCGCCCTCGTGGCCGCGTCCGGCGAGCTCGCCGCGATCATCGTCGAGCCCGTGCTCCAGGGCGCCGGCGGCATGCACGTCTATCCGCCGGCGGCGCTGGCCTGGCTGCGGCGACGGGCGGACGAGCTCGGCCTGCTGCTGATCGCCGACGAGATCGCGACGGGCTTCGGTCGAACCGGCGAGATGTTCGCCATGGACCACGCCTGCATCGCGCCCGACATCCTGTGCGTCGGCAAGGCCCTGACGGGCGGCTACCTGACCCTCGGTGCGGTGCTGTGCCGGCCGCACGTGGCGGCGGGTATCGCCGAGTCGGAGTCCGGGGTGCTGATGCACGGCCCGACGTTCATGGCCAACCCGCTGGCGTGCGCCGTCGCGATGGCAAGCCTGGACATCCTGGCGGCGTCGGACTGGCGGTCGGACATCGCCCGGATCGGCGCCGGCCTCGCCACCGGGCTCGCACCGGCGACCCGGCTCGACCACGTCGTCGACGTACGCACGCTGGGCGCGGTCGGCGTCATCCAGGTGGACCGCGGCGTCGACGTGGGCCTGGCCGCGAAGATCGCGCTCGAGCACGGCGTGTGGGTACGGCCGTTCCGTGACCTGATCTACACGATGCCGCCGTACGTCTGCCGGGACGAGGACATCGCGACGATCTGCACGGCGCTGGTCGCCGCGGCCGGAGGGATGGCATGACGCTGCACGACTGGCTCGCCGACCAGGCCGCGGAGCGCGACGCGGCCGGCCTGACCCGTGTCCTGGTCCCGCGCGAGTCGGCGACGGACCTGCTCGACCTCGCCGGCAACGACTACCTCGGGCTGATGCGCGACCCACGGGTGACGGCGGCCGCCGCCGAGGCCGCGCTCGCCTGGGGCGCGGGTGCCGGGGCATCGCGGCTGGTCACCGGCACGCTCACCCTGCACCGGGAGCTCGAGCTCGCGCTCGCCGCGTTCACCGGTCAGCCCGACGCGCTGGTGTGCTCGACCGGCTATCACGCCAATCTCAGCGCCGTGACCGCGCTGACCGACAGCGGCACGTTGCTCGTCTCCGACGGCCACATCCATGCCTCGCTCGTCGACGCGTGCCGCCTGTCCCGCGCCGAGGTGACGGTCGTCGAGCACGGCGACGTGGCCGCCGTCGAGCGGGCCCTGGCCCGTCGCATCCAGCCACGGGCCATGGTCCTGGCCGAGTCGATCTACTCCGTGCTGGGCGATGCCAGTCCCCTGCTCGACCTCGCGGACGTCTGCCGCCGCCACGACGCGACCCTGCTGGTCGACGAGGCGCACGGCATCGGCGTGGCCGACCACGGCCGCGGGCTGGTCCATGGCCTGGGTCTCGCGGGCCGCCCCGACGTCGTCGTCACCATGACCCTCTCCAAGGCCCTCGGCAGCCAGGGCGGCGCCGTCCTCGGGAGCGCCGCGGTGGTGCAGCACCTGGTCAACCGGGCACGACCGTTCATCTTCGACACCGGTCTGGCACCGTCGTCGACGGCGGCGGCGCTGGCGGCGCTGCGCATCGTCGCCGAGGAGCCCGCGCTGGTCGATCGCGTCCACCATGTCGCCCGCACGCTCGCCGCGGCGGCCGGGATCAGCGCGCCGGCGGGCGCCGTCATGTCGGTGCCGATGGCCGGGCCCCGGGAGACGCTCGCCGCCCAGGCGGCCTGCGTGGAGGCCGGGGTCCGGGTGGGGGCGTTCCGGCCACCGTCCGTCCCGGACGGGATCAGCCGACTCCGTCTCACCGCGTCAGCGGCGGTCGACGACGCTGCGCTCGCCCGGGCCACCCACGTCCTCGCCTCGGTGGTGCCGTGAGCCTGCCGACCAGCCGGTACGTCGTGGTGACCGGCACCGACACGTCCGTCGGCAAGACCGTCGTCACGGCGGCGCTCGCCGTCGGGCTGGAGGCAGCCGGTCGCCGTGTCGCGGTCGTCAAGCCCGCGCAGACCGGGGCGGGCCCGGACGAGCCGGGTGACATCGCGGCCGTCGTCGCCCTCACGGGGCTGACCCACGTCCACGAGCTGGCCCGCCTCGACCTCCCGCTGGCCCCCGAGTCCGCCGCCCGGGCCGTCGGCGCACCGCTGCCCACGATCAGCGATCATGCCCGCGCGATCCGTGCGATCGACGCGGACATCATCGTCATCGAGGGTGCCGGCGGGTTGCTGGTGCGGCTCGACCTCGACGGCGGGACGATCCGCGACCTGGCCCTGGAGCTCGATGCCGAGGTCGTCCTGGTGGCCCGCGAGGGCCTCGGCACGTTGAACCACGTCGCTCTCACGATGGCCGCGTTGGCACAGGTCGGACTGGCGGCGCACGTCGTCCTGGGCTCCTGCTCGGCCGACCCCGGACTGGCCGAGCGGTCGAACCGCGCGGACATACCTCGCTTGACCGGCGCACCCCTGCTGGGACTCGTCCCGGAGGGCTCGGGGGCACTGGCGGCAAACCGGTTCCGCGCCCTCGCGCCCGGCTGGTTCACGCCCTGAGGACCCCGGCCCCTCACCCACCGGCGTACGTCGGCGGCACGATCGCCACCGGGCAGTTGGCCCGGCGCAGGACCTCCGTGGCCAGCGGGCGCGTCTCCGGGAAGGGCAGGTCGTGCTCGTGCGGCCGCCCGACGATCACGAGCGCCGCCGCGTTCTGGGTGGCCTGAACGATGGCGTTCGTCGGGTCCCCTGTCACGAAGCCCTTGACGACCCTCACGTCGGGGAACTCGGCCCGCCAGCCGGCCAGGACCTCGCTGATGTTCGTCTTGATCTGATCGGCCTCGTGGGTGGGCGCGTCGGCGGGGGTGACGTGGAGGACGTGCAGGACCGCGTCCCGGACCTCGGCCTGCTCGAAGGCGTACCGGATCGGCCCCTCCGCCGCCGTGTCACCGTCCAGGGTCAGGACCAGGTCGCCGGTGGTGCGGGTCGGTGAGTCGCTCGGCACGACGACCACCGGGCACTCGGCGTGCAGTGCCATGTGCCCGGAGATCCGACGGTGTGCGAGCCCGTCGAACCAGGGGACCTCGTCCGAGCCGAGGACCAGCAGCCGTGCGCCGGACGACGTGTGCTCGAGGGCACGGACGGGCGTCTCGCTGGTGAGGACGAAATTGGCGTCGAGTCCCGGCGCCTCGTCGTGGATCAGGTGCTCCGCGTCGTCGAGGACGGGCCGGCCGGCCTGCCGGAGCTCCTCCACGACGAGTCCGCCGGCGAACGAGCCGGCCGTCGGTGGGTGGATCCCGGTCGCGTGGACGACGCGGAGCGGGCTCTGCGTGGTGCGGGCCTCCTGGACGGCGAAGGTGAGGACGTTCGGCTGCTTCTCGGCGACGCCGACGACGACAGGTCTGGACATGGTGCTCAGCTCCTCGGTACGGGCGGGTACCTCGACGCTGCGCCTTCCGCCCGCCGTCCGACATGGCCCGCGGACCACTGCGAGATGGACCAAGGACCCCGCCCCCGCTGACCTTGTCCCGTGACCGGAAGGCTCGCGGGATGGTCGACTGATCGGGTCAGCGCGCGAGGGAGGCGACCAATGAGGGCGCTCGTGATCTACGAGTCGATGTTCGGCAACACCGCGGAGGTGGCCCGGGCGATCGCCGGCGGGCTCCGCGAGACGATGCCCGTCGACGTCCGTGAGGTCGCCGACGCGCCACCGGACGCCGTCGACCGGGTCGACCTGATCGTCGCCGGTGGCCCCACCCACGCGTTCTCGATGAGTCGTCCCCGGACCCGGGCGGAGGCCTTCGCCCAGGGCGGCATGTCGGGCACGGTGGACGTCGGTCTGCGGGAGTGGATCCGCCGTGTCCCTTCCGGACACCATGCAGCGTCCTTCGTCACGTTCGACACCAAGATGGCCCGCGCGCGACGCTGGCCGGGCTCGGCCGCGAAGAGCGCCGCCAAGGCCGGGCGACGGCACGGGGTGCCGGCCGCAGCCTCGCCGAAGAGCTTCTACGTCGTCGACACGGCGGGACCGCTCGTCGACGGGGAGGTCGACCGCGCCACGGCCTGGGGTCGCGCGCTGGGCACGATCGTCCAGACACCATGAGCCCGCCGTCGTCCGACCGTCCCCGAGGATCCATCGCCGCGCTCTCCGACGACGAGTGCCGCGCGCTCCTGGAGTCGACCACGGTCGGCCGGATCGCGTTCGTCGACCACGAGGGCCAGCAGCTCGTGCCGGTCAACTTCGCCCTGATCGACGGGGAGATCTTCTTCCGCACGCTCCCGGACGGCTTCCTGTCGGGCCTGGCCCGGGGGCACGAGGATGTCGCGTTCGGCATCGACCATCACGACGTGTTCGGCACCGGCTGGAACGTCACAGTCCGTGGGGCGGCCCGCCAGGTCGAGGACCGCGCGACGATCAACAAGGTGCTCTCCCGCCACCAGCTGACCCCGTGGGCGGGGGGTGTACGCCCACTGGTCATCCGGGTCACCCCGACAGCCATCGCAGGGCGCCGCGTCGCCCGGAAGTGAGCCGCGCCCGTCGATACGACGATGGCCCCTGACCGGCATCGCTGCCGGTCAGGGGCCATCGGGTCGGGCTACATGCGTTCCGCTCGGTCTAGGCGCGCGTCCCGCGTCGGTTGAAGATGCTCCAACCGCCGGGGCCGACGGCGAGGCCGACGATGATCAGGAGCACGCCGAGGAGCACGCTGCCGTTGAACAACGTGATGATCCCGTAGATCACGAGAGCAACCGCGATGATCCAGAGTAGAAATCCCATGATGGTTCCCTTTCGCACATGCCGGCGACCCATCGTCGTTGGCGGGTATGGGTGTACCCCGAGGCCTCGGCGGTCAAACCAACCCACCGCCACAGGGACGGCATACTGACGACATGGCCTCGACGAAGGAGCAGTCATGCCGGTGCTCGGCGTAGGCGGGATCTTCTTCCGCGCCCAGGATCCTGAGGCGCTGACCGCGTGGTACCGCGAGCACCTCGGGGTCGGCCCCGGCTGCTCCGCGCCCGACGCCGGCCCGGCCGACGAGTGGTCGTGGACGGTCCAGGGCGGACCGCTGGTCTTCGCGCCCTTCGCGGCCGGGACGGACTACTGGGCGGCCGACAAGCAGGTCATGCTCAACCTGCGCGTCAGCGACCTGGACGGCCTGCTCGAGCGGCTCTCCGCCGCCGGGATCGCCGTGACGGTCAGGCCCGAGTGGGACTCCCCCGAGACCGGGCGCTTCGCCCGCGTCCACGATCCCGAGGACAACGCGATCGAGCTGTGGGAGCCACCCGCCGGCTGACGACGGGTCAGCGTTGGCCGTACGCGAGCAGGCTCACGCCGACGTAGTGCACGGCGATCGCCGCGATCGTGAAGCTGTGGAACACCTCGTGGAAGCCGAAGTACGCCGGGGACGGGTTGGGCCACCTGAGGCCGTAGACGACCGCCCCGATCGAGTAGAGGATGCCACCGGTGGCGATCAGGAGCAGCACCGTGGTCTCGCCGGCTGCGAGGAAGTCACCCGCGAAGACGATGGGTGCCCAGCCCAGCAGCACGTACAGCGGGACGTACAGCCAGCGCGGCGCATCGATCCAGAAGATCTTGAACGCGACCCCGAGTGCCGCTCCCCCCCACATCATGCAGAGCATCACGGCGGCGTGCTCGGCTGGCAGGAGCAGCATCGCGAAGGGGGTGCTCGACCCGGCGATCAGCACGAAGAGGTTGGCGTGGTCGAGCCGCTTGAGCATCTGCCTGTGGCGAGGCTTCCAGGTCCCGGTGTGATAGGCCGCGCTCGTGGTGAAGAGCAGCAGCGCGCTGACCATGAAGACCGAGACCCCGATCCGTACGCGCGAGCTCTCGGCGATCACCAGT
>NZ_JAOPXQ010000044.1 GCF_025965075.1 Aeromicrobium sp.
CGAGCAGCCGCTCGGTGCTGTCGGGGCGGCGGTTGAGGATGACGTCCTCGATGCGCTCGCGCAGCAGCTCGGGCACCTCGTCGTAGACCTCGAGCGCGCCGGCGTTGACGATGCCCATGTCCATGCCGGCGTTGATGGCGTGGTAGAGGAACACCGCGTGGATCGCCTCGCGGACCGGGTTGTTGCCCCGGAACGAGAAGGACACGTTGGACACGCCGCCGGAGATCAGGGCACCGGGCAGGTTGGCCTTGATCCAGCGCGTGGCCTCGATGAAGTCCAGGCCGTAGTTGGCGTGCTCCTCGATGCCCGTCGCGACCGCGAACACGTTGGGGTCGAAGATGATGTCCTCGGGCGGGAAGCCGACCTCGTCGACCAGGATCCGGTAGGCGCGCTCGCAGATCTGCTTGCGGCGCTCCAGGTTGTCGGCCTGGCCGTCCTCGTCGAAGGCCATGACGACGACCGCCGCGCCGTACTTGCGACACAGCCGGGCCTCGCGGACGAACTTCTCCTCGCCCTCCTTCATCGAGATCGAGTTGACGATGGACTTGCCCTGGACGCACTTCAGCCCGGCCTCGATGACTTCCCACTTGGAGGAGTCGATCATGGTCGGCACCCGGCAGATGTCGGGCTCGGTGGCGATGAGCTTCATGAAGCGGTCCATCGCCTCGACGCCGTCGATCATGCCCTCGTCCATGTTGACGTCGATGACCTGGGCGCCGGCCTCGACCTGCTGACGGGCGACGGCCAGCGCCGTGACGTAGTCGCCGGCCTTGATCAGGTTGCGGAAGCGGGCCGAGCCGGTGATGTTGGTGCGCTCGCCGACGTTGACGAACAACGTGTCCTCGACGACCGTGACGGGCTCGAGGCCCGACAGGCGCAGCGCGTGGCTGGCCTCGGTGGGGGTGCGGGGCGTCTTGCCCTCGACGTCACGCGCGATCGACGCGATGTGGGCCGGCGTCGTGCCGCAGCAGCCGCCGACCATGTTGACGAACCCGGCCTCGGCGAATTCGGCGACGATCGCCGAGGTCTCGTCGGGCTCCTCGTCGTACTCGCCGAACGCGTTGGGCAGCCCCGCGTTCGGGTAGCAGCTGACGAACGTGTCCGCGACGCGCGAGATCTCGGCGACGTACGGGCGCATCTCCTTGGCGCCCAGGGCGCAGTTGAGCCCGACCAGCAGCGGGTTGACGTGCCGGACCGAGTGCCAGAACGCCTCGGTGACCTGGCCGGAGAGCGTACGACCCGAGGCGTCGGTGATGGTGCCGGAGATGACGACCGGCCAGCGGCGGCCGTACTCCTCGAACAACGTCTCGACGGCGAAGATCGCGGCCTTGGCGTTGAGCGTGTCGAAGATGGTCTCGATGAAGATGACGTCGGACCCGCCGTCGAGCAGGCCGCGCCCGGCCTCCTTGTAGGCCTCGACGAGCTGGTCGTAGGTCACGTTGCGGGCGCCGGGGTCGTTGACGTCTGGGGAGATCGACGCGGTCCGGGTCGTCGGCCCGAGGGCACCGGCGACGTAGCGCGGCTTGTCGGGCGTCCTCTCGGTGATCTCGTCGCACACCCGGCGGGCGAGCCGCGCCGACTCGGCGTTGAGCTCGTAGGCGAGCTCCTCCATGCCATAGTCGCTGAGCGAGATCCCGTTGGCGTTGAACGTGTTGGTCTCGATCATGTCGGCGCCGGCCTCGAGGTACTCCCGGTGGATGCCGGCGATGATCTCGGGCTGCGTCAGGGTCAGCAGGTCGTTGTTGCCCTGGACGTCGGAGGGCCAGTCCTTGAACCGCTCGCCGCGGTAGCCGGCCTCGTCGGGGCGATCGCGCTGGATCGCCGTGCCCATCGCGCCGTCGAGCACCATGATCCGGCTCCGCAGGAGCTCGGTCAGCGCATCGGTGGCATCGGGACGAAGATCAGGAGCGTGGGTCACAAGCATTCCTCGAGGTGCGATGGACTAAGGAGTGCTGGGGAACTCCAGCCGGCGGCGGGCTCGCGTGGGCCTCGGGGGTTCCCGAACTATGGGCTCCAGTCTCTCACGCGACTCAACATCGGGTGGGAACCGGACACGTGATGGACAACGCGCCCGGACGGCGTTCGTCACGGCTCGTCTACGGTGGGTGAGTGACCTCATACGCCGCCGTCCTGTGGGACCTCGACGGAACGATCGTCGACACCGAGCCGCTCTGGATGGCCGCCGAGCACGAGCTGGCCGCGGCGCACGGGAAGATCTGGACCGAGGAGGACGCCCTCCAGCTCGTCGGCAACTCGCTGCTGACCTCGGGGGAGTACATCCGCACCAAGCTCGAGATCGACATGTCCGCCGAGGCCGTCGTGGACTACCTCGTCGAACGCCTCGCGGCCGCGCTGCGCGAGCACATCGAGTGGCGGCCCGGCGCCCGCGAGCTGATCGAGGCGCTCGATGCCGCCGGCGTGCCGCAGGCCCTCGTGACGATGTCCTACACCTCGATCGCCGACCCGGTCGCCGAGGCGCTGCCGTTCGCGGCCGTCGTGACGGGTGACAAGGTCTCGCGGCCCAAGCCGTTCCCCGATCCGTACCTCCTGGCGGCCGAGCTGCTCGGCGTCGACGCGGCGAAGTGTCTCGCGATCGAGGACTCCGGCACCGGGTCGGCCTCGGCGTCGGCCGCCGGCTGCGACGTCCTGGTCGTCCCGCACTTCGTCAACGTCCCGGAGGCCGAGCGCCGCATCCAGCTCCCGACCCTGGTCGGCCTGACCCCCGACGCGCTCGGCGACCTCTTCGACTGACGGTCGCTCACTCGCCGGGCGGGCGCAGCTGGAGGACCGGCAGGTCCGGGGGAGTGCCGCCGAACTCCGGGCACAGCGCCTGGTGGGCGCACCAGCCGCACAGCCCGCTCCTGCGGGGCGGGAAGTCCCGCAGCTCGATGGCGCGCTCGATCGCTGACCACAGCGCGACGAGCTTCTTCTCCGTCGCGAGCAGGTCCTGCTCGGTGGGCTCGTAGCGCAGGAACGAGCCGTCGCCGAGATACATCAGCTGCAGCAGCGTCGGGATCACGCCGCGGGTGCGCCAGATGACGAGCGCGTAGAACTTCATCTGGAACAACGCCTTGCCCTCGTAGAGAGGACTCACCGCCTTCCCTGTCTTGTAGTCCACCACGCGGATCCGGCCGTCGGGGGCGATGTCGACCCGGTCGATGATCCCGCCGAACGCGACACCGTCGAGCTCGTAGGACACGCGCTCCTCGCGGGAGGCCGGCTCGAGGTAGCGGGGGTCCTCCATCCGGAAGTACGTGGTGAGCAGGTCGACGGCCGACGCCAGCCACTGCGTCTCCTGGACCGCCTGATCCGCGCTGAACAGCGCCGCGAGGCGGGGCTCCTCGGCCCGCAACGCCTCCCAGCGGCTCGGCAGCAGCTCGACGGCGCGGTCGAGCGTCCGGACCGGCGCGGCCTCGCCGAACAGGTCCTCGAGGACCGCGTGCACCAGCGAGCCGCGGACCATGACCGGGTCGGCGGGCTCCGGCAGGCGGTCGATGACCCGGAAGCGATAGAGCAGCGGACAGTTCTGGAAGTCCCCGGCCCGGCTCGGCGACAAGGACCGCCGGTAGGTCAGGGGGGCGGGCGCCTCGGTCATGTCAGAACCCTAGATCGCGGGGCCGACACGACGGACCGGCTGTCCACACCCGATAGGTTGGCTCGGTGAGCTCTTCCCAGCGCGCGGGCACGTGGCGCATCGGCCGCGTCGTCGGTGTCGACCTCCTGATCCGGCCGTCGCTGCTGGTGATGGGGGCGATCCTGGTCATCGTGTTCGCGCCGCGCTACGAGGACCGCTCGGGCACCAGCCCGTACGTCCTGGCGGCCGTCTTCGTCGTCGCGCTGTACGCCTCGGTGCTGGTCCACGAGATCGCCCACGTCCTCGCGGCCCGCGTGTTCGGCATGCGGGTCGACTCCGTGACCCTGCACCTGCTCGGCGGCGAGACCCTCATCGAGGGCGAGAGCCGCACCCCGTGGCAGGAGCTCGCCACGTCGATCGTCGGCCCGCTCGCCTCCCTCGCGATCGGGCTGGTCTCGTTCGCGCTGGCGGACTCGATGGCGATCGGCACCGGCTCGGACATCGTGTGGTCGATCGGCTACGTCAACATCGTCGTCGCGATCTTCAACATGCTGCCGGGGCTTCCCCTGGACGGCGGCCGGGTGTTCAAGGCGATCATCTGGCAGGTCACGGGGCGCGAGGAGACCGGCACCAAGGTCGCGGGATGGATCGGCCGGGCCGCCGCCGTCGCGATCGTGGTCCTCGCCCTGACACGGCTCGGCAGCGACACGGCCTCCTCGGTCGACCTGGCGATCTTCCTCCTGATCGCTTGGTTCCTCTGGCAGGGCTCGAGCGAGGCGCTCCGGCACGCCGGACGATCGGCTCGGATCAACCGGCTCGTCGCGCGGGACATCGGCTTCGCCGGCGCGACCCCGCCGCCCGGCGCCGTGCCGCTGCCGGTCGACCTGCGGGGAGCCGAGCTCCTCAAGGCCATGGCGGCGCGGCCCGCCGAGGCGTACGCGCTCGTCGAGAGCGATGGCACGATCTTTGGCGTCCTGACGGCACGAGCCGTGGACGAGACCTACCGGGAGAACCCACGATGACCTCTTACATGCGCAGCGGACCACTCGAGGTCGGGGAGTGGGTACGCCTCACCGACCCGAAGGGCCGCCGGCACAACATGCAGCTCGAGGCCGGCAAGGAGTTCTCGACCAAGAAGGGCCAGATCCGGCACGACGACATGATCGGGCAGCCCGAGGGCATCGTCATCGAGTCGTCGATGGAGTTCCCCTACCAGGTGTTCCGTCCCCTGCTGTTCGAGTACGTCGTCGCGATGCCGCGCGGCGCCGCGATCATCTATCCCAAGGACGCCGCGCAGATCATCGCGCAGGCCGACATCTACCCGGGTGCCCGGGTCGTCGAGGCCGGCGCGGGCTCGGGGAGCCTGACGGCGTACCTGCTGCGGGCGATCGGGCCGACCGGGACGCTGGGCTCGTACGAGCTGCGTGAGGAGTTCGCCGACAACGTCCTGCGCAACGTGCACGAGGTCGCGGGCGAGGACCTGCCCGGCTGGACCCTGACGGTCGGCGACGTCCGGGAGGTCATCACCGAGACCGAGATCGATCGTCTGATCCTGGACATGGTCGACCCGTGGACATGCATCCCGCTGGCGGTCGAGCGGCTCGCGCCGGGCGGGATCGTGTGCGCGTACGTCGCCACGACGACGCAGCTGTCCCTGTTCGTCGAGACGCTCCGCGCGGACGGCGGCTTCACCGAGCCGCGCGCGTGGGAGACCCTCGAGCGGGAGTGGCACCTCGAGGGCCTCGCGGTCCGCCCCAAGCACACCATGAACGGCCACACCGCGTTCCTCGTGACGGCCCGCCGGATGGCGCCCGGTCACCGCTCGATGGGCACGTCCCGGCGCCCCGCCCCGGGTGCGTACGGACCGGACTACAAGGGGCCCCGCCCCGCCGGCCTCGACGACGCCTGACCGCGGCCCTGCAACCCACCGGCAACGTCACCCGAACGACACTCGCCCGTGTGTCTGAGATGACATTCGAATTGTCGTGGCTGCGGGTAGGGTCATGCGTACGAGCAGGAGGTGTCTGATGAGCGACAACGAGCCCACCAGCATGAGCGGTTCCGACCAGGAAGTGGCCTACTTGCGCGCGGAGGTGGAACATCTCCGACGCCGGCTCGGCATCGAACGGTCCACCGACTCGCGACTGAGCGAGCTCGAGGCCAAGCTCTCGGCCACCAGCAACCAGAACGAGCGCCTGACGTCGACGCTCCGCGAGGCCCGCGACCAGATCGTGACCCTCAAGGAAGAGGTCGACCGGCTGGCCCAGCCGCCGACGGGCTTCGGCACGTTCCTGCAGCGCAACGACGACGACACCGTCGACGTGTTCACCGGCGGGCGCAAGCTGCGCGTCAACGTCAGCCCCGCGGTCGACAAGGACATCCTGCGCAAGGGCCAGGAAGTCATCCTCAACGAGGCGATGAACGTCGTCCTGGCCCTGGAGTTCGAGCAGGTCGGTGAGGTCGTCTCGCTCAAGGAGATCCTCGCCGACGGCGAGCGCGCCCTCGTGATGGGCAACGCCGACGAGGAGCGCGTCGTCCGCCTGGCCGAGCCGCTGATCGGGCTCAAGATCCGTCCCGGCGACTCGCTGCTGCTCGACAGCCGCTCCGGCTACGTCTACGAGCGGGTCCCGAAGTCCGAGGTCGAGGAGCTCGTCCTCGAGGAGGTCCCGGACATCGACTACGAGTCGATCGGCGGCCTGCGCAGCCAGATCGAGTCGATCCGCGACGCCGTCGAGCTGCCCTACCTGCACCCCGAGATCTTCATCGAGCACGAGCTCAAGCCGCCCAAGGGCGTGCTGTTGTACGGCCCTCCCGGCTGCGGCAAGACCATGATCGCCAAGGCGGTCGCGGCATCGCTGGCCAAGAAGGTCTCCGAGCGCACCGGCGAGGAGGGACGCTCGTTCTTCCTCAACATCAAGGGCCCCGAGCTGCTCAACAAGTACGTCGGCGAGACCGAGCGGCACATCCGCCTGGTCTTCCAGCGCGCCCGGGAGAAGGCCAGCGAGGGCACCCCGGTCATCGTGTTCTTCGACGAGATGGACTCGCT
>NZ_JAOPXQ010000079.1 GCF_025965075.1 Aeromicrobium sp.
GGCCGAGGGCATCGACATCGGTCCCTCGCCCGTCGACGAGCAGCTCGCCGCGGACCTGGCCCTGCCGATCGAGGACCTCAACTTCACGGTTCGTTCCTACAACTGCCTCAAGCGCGAGGGCATCCACGCCGTGGGTGAGCTCATCACGCGCTCGGAGCAGGACCTGCTCGACATCCGTAACTTCGGTTCGAAGTCGATCGACGAGGTCAAGGCCAAGCTCGCCGAGATGGGCCTCGCACTCAAGGACAGCCCGGCTGGTTTCGACCCGTCGGCAGTCATCGATGCGTACGACGACGACGCCAGCTTCGCCGAGGACGAGCAGTACTGACGTACTGCCCGATCACGGCACTCAGCCCGATTGATTCTGGAGACAAACAATGCCCACCCCCACCAAGGGACCTCGCCTCGGCGGCAGCCCGGCGCACCAGCGCCTGATCCTCGCCAACCTCGCGCAGAACCTGTTCGAGCACGGCAAGATCACGACGACTGAGGCCAAGGCCCGCCGTCTGCGTCCGTACGCGGAGTCGCTCATCACGAAGGCCAAGACCGACACGGTGGCCAACCGCCGCCAGGTCGTCAAGGTCATCCGTGACAAGAGCATCCTGCACACGCTGTTCACCGAGATCGGTCCCGCCATGGCGACCCGTCCCGGCGGCTACACGCGCATCACGAAGATCGCGGCACGCAAGGGCGACAACGCCCCCATGGCCGTCATCGAGATCGTCGAGGCCAAGCAGTTCGGCGCGCAGAACCAGACGCCCAAGAAGTCGGCTGACCAGCCGGCCGAGGCGCCCGTCGTCGAGGCCGAGGACGCTCCGTCCGACGACCTGGGCACGGACGTCGACGTGGTCGAGGCGACCGGCGACGCCGCAGCTGCGGCCGAGACGGTCGAGGCGAGCACCGACACCGCTGCAGAGACCGAGGCTCCGGCCGAGGACGACGCCAAGTAGTCACTGCACCAACTGGAACGCCCGTCACCTCACGGTGGCGGGCGTTTCGTCGTACGGGGCGTTGCTCGTGTCAGCCGGCTCGGCGGACCTCGAGGACCCGGAAGCCCTTCTCGCTGGTCACCCGCGTGGCCGGCCAGCCCTGCTCGCCGAGCCAGGCCTGCAACGAGTCGGCGCCGAGGTTCTTGCCGACCACGAGGCGGGCCGATCCGTCCGGCGCGAGGCGGGGGAGCCAGCGGAGCAACAGGTCGTGCAGCGCCCGCTTGCCGATCCGGATCGGCGGGTTGGACCAGATCTGGTCGACCACGAGATCATCCGGGACGTCGTCGGGCAGGGCGGTGCGCACCTCGACGCCGAGTGCCTCGGCGTTGAGGGCCGTCAGCTCGAGCGCGCGCTGGTTGGGGTCGACGGCCCAGACGGTGGCGCCCGCGCCGGCGACGGCGCACGCGATGGGTCCCCAGCCGCAGCCGAGGTCGAGCACGGTGCCGGAGGTCGGGGGCGTGCTGTTGCGCAGGAGGACGTCGGTGGCCTTGTCGAGCCCCTCGCGGGAGAAGACCCCGGTCGCCGTCGTGAAGCTGAGGTCGCGGCCCCAGATGCTGGCCGTGACCTGGCTGCGCCGGTCGTCACTCGTCGGGACTGCGTCGAAGTAGTGATCGGCCACGTCGTCAGTCTCCCAGACGGGGCGGGTGGGGCGGTGCGCTGGCGTCCACGGGGTCGACGATCGCGGACGCCAGCGCACCGCCTCGGGCCAGCAGGTCACGCTCACGGCGCGTGCCGCCGGCGTACGGCCGCAGGTGCGGCGATGTGCCAGGCGTCCGTCACGAGCTCGAACAGCTCGAGGCGATCGACCCGGTCGAGGTCGACGAGGAGGTAGTCGTGGCCGTCGTAGTGCGGGGTCGTGTAGAACGCCGGGTTGTCACCGCCGACGAGGGCCTCCTTGTCGACGGCGCTGCACTTGAGGGCGAGCCCGCCCTCGCTCTCGGTGCGAAGCCGTCCCATGAGCTTGCCCGCGACCTTCAGCGACGGGGTGCGGTAGGACGTGGACTCCTCGACCTCGGGCAGCGTGACGGCGTACGCGACGACGTCCTCCCACGTGACGGGCATGGGCCGAGTCTCTCACTCCGGGGTGGCGACGTCCGTCACGAACTGGAGCTGGCGACCCCAGCGCGGGTTCATCCACTCGCCGTCGGGGACGAACCCGGCGGCCGTCACGACCCCCACCGAGGCGTCGTTGTCAGGGGAGATCCTGGCGATGACCCGGTCCAGCCGCGGCTCCGCCCGGGCGTGCTCGAGCAGCGCCTGGATCGCGCCGACGGCGAAGCGACGCCGTCGATGACTCGCCACGATGCGGTAGCCGAGCTCGGCCTGACCGGACGCGGGCGCACCCTTGAAGCCGGCGTTGCCGACGATCGTGTCGGCGCCGACGACGACCGCCTGCATCGCCCAGTCGGCGTTGTCGGGGTCCTCCGCGACGACGCGGATCATGAATCGCCAGATGTCGACGGCCTCGGCGAACTCGACCGGGATCGGCAGGCCCAGCAGCTCGGCCGCGGCGGCACGGTCCTCGGCGGCGAGCGCCTCGAACACCGCCAGCGACAGGGGCACCAGGCGGAGGTCACTCATCCCGGCGCCGGCGTGCCTCGAGCGCGCGGGCGGCCAGGCCGTCGGCGTCGGGATAGACGACCTCCTCCAGCACGAGGCCGTGCGCCGGCATGACCCGGACGCGGGCGTCCCGGGTGAGCCCGGCGAGGACCGAGCCGGCCCACTCCGGGGGGAAGCGGCCCTCCCCGACCGCGACGAGCGCGCCCATCAGGGCCCGCACCATCGAGTGGCAGAACGCGTCGGCGCGGACCGTGGTGGCCAGCATGTCGCCCTCGCGGACCGTCGCGAGCTCCCGCAGGGTGCGGATCGTCGTGGCCCCCTCACGCCGCTTGCAGTACGACGCGAAGTCGTGCTCGCCGAGCAGGTGCTGCGCCGCGGCGTTCATGAGGTCGGTGTCGAGCCGCCGGCCGTGCGAGACGACGTAAGCACGCGTCAGCGGGTCCGGCCCGGTCGGCCCGTCGCAGATCCGGTAGACGTACTGCCGCTCCAGCGCGGCGAAGCGGGCGTCGAATCCCTCGGGCGCCAGGGTCAGGCCGCGCAGGGCGATGTCGGCGGGCAGGAGTCGGCGGAGTCGTCGCTCCAGGATCGGCGGGTCGACGTCGTCGAGATCGACGTGCGCGACCTGGCCGCGGGCGTGGACCCCGGCATCGGTGCGCCCGGCCACGGTCAGCTGGGGCACGGTGGGCAGGCGCAGGATCAGCGCGAGCGCCGACTCGATCTCACCCTGGACCGTGCGCAGCGTCGGCTGGGTCGCCCAGCCCCGGAAGTCCGTCCCGTCGTAGGACAGATCGAGTCGCAGGCGCACCAGGCCACGATATCGGCTCCGGGAACGACGAAGGCCCCCACCGTCGTGGTGGGGGCCTTCGTCTGTGGGCTACTTGACCCAGCGGTCCTCGGCGGACACGAAGTCGAGACGACGGTCGCCGGTGTAGATCTGCTTGGGACGGGCGATCTTCTGCTCCTTGTCGTCCACGAGCTCCAGCCACTGGGCCAGCCAGCCCGAGGTGCGGGGGATCGCGAACAGGACCGTGAACATCTCGGGCGGGAACTGCAGCGCCTCGTAGATCAGGCCCGAGTAGAAGTCGACATTGGGATAGAGCTTGCGGGAGATGAAGTAGTCGTCCTCCAGCGCGATGCGCTCCAGCTCCTGCGCGATCTCGAGCAGCGGGTTGACCCCGGTGACCTCGAAGACGTCGTCGACGGCCTTCTTGATGATCGTGGCGCGCGGGTCGAAGTTCTTGTAGACCCGGTGACCGAAGCCCATGAGCTTCTCGTCACCCTTCTTGACGCCCTCGATGAACGCCGGGATGTTCTCCGGCACCTTGATGCGCTTGAGCATCTTGAGCACGGCCTCGTTGGCGCCACCGTGCAGCGGGCCGTAGAGCGCCGCGATGCCGGCACTGACCGCCGAGTAGGGGTCGACCTGGCTGGAGCCGACGGAGCGGACCGCGTTGGTCGAGCAGTTCTGCTCGTGGTCGGCGTGCAGGATGAACAGCACCTCGAGGGCCTTGGCCAGGCGCGGGTCCGGGTTGTACTTCTGCTCGCTCATCTTGAAGAGCATCGACAGAAAGTTCTCGGTGTAGGACAGCTCGTTGTCGGGGTAGACGTACGGCTTGCCCTGCGCGTGGCGGAAGGCCCAGGCACCCAGCGTCGGCATCTTGGCGATCAGGCGCACGATCTGGTCGTGACGGATCTCGGGGTCCTTGATGTTGCGGGCCTCGGGATAGAACGTCGACAGTGCACCCACGCTCGACAGCAGCATGCCCATGGGGTGCGCGTCGTAGCGGAAGCCCTGCAGCTGGGACTTGAGGTTCTCGTGCAGGAAGGTGTGGAAGGTGATCTCGTGCACCCACTGCTCGTGCTGCTCCTTGGTGGGCAGCTCGCCGTGGATCAGCAGATAGGCGGTCTCGAGGTAGGTCGACTTCTCCGCGAGCTGCTCGATCGGATAGCCGCGGTACTCGAGGATGCCCTTGTCGCCGTCGATGTAGGTGACGGCGCTGCGGGTCGAGGCGGTGTTGGTGAAGCCCGGGTCGTAGACGGCGAGGCCGGGCTCGTCATCGGTACGACCGATCTTTCCGAAGTCACTGGCGCGGACGGTGCCGTCGGTGATGGGAAGCTCGAACTCCTCACCCGTACGATTGTCGCGGACAGTCAGGGTCTGGTTCTCGGTCACGATGGGTCTCCTGTGACGACGTATTGTCGGGCTGCGTAGATGTTGCAGTCCACTACCAAACCTAGAGGTGAGGTAAACCTCATGCGTCAACGGGTCCACACAGCGACCTCGTTTTGACCCGAGTGGCTCGTGCCGGTTAACCTAGTGTGTCGTGTCCCGGATGGCTCTCGCCTCCGGAACGACCACCGAATCACCCACATCAAGAACGAGAAGGTCACGCCGTGCGCACGTTCAGCCCCAAGCCGTCTGACATCACCCGTCAGTGGCACGTCATCGACGCCGAGGACATCGTCCTGGGCCGTCTCGCCGTCCAGGCTGCGACGCTGCTCCGCGGCAAGCACAAGCCGACCTATGCTCCGCATGTGGATGGTGGCGACTTCGTCATCATCGTCAATGCGGAGAAGGTGGCCCTGTCGGGCAACAAGCGCCGCGACAAGCTCGCCTACCGTCACAGCGGCTACCCGGGCGGACTCAAGTCCATCGCCTACGGTGACCTGCTCGACAAGGATGCGCGCAAGGCGATCGAGAAGTCGGTCCGCGGCATGCTTCCCAAGAACCGTCTGGGTGATCAGCTGATCACGAAGCTCAAGGTCTACTCCGGCCCCGAGCACCCGCACAGCGCCCAGAAGCCCCAGCCGTTCGAGATCACGCAGATCTCCCAGTAAAGAAGAGAAGCAGGCTTATCGTGGCTGACACCACCACCGAAACGACCGAGTTCGAGACCAACGCCGAGGGTGTGGCTTACACATCCGAGAGCGCTGGCGGCTCCGAGACCTCCAGCAAGCCCGCGACGATCGCTCCGGGTGCCGCGACGGGTCGCCGCAAGGAGGCCATCGCTCGCGTCCGCATCGTTCCGGGCACCGGCGTCTGGACCGTCAACGGCAAGCCCCTCGAGGAGTACCTCCCCAACAAGCTGCACCAGCAGATTGCCAAGGAGGCCTTCGCCGAGACGGGTCTGCAGGACCGGTTCGACGTCATCGCCCGTGTCACGGGTGGCGGCATGACCGGCCAGGCCGGCGCACTGCGCCTCGGCGTGGCTCGCTCGCTCAACGAGATCGACGAAGAGGTCAACCGTCCGGTCCTCAAGAAGGCCGGACTCCTGACGCGCGACTCGCGCATCAAGGAGCGCAAGAAGGCTGGTCTCAAGAAGGCCCGTAAGGCTCCGCAGTACAGCAAGCGCTGATTGTTCGTGGGCCGGATCTTTGGCACGGATGGCGTTCGCGGACTCGCGAATCGTGATCTGACCGCCGAGCTCGCCGTCGACCTCGCGGTCGCCGCGGCCCACGTCCTGGGAGAGGCCGGCGCGTTCGCCGACCAGCGCCCCACAGCAGTCGTGGCCCGCGATCCCCGCGCCTCAGGAGAATTCCTGGAGGCAGCGGTGGTCGCGGGCCTTGCTTCTGCCGGGGTCGACGTCCACCGCCTGGGCGTCGTCCCCACACCCGGCGCGGCGTTCCTGACGTCGTTCCTCGCCGCCGACATGGGTGTCATGATCTCGGCGAGCCACAACCCGATGCCCGACAACGGCATCAAGTTCCTCGCCCGTGGCGGGCTCAAGCTGGACGATGATCTCGAGGTCCTGATCGAGAACCGTCTCGAGGAGCCGTGGGAGCGTCCCACCGGTGCCGACGTCGGCCGCATCGGTGACAGCCGCGCGGGCGTCAGCGCGTACGTCAAGCACCTCGTCACCTCCTCGCCCCGTCGGCTCGAGGGCCTCACGGTCGTGCTGGACTGCGCGAACGGTGCGGCGTACGAGGTGGGGCCCCGCGTCTTCGAGGAGCTCGGCGCCAACGTCATCGCGATCCACGCCGAGCCCGATGGCCTCAACATCAACGACCGCTGCGGCTCGACCCACCTCGGCGACCTGCAGAAGGCCGTCGTGGAGCACGGTGCCGATGCGGGCTTCGCGTTCGACGGCGACGCCGACCGCTGCCTCGCCGTCGACCAGACGGGCGCGGTCGTCGACGGCGACCAGATCCTGTCGATCCTGGCCGTCGCGGCGCGCGACGCCGGGCGGCTGACCGACCAGACCGTCGTCGCCACGGTCATGAGCAACCTCGGCTTCGTGCGGGCGATGCAGGAGCACGACATCACGGTCATCCAGACGGCGGTCGGCGACCGCTACGTCCTCGAGGCGATGCGGGCCGGTGCCTTCAACATGGGCGGCGAGCAGTCCGGGCACGTCATCATGGGCGACTACGCGACGACGGGTGACGGGGTCCTGACCGCGGTGCACCTGGCGGCCCGCCTGCACGAGACCGGGTCGACGCTGTCAGACCTCGCCGCGGTGATGACCCGGCTGCCGCAGGTGCTGGTCAACGTCCCGGGAGTCGACAAGTCCCGCGCCGACACGGACCCGACCCTGCAGGGTGAGGTCGCGATCGCGGCCGCCAGGCTCGGCGACTCGGGTCGGGTCCTGCTGCGGCAGTCCGGCACCGAGCCGCTCGTGCGGGTCATGGTCGAGGCGGCCACCCACGAAGAGGCCGCCGAGGTCGCCCAGCACCTCGCGGGCGTCGTCCTCAAGACTCTCGCCCTCTAGGTCCACCGGTCCGGCGATGACCACGATCGAGCCGCTCGACCCGCACGACGACGAGCAGTACGGCGACTACCACGTCGCCTATCTCGCTGCGCACGACGACGAGTGGGACCGGCCCTACTCGTTCCGCGAGCGGCGCGCCGAGCTCCTCGACGAGTCGCCGTACGTCACGGCGTCCTGTGTGCTCGCGCGGGACGACGCGGGCAGGGTCGTGGGCGGCGGCCTCCTCGAGCTGCCGCACCAGGACAATCGCACGCTGGCGTACGTCGAGGTCACCGTCCCGCCCGAGCATCGTGGCCGCGGGCACGGCAGCGCGATCCTGGCGAGGCTCGAGGAGATGGCGGTGGCCGCGGGCCGCACGACGCTCTTCGCCGAGGCTCGCTGGCCCGTGGGGTCGGACGGCTCCGTCCGGACGGCCTTCGCGGAGGCGCGCGGCTTCCGCCGGGACCTTGCCGATGCCCACCGCGTCCTGCGACTCCCCGCCTCGCTGCCGGAGGCACCGGTGCGGGACGGCTACGTCCTGCGGACCTGGCGCGGGCCGTGCCCGCAGGAGTGGGTCGACGAGTACGCCGGTCTGCTGGCGCTGCTGGTGCAGGAGGCGCCCTCAGGCGACTATCCGCTGGAGAACGAGTTCTTCGACGCCGGCCGGGTCCGCCGCGACGAGGCGCTGCTCGTCGAGCAGGGGCGGGTCATGCAGGTCGTCGTCGCGATGTCGCCCGACGGGGTCCTCGCCGGCCACACCCAGCTGGTGTTCAGCGACGACGACCGGGACGACGCCTACCAGTGGGACACGCTCGTCCTGCCCGCGCACCGCGGACACGGCCTCGGGCTGTCGCTGAAGGTCGCGGCGATGCACGCGTCGGCCGACCTGCTGGCCGGTCGCTCGTACGTCCACACGTTCAACGCCGCCAGCAACGCGCCCATGATCGCGGTCAACGAGGCGATGGGGTTCCGGCTCGCCGGCTGGCTGGGAGAGTACGTGCGGGAGCGCTGATCGGGTCGTCCTGACCCCGAGTGGCGCACAACAGTCCTCGAGTGGCGCAGAACTGGACGACACGCCGTCTCACAAGACTCGAACTGCGCCACTCGCGGCTCTGGGGCGGGGGGTGAGGGTCAGATCTTGCGGAGGCGGACCCAGTCGACGGCGTGGTCGGGACCCTTGCGGAGCACCAGCGTGGCGCGGCCGCGGGTCGTTGCGATGTTCTCATTGAGTTTGGGCCATTTGATCGTGTCCCACAGCTCGCCCGCGCGGGCGACGGCCTCCTCGTCGCTGAAGGCGCTGTAACGGTGAAAGTACGAGTGGGGGTCCGCGAAGGCGGTCTTGCGGAGCGACAGGAAGCGGTCGATGTACCACCGGCGCAGGTCCTTGCCGGACGCGTCGACGTAGATCGAGAAGTCGAAGAAGTCGCTGACCGCCAGGCCGGGCGATCCGTCGCCGCGGGGGCGAGCCGGCGCGAGGACGTTGAGGCCCTCGACGATGACGATGTCGGGCTCCTTGAGCGTCACGAGCTCGTCGGTGCGGTCGTACGTCAGGTGGGAGTAGACCGGCGCCGTGACGACCTCGACGCCCGACTTGACCTCCATGACGAAGCGCAGGAGGGCCTTGCGGTCGTACGACTCGGGGAAGCCCTTGCGGTCCAGGAGGTCGCGGCGCTCGAGCTCGGCGTTGGGGAACAGGAAGCCGTCGGTCGTCACGAGCTCGACGACCGGGTGGCTGGGGGAGTGGGCCAGCAGCTCCTTCAGGAGGCGCGCGGTCGTCGACTTGCCGACCGCGACCGAGCCGGCGATACCGATCACGAACGGGGTGCGCCGTGACTGCGGCTCGTGGAGGAAGGCCTCGGTCG
>NZ_JAOPXQ010000083.1 GCF_025965075.1 Aeromicrobium sp.
CGCCGGCTACGTGCGGCGGGTCGCGCCGGGGGTCTACTCCTGGCTGCCGCTGGGGCTGAAGGTGCTGGCGAAGGTCGAGCGCATCATCCGCGAGGAGATGGACGAGATCGGCGCGCAGGAGGTGCGCTTCCCGGCGCTGCTGCCCCGTGAGCCCTACGAGGCGACCAACCGGTGGACCGAGTACGGGCCCAACCTGTTCCGGCTCAAGGACCGCAAGGGCAACGACATGCTGCTCGGTCCGACCCACGAGGAGATGTTCACCCTCCTGGTCAAGGACCTCTACTCGTCCTACAAGGACCTGCCGCTGAGCCTCTACCAGATCCAGACGAAGTACCGCGACGAGGCGCGTCCCCGCGCCGGCATCCTGCGCGGTCGCGAGTTCATCATGAAGGACTCGTACTCGTTCGACGTCGACGACGCCGGGCTCGAGGCGGCCTACCAGGCCCACCGTGCGGCGTACGTCCGGATCTTCGACCGGCTGGGCTTCGAGTACGTCATCGTCAAGGCCGACTCCGGCGCGATGGGCGGATCGGCCAGCGAGGAGTTCCTCGCGGTGTCGCCGACGGGCGAGGACACGTTCGTCCGCTCACCCGGCGGCTACGCGGCCAACGTCGAGGCCGTCACGACCGTGGCGCCCGACCCCGTGGCGTACGACGGGATCCCCGCGGCCCACGCCGAGCAGACCCCCGACACACCGACGATCGACACCCTCGTCGACCACCTCAACGCGGCGTTCCCGCGCGACGACCGGCCGTGGGAGGCCGGCGACACGCTCAAGAACGTGCTGGTGGTCCTGCGCCACCCCGACGGCACGCGCGAGCCGCTGGCCATCGGCCTGCCGGGTGACCGTGAGGTCGACGCCAAGCGCCTGGAGACCCAGGTCGCCCCCGCCGAGGTCGAGCCGTTCGAGGAGAAGGACTTCGCGGCCCACCCCGGTCTCGTCAAGGGCTACATCGGGCCCGGCGCGCTCGGCACCGAGAACGCGACCGGCATCCGCTACCTGACCGACCCGCGCGTCGTCGACGGCAGCCGCTGGGTCACCGGCGCCGACGTGCAGGGCTCGCACGTCATCGACCTGGTCGCCGGGCGCGACTTCACGTCCGACGGTGCGATCGAGGCCGCCGAGGTGCGCGCCGGGGACCCGGCTCCCGACGGCTCGGGACCGTTGGAGCTCGCCCGCGGCATCGAGATGGGCCACATCTTCCAGCTCGGCCGCAAGTACGCCGAGGTGCTCGACCTCAAGGTCCTCGACCAGAACGGCAAGCTCGTCACGGTCACGATGGGCTCGTACGGCGTCGGCGTCTCCCGGGCCGTCGCGGCCGTCGCGGAGTACGCCCACGACGAGGCCGGCCTGGTCTGGCCCCGGGAGCTCGCGCCCTTCGACGTCCACCTGATCGTGGCCGGCAAGGACGAGACCGTCGTCGCCGGCGCGGAGCAGCTCTACGCCGATCTCGTCGGCGAGGGCCTGGACGTCCTGTTCGACGACCGCCTCGGCAAGGTGTCGCCGGGCGTGAAGTTCAAGGACGCAGAACTCATTGGCGTGCCGACGATCGTCGTCGTCGGCAAGGGCTTCGTGAACGGTATGGTCGAGATCAAGGATCGAGCGACGGGGGACCGCACCGAGGTCCCGCTCGCCGATGTCGTGCAGACCATCTTCGCCAGGGGGCGCAGTGAGTCGGATCAAGGCAGCCATACGTCGTCGGATGGGGGTCTCTGACCTCGAGTCCAAGCTGGCGACTGCCAAGGCGCAGCGGGCCGAGGCCAGGTCGGCCCTGGCCGAGCTTCGTGCGCGGCACAAGGAGCAGGGCAGGTCGCTGCGGGTCGCGCGCGCGCGGCTCAAGCGCGCGCAGGCCGACATCGACGGCCTGTACGGCCTGGTGGCCAACACCACCGAGCTCTCGCCGGAGGTCAGCCGCGTCCTGCTGCACGTGACCGCCCACCGGTTGACGATGATCCGCGTCCCGGAGCTCATCGAGATGTGCGCCGTCGTGGCCGACGTCCAGGCGCGCGGCGTCGAGGGATCGTTCCTGGAGACGGGGGCGGCCATGGGTGGCTCCGCGATCCTGCTGACGGCCCTCAAGGAGCCGGACCGCGAGCTGGCGGTCCACGACGTGTTCGGCCAGATCCCGCCGCCCACCGCGGAGGACGGCGAGGACGTGCACCAGCGCTACGCCACGATCGTCAGCGGCAAGGCCAAGGGGCCCGGCGGCAGCGACTACTACGGCTACCAGACGGACCTCCTGAGCCGGGTCACCGCGGCGTTCGCCGACGCCGGCTATCCCGTGGACGACCATCGGGTGCGACTCGTCCAGGGCCTGTTCGAGGAGACCCTGCACCCGGCGGGCCCGATCGCCTTCGCGCACCTCGACGGGGACTGGTACGAGTCGACCATGGTGGCGCTGCAGCGCGTCGTCCCGCACCTGAGCGTCGGCGGGGTCCTGATGGTCGACGACTACCACTCGTGGTCGGGCTGCGCCCGGGCCGTGGACGAGTTCTTCGCCGAGCGGGCCGACTTCGAGTGGGTCGAGGACGGCACCCGCCTGCGCCTCGTCCGCACGTCCCCTCAGGACTGAGCCGACAGCCCCGGGAACGCCCTTGGCGATCCACCCCACGTCCGGTCCGCGAGGGCGGCCCGCCGCAGGCCCGTGATCGCGTACGTCCGGGTGTCCTCGTCGGCGCTCTCGCCCACCAGCGCGATGCAGGCGGCCGCGATGCCGCGCTCGACCCGTCGCGCCGCCCGCACGGCCTGCTTCGCGGTGCGCAGGGTCGTGACGTCGTACGTCAGGCGTGCCACCTCGGGCTCGACGTCGAGGGCGTGCAGCCGGGCCAGCAGCCGGTCGCGGGTGCTGCGGTGCGCCGCGTGGGAGCCGCGGGCCCGCTCGGCGAGCGCGTCGAACCGGGCGCCGATGACGGGATACAGCCACACGGCCTCGTGCTCGAGCGCGAGCCAGCCCTGCCACGCCTCGGTGGTCGTCATCGCAGGTCGCCGATCGCGTCGGCGCACTGGGCGAGCCCGGCCGACATCGAGGCCAGGACCCGGACCAGGGCGGGGGAGAAGGCCTCCGCGGCCTGGGCCGCGCGGGCCCGCGACTGCTGGACGTACGCCTTGCGGAGCGCCGTGACCGCTGCGCCGGCGGACCCGGCGACGCGCGCGGGGTCGGTCGCGGCGGTGCTGCCGCCGAGTGCGGCGAGGTGCTCTCGGCCGATCGCCTCGAAGTCGGCGAGCTCGAGCGTGGGATGACGCGCCGCCGTCGCCTCGACCGTCGCCAGCAGCGCGGCGAGGTCCTGCGCGGCAGTGCGGACGATACGGTCGTCCCGCGGATCGGGCTGGGGCTTGGGCTCGATGCCCACGGCGCGGGCCGCGTCGTCGAGCACGTGGGTCGCCTCGGCCACGCCCACCACGGCCGCAGCCCCTGCCACGGCGGCGCCGGTCCCGAGGAGCACGCGTCGGCTGATCACCGTGGCAGATTACCCTCCGCGAGTTCGGTAGGGTGGTCCCGACACATCGCACACGCAGTGCCCACAACAGAAGACGGAGGACGAACCATGACGGACAGTCTGGAGACCCTCGTCGCAACCACTGTGTCAGCGCTCGGGCTCGATCTCGAGGCCCTGGAGCTCACCCCCGCCGGCAAGAAGCGTGTCCTGCTCGTCGCGCTCGACCGCGACGGCGGCGTGGGGATCGACGACATCACGGATGCGACGCGCGCCCTCTCGGAGGTGCTCGACTCGAGCGACGTGATGGGGGACACCCCCTACACGCTCGAGGTCACGTCACGGGGCGTCGACCGCCCGCTGACCGCGCCGCGGCACTGGCGGCGCAACGAGGGCCGGCTCGTCCGGCTCCGCCTCCTCGACGAGTCCTCCGTCGACGGGCGCATCGGTGCCAGCGACGACGACGGCGTCGACATCGTGGGTCGGACGACGACCCGCTACCCGTACACCCAGATCGAATCAGCGCTCGTGCAGATCGAGCTCAATCGGAAGGACGCCTGATGGACATCGACATGGCCGCTCTGCGCGCCCTCGAGCGCGAGAAGGACATCCCGTTCGGGGTGGTCTGCGAAGCCATCGAGACCGCCCTGCTGTCGGCCTATCACAAGGTCGGCGGCTCCCACCCGCACTCGCGCGTCGAGCTCGACCGCAAGTCCGGGCACGTCACGGTGTGGGCCAAGGAACGCCTCGAGGTCCCGCCGGCTCCCGAGCCGGCCGAGGGCGAGGAGCCGGTGCGCGTCGCGCCGAGCTTCACCCCGGAGTTCGACGACACCCCCGAGGACTTCGGCCGGTTCGCCGCCACGATCGCGCGCCAGCTCATCATGCAGCGCATCCGAGACGCCGAGGACGAGTCGAAGTACGGCGAGTTCGCCGGCAAGGTCGGCGACATCGTCTCGGGCGTCATCCAGCAGGGTCGCAACCCGCACGACGTCATGCTCGACCTCGGTCGGGTCGAGGCCATCCTGACCGGCACGGAGCGCGTCCCCGAGGAGAAGTACGCCCACGGCGAGCGCCTCAAGGCATACGTCTACGAGGTCGAGAAGGGCCTCCGCGGGCCGCGGGTCAAGGTCTCGCGGACCCACCCCAACCTGGTCAAGCTGCTGTTCGCCCTCGAGGCCCCGGAGATCGCCGACGGATCCGTCGAGATCGTCGCGATCGCTCGCGAGGCGGGCCACCGCACCAAGATCGCGGTGCGCGCCAACGTCCCCGGCATCAACGCCAAGGGATCGTGCATCGGACCCATGGGCTCGCGCGTGCGCAACGTCATGCACGAGCTGCACGGCGAGAAGATCGACATCGTCGACTTCAGCGACGACCCCGCGGACTTCATCGGCCACGCCCTGTCGCCGTCGCAGGTCAAGAGCGTCACGATCGTCGACGCCGCGACCCGGTCGGCGCGTGTCGTGGTCCCCGACTTCCAGCTGTCGCTGGCGATCGGCAAGGAGGGGCAGAATGCCCGCCTCGCCGCCAAGCTGACCGGGTGGCGCATCGACATCCGGTCGGACACCGAGGCCCCGCGCACCGACGGACGGTGACCGATGGCGCGAACCCGCCCCGAAACAGGTAGACTGGTGGAGGTCGTTCGGACGTGCGTCGGTTGCCGGCAGCGTGCGGACAAGACCACTCTGGTGCGGGTCGTCGCAGTTCAGGAGTCCACGACAGTCGTCGTGACACCGGATCTGCACGGAACGCTTCCGGGGCGAGGGGCGCATCTTCACCCCACGGCCCGGTGCCTGGAGCTCGCGACACGCCGCAAGGCGTTCGGTCGGGCCCTTCGAGTCGAGGGGCCACTGGACCTGAGCGCACTGTCCGCCGTCGTCGAGGATCCCGGACCAACAGATTGACCACCACGGACGTCCGCACCTGCGGGCGTTCACCGACACGAAATCGGAGCACACGCTCATGACTAGTCACGATGGCTTCGGCCGATGAGTACTGCGCGATGAGAACTGCGCAATGAGCACGTTCGTCAACTAGTGGTCTGATCCTCCTTCGGGGTCGGACCCCCCTGAAGGAGAAGAGTGGCTGTAAGAGTCCACGAGCTCGCACGCGAGTTCGGTGTCGAGAGCAAGGTC
>NZ_JAOPXQ010000113.1 GCF_025965075.1 Aeromicrobium sp.
CGACCCACACTCAGCCCCTCCGGTCCCCATCGTTCGGGGCATGAGCTCGGTCCCGTGCATCAGACCGCGTCGCCCGCCGGCCCCGTGGGACTGCCCTCGGCGCAGGTCGCGGTCGAGCGGGATGTCGCCCACGTGCCTCCGCCGGCTGGCCTGCCGCCGACCTCACGCGAGGCGGCGCCGACCGAGGAGCCGGAGGCGGCCGAGGTGCACGATGAGGCGTCCTTGGTCGAGGATGCGGAAGTCGTTCTGCCCGTACCGCCCTTGCCGCCTTCGGACGATCCCCGTAGGCGTGGCCTCCGGCGGCGTGGCAAGGCCGGCTGACACCGAAATGGAGCACGCCATGAACGCCCCCTCGACTCGAAGCGCCGAGAACGACGACGTCGCCGCCGCTGGTCACCGCGAGCTCCTCGAGCTGCTCGAGGGCTACGCATCCCTGTCGCGCGACTACGCCGACGCTCGGGAGCCCCGGCTGGCGCTGCTCGCTATGTGGGCAGCGGACGTCCATGTGCTGCAGCTGCTGCTGCTGGAGAGCGGGCTGGACAGGGCCCCCGACCCGTCCGCGCAGCTGGCAGGCGTGGGGGAGGCGGTGAACAGGTCGCTGACCGGGATCAGCCTGGAAGGTGTGACACCGCGCCAGCTCCTCGAGCGGTCGCGAGAGGCCATGGTCGCCACCTTCGATCCATCCGTCCACGCCATGCTGGTGAACCGGTTCCAGTCCTTGAGCCATCTCGATGCCGTCGAGGGCCTCGAGGTCGATCCGCCGGACTTGGCGATGGAGCGAAGGCTCGACGGACGGACGTGCGCACAGCTCGTCGCGGACCTCGAGGCCACGGCCGAGGAGTGTGTGGCCGTGGCCGGGGCAATGATCGCCGGAGGTGACCTGGAGGGCGCGCTGCGCCAGATGCATCATGCCGACCTCGCCACCTTCGAGGCGTTCCTGCTGCGCACGGCGACGGAGTCCGGTGACCAGACCCTGGCATCGGTGGACCTGAGCTGGGACCTTGCAGCCGGTGCGTTCGCGGAGCACTCCACGCAGCCCGCCGGCGACGTCGACTTCGCGGCCATGGTGGTCACCTGGCGGGAGCGTCTGGTGGTGTTCGGCGGCTGGGCGCAGGCGGCACGCATGCGGGCGTCCTTCCTTCCCGTGCAGGTCCCATGAGCGAGCCGCTGATCCCCGTGCCGTTCTTCGTCGCGATCGTCGGTGTCCTGGGCCTGGTCGTGGGGTCGTTCCTCAACGTCGTCATCCATCGGGTCCCCATGGGCATGTCGGTCGTGAGACCGGGATCGAGCTGTCCGGTCTGCCACTCACCGGTCCGCATGCACGACAACGTCCCGGTGGTGTCATGGCTCCTGCTCCGCGGGCGGTGCCGTGACTGCGCGGCACCGATCGCGGTGCGCTATCCACTGGTCGAGCTCGCCACGGCAGTCCTCTTCGCACTGAGCGCCTGGCGCCTCGGGCCCTCCGTGTACGTCGGCGCCGTGCTCGTGCTGACGGCCGGAGCGGTGGCGCTGTTCATGATCGACCTCGACCACCAACGCCTGCCGTTCTCGATCACGGGCCTCGTCGCGGTGGGTGTCGTGGCAGCCCTGGCGATCGCGGCAGTGACCGGCAACGCCGGCCACGTCTCGCGAGCGATGCTGTCGACCGCTCTGTGGCTCGCGGTGTACGGCGGGATCCACCTGGCCACGAAGGGACGCGGCATGGGGCTCGGTGACGTGGCCCTTGCGCCGGTGCTGGGGCTGGTGCTGGGCTGGTCGGGATGGGGTGCGAGCCTCGTCGGTCTGCTCGCGGGCTTCACAGTCGGCGCTGTGGTCGGCGTCGGCCTGCTCGTCTCAGGGCGGGCCGACGCCCGGTCGCGTGTCCCGCACGGTCCATTCCTGCTCACCGGGGCCGCGGTGGGGCTGTTCATCGGGCAGCCGCTCTGGCGTGGCTACCTGCAGCTCTTCGGACTTGCCTGAGCCGGTGCTTGGAACGCCCCGTGGTCGTGGAGCGTCGTTCATAGAGCGGGAGACAGCGTCCCGGCGGACGACGTCAGGTCCGCACCCGAATCCATGACCTTGGACCCTTGGGTTCTCCGGTGGCCGCGACGGACTCTGGCGGGCAAGGGTGGTGGCCCGACTGCCGCTCAGGAATCTGGTCGGAGGTGAGGCTGATGTCGAACGGGATCCACGCCGTGGTGGGCGACACGTTGATCGTGCACAGCACGCACGTGGGCGAGACGGTCAGGGAGGCCGAGATCCTCGAGGCCCGGGGCGAGGACGGCGGTCCGCCATTCTTGGTGCGCTGGTCGGACTCCGGGCACGAGGGACTGATCTTCCCCGGTCCGGACGCCGAGGTCCAGCACGTCGAAGGGGAGAGCCTCGGCGGGCGAGACCCCGCCTGACCGTCAGGGCAGGTAGCCGGCCGGACCGCGGCGTCGGCGCACGCCCACGACCACGGGGTGGCCGCTCGGCGACTCGGTCACGCCTGCTCCCGACCCGCGTTACGAGCCGCGCTTGATCGCGATGGGCCGTGGTGCTGCTTCCTCGCCCTCGACCGGGGCCCGCACCTCGAGGATCCCGTCGTTGCAGGTCGCCTCGATCTGTTCGGGGCGGGCACCGACGGAATGCGCACCGTCCGGGTGAAGGACCCGTAGCGCATCTCCTGGCGGTTCTTGTCCCTCTTCTCCTCTCGGCGCTCGCCCTTGATGATCAACAGGTCGTCGTCGAGGGTGACAGTCACGTCGTTGTCAGGATCGATGCCGGGGAGCTCCGCACGGACGACGTACTTCCCGTCCTCGACGAAGTCCTCGACCGGTACGGCTGGGGCGGCGCCGATCTTCTTGGGGTTCAGCGGGCCTTCGTTCTCGAGCCAGTCCATGAGCTCGGCGAGTGGTCCCTGGGGTCGACGGGCAATGCTGCTGCTCATGCGTTCTCTCCTCTTCAGGTAGTGGTTTGGCTCTTCAGGCTGCTCGCCCGGCTCCGTCGTCGCACCTGTCATTGGTCCCGATCCGCCGGGCCCACCTGCTCTCCCGGTCAGCCGGCGTCGTTGAGCACCGCCAGGGGCCACTGGACCACGACCACGGGAGCCCGCGCACGGGGGCGACATGCCGTCCTGCGCGGGACATCGGGCCCCCGTCACCACCGATCTGCTTGACTTGCTGGAGTTTCTCCAGGGGGAGAAAGACTCATCAACCTATGTTGTCGCTGCGTGCTGTGCTGCACTCGCGGGTGTCGTTGGTCCTGGGTGCGGCCGTGGCTGTTGCCGTTCCGGTCCTGACCCTGCCAGGACTTCCGTCCGTGTCCCCATGGCCTGTCCTGCTGGGCCTGTTGCCCTGGGTCGTGGGCAAGTACGTCCTGTGCCCGCTGCGCTGGCGGGCCGTGACGAATGCGGACCTGGGGCGCTGGTGGCACACGCGTGCCTACGCGGAGTCCGAGCTGTTGGGCCTGCTGACCCCCGCTCATGTCGGGGCCGACCTCTGGCGGATGCGCCGCCTGACCCGTGCCGACGTCGGTCGCGGCGACGCACTGGCGAGCGTCGCGGTGGACCGGTTGGTGGGTGCCATCGGCCTGACGGTGTTCGTGGTCTTCGCCGGGGCGGCGCTCCCCGTGCGAATGCTGCTCGTCGCCCTGGGCATCGGCGCGGCGGGGATCCTCGTGCTGCTGGTGGTGCGGCGCGTCCGCCCGCAGCTGCTCCCGTCCGGACCACTGCCCCCGGCGAGGAGCCTCCTGCACGGGCTGGTCCTCTCGATGGCCTACCAGGCGACGATCGCCCTCCTGCTGCTCGGGACGCTGGGCGCGACCGGCCACACCCTCTCCCCGCTGGAGCTCCTGGGTGCCCTCGGTGCCAGCCAGGTCGCCGGCGTGGTGCCGGGACCCAACGGCGCGAGCCCGCGTGAGGGGGCCCTCGTCATGGCACTGGTCGCGCTGGGCATCCCCTGGACCGCCGCCGCTGCGGCGGTCAGCCTCAAGGCGTCCCTGGCCTGGCTGCCTGCCACGGCCCTCGGCGGCGCCAGCCTGATCGCCACCCGGCGGCTGGCCCGCCGGACCCCTGCCGTGGTGCCGGCTGCCGCCTGACGACCGTCCCTCGGACGACGGGACCTTGGCCCGGGGCCAGCGGCGCGTTCATTGCCCAGACTGAGGGTGAGGACAAGGAGGCGCCGTGGCGTGGTGGATCCTCAGACAGACCATCCTGGCCGTCGGTGCGATCGCGGCGTACTTCGGCGCCCGGGGCCTCACCAAGGGTTCAGTCGACGAGGCGCTTCGTCACTCCCAGGTCATCATCGAGTGCGAGCAGCGGCTCGGCATCTACGTCGAGGAGTCGGTCGCGGAGCCGATCGCGTCATCCCCGGTCCTCGCCACCCTCGCCAACTGGGTCTACATCGGGGGTCATTGGCCGCTGATCGTCACCACGATGGTGTGGAGCGGCATCTGGCACCCCAGGATCTTCGTCCGGCTCCGTGACGGCATGGTCGTGCCGGTCCTCATGGGCGTCGCGGTCGTGGTGACCGCGAACCACTACATCCTGGACGTGGTGGCCGGTGTCGTCCTGGTGCTGATCGGACACCTCGCGGCGCTGGCGCTGGCGCTGGAGCGGCGGCGGGACCGCCGGGCGGCCCTGGTCGCACGACCACCGGTCCGAGACGACGAGTCCGCCGAGAGAACTGCGCGGTGAGCACCGTCGCGATCGCTCACCGGGCCGGCAACTCGCTCGCCGGGCTCCACGAGGCCAATGTGCTCGGCGTCGACGTCATCGAGTGCGACATCCACCACCACCGCGGCCGGCTCGAGGTCAGGCACCTCAAGACCGCCGGCCCGCTGCCGTTCCTCTGGGACCGGTGGGAGCTGGCGTCGGCGTCGGCACCCCGCCTCGGTCTGCAGGAGCTGCTGGAGGCCGACCGGCACGGCACGACGTTCATGCTCGACCTCAAGGGGTGGGGGACCGGCGTGGGCGCCGCGGTCTCCCAGCTGCTCCACGAGAGCGGGCACGACCGACCGGTCATGGTCTGCGGCCGGCACTGGCCCGACGTCGAGGCGTTGGCGCGGCTCGCGCACGTGTGGCCCGTCCTGTCGGCGCGACGACCTCGTGAGCTGGCCGCCCTGGCGCACCGACTGCCGGGTCGGAGCTTCCACGGGGTCTCCGTCCACCGGTCCCTCCTGGACGCCGAGGTCGTGTCCCGTCTCCGGCGCCACGTTCCGCTCGTGATGAGCTGGCCGATCAACGATGTGCCGTCGATCGACCGGATGATCGGCATGGGGGTGGAGGGGATCATCAGTGACGAGCCCGCCGTCCTGGCCGAGGTGCTGCGTCGCCGGGGCCGACCTCACCCGGAGCGGTGACGGTGACCGTCGGGAGCGCCGCCGTCGCCCTCGATCGAGACGTGGGGGAGGATCCGGTCCAGCCAACGGGGCAACCACCAGGCCGCTCGGCCGAAGATGACCAACGCCGCCGGGGCGAGCGTGACCACGAGGATCCCCGCGAGCAGCACCGCGACCGAGAGCCCCACGCCGAACTGCTTGATCGTCGGGTCGCTGTCGAGGATGAAGCTCGCGAACACCGACGCCATGATCAGCGCCGCGGCCGTCGTGATCCGCGCGCTGGCCATCAGCGCCGAGTGCACCGACTCCGTGGCCTCCTCATCCCGGTGCACGTGCTGCTGGACGTGACTGACGAGGAACACCTCGTAGTCCATCGAGAGCCCGAAGAGGCCCGCGAACATCATCAACGGGACATAGCTCGCGATCGGGACCGTCGAGTCCGCGGTGTGGATCCCCAGCAACGAGATCCCCCACCCCCACTGGAATGCCGCAGTGAGGACCCCGAACGCGGCAGCGGCCGACAACAGATTCGTCACAGCGGCCTGCAGCGGGATCAGCAGCGACCGGAACGCCACCATCAGGAGCAGGAAGCCGAGCAGGATCACGGTGCCGATCACCAGCAGCAGCCGCGCGGAGATGAGCGAGGCGAGGTCGACGTACGACGCCGTGTACCCGCCGACGTACGACCGGATCCCACCCCCCTCGTTGGTCTTCGAGAGGACGGTGTCGCGGACGTGCGAGACGAGGCGGGCGGTGTCGTCGGACGCCGGCGCGGTCGACGGAATGGCCGACAGCAGGAAGACGTCGCCCTTCTTGTTGATCTGCGGCGGGGTCAGCGTGACGACCCCCTCGGTGTCGGAGAGGCCCTTCTGGAGCGTGACCACCCGAGTGTCGGTCCCGCGGTCGTCGCCGCCGGCGGCGGTCATCATCTGGGTGAGCTCGTCCTGCAGCTTCTCGGCCTGCTTCTTCTCGCGTTCGGCCTGCTCCTGCTGGGCCTTGAGCTGGTTGGCCTGCGCCTGCAGCGAGTCGGCCTGATCCTTCAGCGACGCCGCCTCCGCCTGCAGGACCGCCGCCTGGGCCTCGAGCTGATCACCCCGTGCCTGCAACGCGGCGCCCTGCCGCTCGAGCGCAGCCTTCCGCGCATCGAGCTGGTCCGCCCGGCGCTGGAGTGCGCCCGCCTGCGCCTGGAGCTGGTTCGCCTGGGCCTGGAGCGAGCGAGCCTGCGCCGCGAGCCGGCGCGCCTGGGCCTCGAGCGGCGCGAGCTGCCGGCGGACGGCGGACTCCCGCGCGCGCACCTGCACCAGCCGCGCCTCGACCCGATGGACCCGCCGGCGGCCGTGGTGATCCCCGCCTCCTGCGCCGCCTTGGTGGCGTCGAGGACGTCACGAGCGACCTCCTCGGTCAGCTCAACAGATCCGACGTCCATCAGGACCGGCGCGAACGCGGTCTGCTCGTCCTTCGACAGCAGGCCCGCGGTCTTCCCGCCGCTGCTCAGCGGATCGGTGACGCTGTGGACGTGCGGCTGCTTGCGGATCTGCTTGACCGCGGCCTCGACGGCGTGGGAGTTCGCGGCGTCGGTGAGCTTGCCCTTCGGGACGTCGAAGACGATCGGGTTGGCGCCGTTCTGCTGCGGCGGGAACTTCTCGGTCAGGAGGTCCTTGGCGTCCTGGCTGCCCGTCCCGGGCAGGGCGAGGTCGTTGCTCGTCTGCGCACCGACGGTCGACGCGGCGCCCACGACGGCGATCAGGACGGCGGCCCAGATGCC